>CAIZGG010000331.1 GCA_903932425.1 uncultured beta proteobacterium | reverse complement strand
GTGCGCTGAAAAAAATATTTATCACTTCAGTGATGAAGCGTATGAATACTTTACCTACGACGGGGCAGAGCATTTCTCGCCTGCGTCGCTGCCGGGGGCGCATCGGCACACGATCTCGTTTTATTCAATGTCAAAAAATTATGGCATGGCAAGCTGGCGAATCGGTTATGTCGTGTTTCCGGCCGATCTACTCGACGCCATGAATAAAGTGCAAGATACGAATTTGATCTGCGCACCTGTTGTGTCGCAACTGCTGGCGCTTGAGGTGTTGAAATATGGTCGCGCCTGGGTGCAACCTAAAATCGATGCACTTGCCTTGGTACGAAAAAATGTCTATCAGCGCCTTGAGAGCTTAGGCGAACTGGTGCAGTTTCCGCAGACGCAGGGCGCTTTTTATGTCTTTCTTAAGTTGCCAGCTTTGGGGGACGGGGCAGATCGGCTCGCGTTTAATCGAGCCATGGCACAACGACATCAAGTCGTGTCGGTGCCCGGCTTTACGTTTGGCCTACTGAGTACTCAACAGGCGAACTATCAGCGTTTGTCTTATGGAGCTCTTGAAGCCGCCAGCGTCGAGCGAGGCGTTGAGCGTTATGTGACTGCCGTCAAAGACTGGTATCAGTCAACGCGTGTTTAAGGGCTCTGCAACGCTCTGTGGAGTTGACTGCGATTCAAACGCGCAAAGGTCATTGAATGCAACTTAATCTTCAACCATGTTTTTGTGGTCGTACAAATAAAAATAAAATCGCACTGTTTGGTCAGTGTTGTGGTCGTTATCTTGACCACTTTGATAGAACTCCTGCTCCAGACGCTGAGGCACTGATGCGCTCAAGGTACAGTGCCTTTGTACTTGAGCGAGGTACGTACCTTCAGCAGACGTGGTCTAGTGCGCAGCGCCCCGCGGATCTGAGCTTTGAGCCCGATGTTAAATGGCTGGGTCTCGAGGTGAGATCCTATCGGATGACGGGGCCTGCTCAAGCCGAAGTCGAGTTTGTTGCGCGAAGTCGTTTAAAAGGCGTACCCACACGGTTGCACGAGTTGAGTCGTTTTGTGAAGGATGCGGGACGCTGGTTTTATGTGGACGGCACCTTGCTTTAAAGAATTCAGTCTTTGAAAGCTTCGGCAATTTCATAAAAGGCGTTGGTTTCGCACAAAAAAGCGTCGACTACAAGCGGGTCGAACTGGATTTCTTTTTTCTCGGTGATGAACTGAACTGCACGCTCGTGAGTCCAGTGCTTTTTGTAGACACGCTCTGATACTAAGGCGTCATACACATCCGCGAGCGCCATGATCCGAGCTTCTAAGGGGATCTGTAGCCCACGCAAACCCCTAGGGTATCCTTCTCCATTCCAGTATTCATGGTGTCCGCCGGCGATATTTTGGGCGACCGTTAAAAGATGGCTATGTTCTTTTTCGTGCTTGGTTGCGGCAAGTGTGTTTTCGCCAATGATGGGATGGGTCTTCATGACCAGCCACTCGTCTTCGGTCAGGCGCCCCGGCTTTAACAAAATATTATCGGGGATACCGACTTTGCCAATGTCATGCAGAGGCGCAGCTTTAAACATGGTGTCGATGTCAGTATCGCTTAATTCGTCCAGATAATGACCCATTGCGCGTAGCCGCAGGGCGATCGTTTTGACATAACGCTGCGTACGTAAGATGTGCTGTCCGGTTTCATTGTCACGAGCAAGTGCAATGGCATTCAGCGTCGATAGCATTTGCTCTTCGAGATAGAGCGTTCTTTGGTTCGCAAGTTCGAGCAATTGCGCTTGCGTTTGCAATAGTAAGGATTTTTGCAACTCAAGCTCTGAGACATCGACATGTGTGTATACAGTGTCTTGGTGTACTACTTTTTGAGTAATGATGCGTACCGTGCGCTGACCAGGTAACGTAATATCAAAGGGCGTACCCGAAAAATTCAACTGTTCGGTCAAATCAACACGTGTTGTTTTGGTAGCTTGCGTCTCGACGTTTTGTTCTTTAAGCCAGGCTTGGTCATACACATAAAAAAATGAACGGTTCAGGCAGGCTTGCTTATCCTGGCAACCATACATCTCGACAAAGGCTTGGTTGACCCATTTCAGCATGCCATCATGATCGCAGAGCATGACGCCGTCGGGTAGTCGATCAAGTAGCTCGGCGGTTTCGTCAGAGACCGCTGCCTTTGATTGTGGCGCGATGACAAGCGGTTCGCTGCGCGCAAGTCTTTCTGAATTCCAGACGCGTAGGCGCTGTCCATTGGGCAGAGGCAAAGACGACACATGTACACGCTGATCACGGTGATCAAAGCTGTAGGGGCGCATCTGTGAGTGATGCCGGTCAATCCCCATCTTGATGAATTGCTCAATATTCGGCAGATCTGCGGGACTTAATCGTGCCAGGTAAAACCGGCGTAAGTTGTCGCGATAAGGCTCGCCCTCGAACACTTTGCCCACATGCTCAGGAAATACGTTTAAAAAAGAACGATTCCAGAAGACGGTACGATCTTGGTCGTCAAAGACGCACATCGCTGTTTTCACGCCATCAAGCGTGTCGCCGATTGCGCGTATGAGTTGCCGGTTAACTCGAAGTGCTAGTGCAGACTTTGACATGTGAGAGGGTGAGTTAAGGCATGTAGTGCGAGGACGGGATATTGTTGAGATGACTTATAGACATATTACTGCGGGACGAAGCCACTGTTTTGAATCAAGCGCGCCCAGTTCTGCGAGTAAGCGCGCTCGCGTGCGGCGAGCGATGCGGAAGGCATGAACTCGACTGTTAGCCCCAAGCCTTGCAGGCGCTCAAGCACTTGGCTTTTTTTTAACACGTTTTCAAGGGCCGTTTCATAACGCTCAATGATCCCTCGCGCAGTACCCGCAGGTGCAAAAATGCCGTAATACGGTAAGTCGTCAAAGCCTGTTAGGCCGAGTTCGGCAAGCGTTGGCACATCGGGCAACAACGCTTGCCGCTTTGTACCCATGACCGCCAGCATTCGCACCTTACCGGCTTTGATGAATTCAATAAAGTCTGGCACCGAGGCCACGCCCGCCGGTATTTGGTTGCCCAACATATCAACAAGCATCGGGGCGCTACCACGGTAAGGTACGGGCTGTAAGTCTAGTTTAGCTTGCGTTGCCAGTACTTTGACTAAAAACTCTGGCACCGAGGCCGGAGCTGGAATTCCAACCGAGAGCTTTGCATTACCTTGTGAGCGAGTCCATTCAAGATACTGTGCGTATGAGGTTGTTGGTGTACCCGGCGAAACCGCTAGGCCATTGGCAAATGAGGCAAAGCCCGCCACGGGTATGAAATCCTGTTGAGGATTAAACCCTGGATTTTTAAGCACTAAAGGCAAAATTGAAATGGTGTGATCGTGCGATAAAAACAGAACTGAGCCATCCTTAGGTGCTGTCTTTAACGCCTGAGCGGCAATTTGCCCGCCAGCGCCGGCTTTGTTTTCGACAATGACAGTGGCCGCTAAGGCCGGGCCGAGCTGCTCGGCCAACACGCGGGCAATAGCGTCAGTACCGCCGCCCGCCGGAAAACCCACCATCAAGCGTACGACCGAGGGCTGTGCTTGGGCTATCGTATGGCCAACCAAGAGTGCCAGGCAGGCGAGCCATCGTTTCACGAAGACGCCTGCCCAAAGCGCGTTATTCGACGCCATGAAGCTCGACATCAAACACCAAGGTCGCATTCGGAGGGATCACGCCACCAGCACCGCGTGCGCCGTAGCCCATCTCAGACGGGATAATCAGTGTACGTTTGCCACCGACCTTCATCCCAGCTACGCCTTCGTCCCAACCTTTGATCACATGACCAGCCCCAAGTGGGAAGTCAAACAGTTGACCGCGGTCGAGCGAACTGTCAAATTTTGCGCCTTTTTGGTCTGCAGCGGCAGCATCGAACAACCAGCCGGTGTAATGCACAGAGACGTGTTGGCCGGGCGTTGCTTCTGCGCCGGTACCCAGGGTGGTATCAATTTTTTTTAATTCAGTCACTTTTGGTTACCTTATGTATACAGACTGGGTGATAGACCCAAGCTCAGCCCAATAGTATATTCTTGTTCATGAGACGGCAGTTCTGGTTATCATCTGGGCTCAATTCTCATCAAAATGAATGAAAAAAATACTTACTGTCAGGAGACAACCCCATGATTTATGAACTTCGCGTGTATCACGCAGCCCCCGGTAAATTACCCGCCTTGATTGAGCGCTTTGCTAATCACACAGTGCCAATCTGGAAAACCCACGATTTTCGTCCGGTGGGCTTCTGGACAGTCGATATTGGCGAGAACACCAACGACTTTTATTACATGCTCGAGTGGGACGACATGAACCATCGGGATCGCGCGTCCGCGACGTTTATGGCCGACCCAAAGTGGCTGGCTGCTCGCGCTGCTTCTGAAAAAGATGGCCCTTTGCTCGCTGGTGTTTCGCGCACAATTTTGAAGCCCACCGAGTTCTCAAACCTGAAGTAATACACAGCATTACCATCGGAGGCTAGTGATGACGACCATTCATTCCCTGACGGCGCGCGCAGTCTTTGCGCCCATCAAGCGACCTTTGCAAACGTCGACCGGAGCCGTCAGTAAAGCCCCGATGGTATTGCTTGACCTCACGACCTCTGACGGTGTGGTCGGGCGCAGTTATTTGTTTGCAGTCACACCACTTGCGCTTAAGGCGCAGGTGGCTCTCATTGAAGATATGGCCAGTCTGTTGGTCGGGCAACCGTTGGTGCCGTTTGAAATCGAACGTCTGCTGACGCAGCGCTTTACGCTTCTTGGGGCGGTCGGCTTAGTCGGGATGGCTATTTCAGGGATTGATATGGCGGTTTGGGATGCGCTGGCGATACAGGCTAAGCAACCTCTGGCCCGCCTGTTAGGCGGTCAACTCAAACCAGTGACCGCCTACAACAGTTGCGGTTTAGGGTTGACTGGACAGCGCGCTGATTTAGCGGCCTTAGCACACGAGTCAAACGAACTATTGACCGGTGGCTTTACTGGCATGAAGTTGCGGTTGGGCTACGCCGATTTAAACGATGATGTCGCGGCGGTTAAAGCGGTGCAAAGTGCTTTGCCTGCCGGCGTTCGGCTCATGACCGATTACAACCAAGGGTTAGACCCTTCCGAGGCGATTCGCCGAGGGCATGCGTTGGATGACTTGGGGTTGACCTGGATCGAAGAGCCCGTGCGGGCCGACGATCATGCCGGCTGCGCACGCGTAGCGGCTGCATTAAAGACACCGGTACAGATTGGCGAAAATTACTGGGGCTCGCGCGATATGTCGCGTGCGATCGCCGCGCAGGCAAGCGACTACGTCATGCCTGACCTTGAGCGCATTGGTGGAGTATCAGGCTGGTTGCGTGCCGCTGCCATCGCTGATGCAGCCGCCTTGCCGATGTCGACCCACTTGTTTCCAGAGGTCAGTGCGCACTTGATGTGTTTGACGCCAACGGCTCATTGGCTTGAATATGTTGATTGGGCCAATCCAATCCTGCAAAACCCACTGAAGATTGTTGCGGGTCAGGCGATACTTCGCGACGAGCCCGGCTCGGGGGTTGAGTGGGATGAAGCGCAGGTTAAAAAATACGCGTATTGACAGACGGTCCTTGAGCGGCAAGGTTTTGTGTGCCTGCCGCTCAACGCGTCACTGTAGAGCATGGTGGCTGTTAGTCCACTTTGATGCCACTCGCCTTGATGACTTCGCCATAGCGTTTGCGATCAAGATTGATACGGGCGGTGAACTGCTCGGTTGTCATGATCAAAGGGGTCGCGCCTTGTTTGATCAAGGTTTCGCGCGTGTCGTCTTGTGACAGCACGGTTCTGATGTCGGCGGCTATTTTTTGAATGATCGTTTGTGCTGTGCCCGCGGGGGCAAGCATCCCAATCCAAGAACCGGTGTCAAACCCAGGTACGCCACTTTCGGCCACGGTTGGCAGGTCAGGCAGCGCAAGTGAACGGGTTGCGCTGCTGACAGCGAGGCCACGCAGTTTGCCCGAGCGCACCGCACCGCTGCCCTCAAGCACGGTCGCAAACAAGAGGTTAACGTGGCCCGCCATTAAGTCAGCGACAGCTGGACCACCACCTTTATACGGAACGTGCAGCAAGTCAATCCCAGCTGAGCTTTTAAGAATTTCGGCTGCCAGGTGCGGTGCGCCACCGGCTCCAGAACTGGCGTAACTGATTTTGCCGGGCTCGGCTTTTGCGGCCGCGACCAACTCTTGTACCGTTTGATAAGGCAAAGATGGGGTTACCAGCAACACCAGCGGCAGTTCAGCAATCATGGTGATGGGCTCAAACGCAGTATCCGGGTTGTACGGCATTTTGGCGTAGAGCGCTGGGTTCACCGATTGGGTGCCGACGTTGCCCACCAAAAGTGTGTAGCCGTCAGGCTTTGCTTTAGCCACAGCGTCTGCGCCCAATAAGCCCGCTGCGCCGCCGCGGTTTTCCACGACAACTGACTGGCCCCACTTCAGCGAGAGTTTCTGTGCGACCAAGCGCGCGCCGATGTCGGTGCCTCCACCGGGCGGAAACGGCACAATGACGGTCACCGTTCTGGTGGGATAAGCCTGCCCATCCGCCGCTTGCGCGAGCGAGTCGCCTGAGTACAAAGCGGCTGTGGTAATACCTAGCGTTGAAACAAGTGCTGAAAGATATCTCGTTGAACGATTTGAAATCATGTTGCAGCCTCGTCGTTGATTATTTTTATCGGATTTGCGAGCCATACCTCGCCGTTCAGGGCCAGGATGTAAGCGCGGCAGGCGCCTCGTGAATGTGCAACTAGGTGGTCATGACCTTGCATCGCCGGCCAAAACGCTGTTTGTCTTGGCCGACTATGCAGATCTCAATACGTAACCTGTTTAAGCTGAACGCGCTTTTTCAGGGAAGGGCAAGGGTTTGCCAACTGGAACCGGCTCTTCGCCTAGGCTCAGTAGCATCGCAATCGTGACATAGGTGCCGGTCACGGCAATCACGTCGACGATTTGCTGTTCACCCAAAATGGCTTTAGCGCTATTGAACAACTCGTCGCTGATTTCATGATGTTGAGTCATCGTGGTACAGACATCATAGACAGCGGCTTCGTCGGGCTGCATGTTGCGTGGACGAATCCCTGCTTTGATGTCATCAGCAACGTGTGCTGGCAAGCCTTCGCGCAAGGCAATCGGGTAATGCGCATGCCACTCAACTTGCGAAGTCCAGATGCGAGCCTGAATCAAAATCGCCAATTCGCTCAAGCGCATTGGGATTGAAGAGTTCCAGCGCAGATAGTCGAGCATTTTTTTCATGCGATCTGCAAAGACGGGGCTGCGCAGCATGACGTTATAGGGGCCGGCCAGCCCGACGCTCGAAATCTTTAAGATATCGCCCGCGAGCTCGCGCGCTTCGGGCGCGACGGTGTCAAGGGTGAGCTGGGTAAAACGTTTTGAAGTAAAGGTTGCCATAACATCTCCGTGTAAGTGAGGCAATCATAGGCTAAAAATTATTCGAGCGGCGCCCTCTTGCAATGCGCTAAAAATTATTCGAGCAACAACCTATTGAATACTTGTTTTGGTGCGCTGCAAAAGAGTTTTGTATTGTGCGCTGTCTTTGGCCCAAAGCGTACGCATTTGCTCGGGTGTTGAGGTCTTGACCTCCATGCCCTGTGCCGCCAGCGTTTCGACAATCTTTGGCGCTTGGGCGGCTTTGATGAGCGCCGCATTGAGCTGTTCAACGATGGGCTTGGGCGTACCGCCAGGCGCGATCATGCCTTGCCAAGTGTAGGCTTCAAAGCCTGGTAGACCTGCCTGAGCCACTGTTGGGATCATGGGTGTGGCTTGCGTAGGCTTGCTTCCGGTGGTGGCTAGCAACAATAGTCGGCCTTCTTTGACGTGCTCCATGTTGCCGACCAACGAGGTAAACATCATGTCAACGCGACCCGCGAGTAAATCAATCAGGGCAGGGCTCGCTCCTTTATAGGCCACATGTACGATGTCAATATTGGCCGCCACGCGAAACGCCTCACCCGCAAGATGTTGTGCGGTCCCGTTGCTTGACGAGGCAAAGTTGATTTTGCCTGGGTGCTGCCTGGCATAAGCGATCAGCTTTTCAGTGGTGTCGAGTTGCGTTTGCGGTGCGACTAAAAGCCCTAAAGGCTGAATCGTTGTCAGACCAATCGGTTCAAAGTCTTTGACCGGGTCGTACGTTGGGGTGTCGTGCAGCAAGGGGGTGATCACAAACGCGTTGGTACCAAACAGCAGGGTGTAGCCATCGGGGGCGGCTTTGCGTAACGTCTCGGTTGCCAACAGCGTGCCACCGCCGGCACGATTTTCGACCACAACGGCTTGCCCGAGTTGCTGTGAAAGCTCTTGGGCAAGCAGGCGCCCAACAATATCGGTGGCGCCGCCTGGGGTATAGGCAATGAGTAGGCGCACGGGACGCGTTGGGTAGTTGATCGTCGTTGACTGCGCGAAGCAGGGCCCCGCGATGGCGCATAACGTTACCTGCGACAAGATGCGTCGTGCAATTCGTAAAAAGGTCATGTGCGACGCAAACGTAAATAGTTGGTGGATGTGTTCAAACTTTGCTTTGCTCAGGCGGCTTTGAAAAATATCGGTTCGCGAGTGCCTTGCGGGCCATAAAAATGCGTGGCCATGACCTGACAGCGTCTGATGTAGCGGTGTTCGTGTTGGCCATAGTCGGCAACCGCGTTATGCATGGTGCCGATGTTGTCCCACATTAAAAGGGAATCCTTTTGCCACTCATAGGTATAAAGGTACTTCTCTTGCATTTGCAATTCAAAAAGGTATTCAAGAATTTCATCGCTCTCTGGCTGACTGAGTTCGTTGATCCGCATGGCATAGCCTGGGTTGGCATACAGCACCTTTTCACGACTGATCGGATGTGTCAAAAAAGTGGGATGTATGGCTGGAGGTCGTTTACTTTTTTCTTCCTCACTGAGAGCCGGCCGAGTGCTGCCAGGGCGACTGCGCATCATGTCCCAAAATTTATTGAAATCATGTGTGATAGTTGTCTGTGCGAGTCGCTCTTTTAGTGCTTGTGGGATATCGTTGTAAACGGCACGGGTGTTGCGAAACTGCGTGGCGCCTAAAGGCTTACCAGCGCGTTGCGGGATCACCGTGCCATGCAGCACATTGGCAAAGGCGATCATGTTCGAGTAAGACATGTCAGTGTGCCAGGATTGCCCCGCGTCTTTCAAGCCCAAAGGTTTGCCCTCTTGCATCATATTTGACAAGATCATCACCTCAGGAAACCCTTCGGCTTGTGCGCGCCCACCAGGGCTCACATACAGTTCGCCAAAGCGCTCGCTAAAGGCTTTGAGCTGAGCGGTTGTCAGAGTTTGAGTTGGAAACTCTAAAACGCCATGCGTACCGAGCGCCAGCATCAGGCTAGTTATCTGTGCTTCGGTGAGCGCGAGGCTCAGGTCCAGACCTTGGACTTGTGCGCCTAAGATTTTTTGGGTTGAGATGATTTGCATTGTTGACCTGGTAGGCTCTGCACTTCAAGGCGAGGTCTTAGACAGCGTTGGTTGTAGGCGATGCCAACTGGTATCGCGCTGAAACGCGTTAGCGACTTTAAGCAGTTTAGCTTCTTCAAAGTGTCGACCCACCAACTGAAACGCCAGTGGCATCTTGCTGCTTGATTGTCCGGCCGGTACGCTCATCGAAGGAAACCCTAGGTAATTAATGGCACGGTTCGCGTAGGTGAAGCCGCTGATGGATTGTAAAACTTCGTCAAGCGTACCCGTCGTGGTTGAGGCGATGCTGGGCGTTTGCACCATCAAAGTGGGGATGTGAACAACATCACAGTTGGCAAAACACGTGTCAAGATAGCTTTGAATCAAGGCTTGCCGAGCGTCAAGCGCTTCGCGGTAGGTGATGCCACTGTGTGTGAAACCCGCAGCCGTACGCGCAAGCACCTGTGAACCATAGTCATCTCGGCGTGCAGACATCCAGCGATGGTGCACGGTAGCGGCTTCAACAGTAAGTACGATGGCTGTCATCTCGTGAATTTTCGCCATGTCGGGTACCTGTACGTCGATCAGTAACGCACCTCGTGCCTTTAAAACCTCAAGGCTGGTATGTAAGGCCGCCGCGACTTCAGCATCAAGATTCTCGCGGTAATAGGCTTGGGGTACGCCAATGCGTAGGCCTTTAATATTGCCGTCTAAGGTCGTTTCGTAATCTTCATTCGCACGAAGCGTGCACCACGGATCATTGGCATTTGGTTGGCTGATGTGCGTTAAGAGCCGAGCACAGTCGCGGGCAGTTTGTGCCAAGGGCCCAACGCAATCCAACGTGTGTGACAACGGAAATACGCCTTCGAAACTGACGCGTCCTGCGGTAGGCTTGATGCCGGTCACGCCGCACATCGCGGCAGGATGTCTGATCGAGCCACCCGTATCGCTGCCTAACGAACCGAAGATTAAGCGAGCAGCCACTGCGATCCCCGATCCGCTTGAAGATCCACCACAGGCATAGGCCGGGTTCCAGGGGTTCAAGCCGTGGCCATAGTGCGCGTTAAAGCCAGTTGGGCTCATCGCGAACTCTGCCATATGTAACGCACCTAAATTGACCTGCCCAGCCGCTTCAAGTGTGTTGATCACCCACGCATTGTTGGTTGGGATGTTGCCTCGTAGTATTTTTGAGCCCACATGCATTTCAAGGCCCGCGACCTCGAGTAAATCTTTGTGAGCGAGTGGAACGCCATGCAGTGGAGCAAGTTTTTGCCCCTTGGCTTGTTGTTCATCGAGTTGTTTTGATCGGGCGAGCGCCTGGTCGTGGTCAATGCGAAAGACCGCGTTGTAGTTGCGACCGATCGTCTCGAGCCGATTTAAGGACCAAGCGGTAATTTCGTGTGAGCTAAATTTTTTAGTGGCAATGCCTTGCGCAACACCGACGAGATCTAAGTCTTCAAAATTGGCCATGGCTAAAACTCCTGAGGATCAGATTAAGTCGTGCGATTTAGATATAACGTTATAAGTTATATTCAAATGAAAATATAGTTGTTTTGTCTTGCGTTGTGAACCGTTACGCTTGTCTTTGTGCCGTGCGCCCCTCGTACTGAAAGGCGTTCAGGTGATTAAAGGTGGTTCAACATGCAAACAAAATCGTATCGACAGTATATTTTTCGCGCCGTCGCGCTAGGCTCTATGCTTTACGCTTTGACCTTGATTGCGGATACTGCGCGGGCCTCGACTTTGCTTATGTCTGCCACTGAGCACGCGTGCCATCAGATCCCGCTTGATAATAGCCGTTGAAGGGCTCAAGAATTTCGGACGTCAGCGTTGCCGTGCCTGGGTCTGGAATATGAAAATGCGTAAATCCGACGCGGCGCAATAAAAAAACCAGCTCTTGATTAATGTCGCCCAAAGCGTGAAGCTCACCCGCATAGCCGATTTCGCGCAAGCGAGAAGCAATTGAATACGACCGCCCATCCGTAAATTTTTCAAAGCGCACACCAATCGCTGCTGGCGGTGTCTCTTGAGCCGCTAGTAAGCCTCTTAGATAGCTTGTGACCGTACCGGTTTCTGAACGATTAAAGATCGGATCTGTTTCTAACACTAAAGCCAGGGTCGCTGTCTGAGCAATTTTCTGGCCTGTAAGATCAAAAATGCAGGGGGTATTGCTGGATTGTGTGGTGTTCATAATTGTTTCATCGAGTGTTCAGGCAACTGCATGCTGCGAGGGCAGGGTTGGCTGCTGCTCTGGCGAACGTGCTGTTGAAGATGTTTGCTGAACGTGTGCCAAGGACAACGCCTGCCCCAAGAGCAGGGTGACAGGCCCTTCAAACACAGGCAAGCCGTTTTGTGCCACCTCATGCAAGGTGTACTTAAAACGTTGCCCGGTACGGCTGGCATTTTCAACAATGCAAATGGGCGTCTGCTTGGATTTTCCTGCCTCAATCAGGGCAGTACAAATGTCTTTTGCTTGTGCACTCGCCATATACAGCACGGTAGTTTGAGCTGCCAGTGCAACCGTCAACCATTCTGAGCGCGTGTTGGTTTCGTGCTTGCCAAGCCGAGGCGTCACAAAGGCCACGCTGCGCGACTCGCCTCGCAAGGTCAAACTTGTTTGTAAATCGGCCGCCGCTGCGCACGCTGCGGTGACCCCGGGGATGATTTCAATCTCAAGGTTTTCTGCGCGGCAGGCTTGCAGCTCTTCGGCTAAGCGCCCAAAAATCGAAGGGTCACCGCCTTTTAAACGTACTACGGTCAAGCCGCGTTTTGCAAGTGTTACCAGCGTTCGACAGATAAACGCTTGCTCAACGGATGGACGCCCCGAACGCTTACCGACTTCAAGCCATTGCGCGTTTGGCGCTGCCTCTTGCATACCTGCGGTATCCATTAACGCGTCATGCAGCACCACATCGGCCTGACTCAGTATCCGCCAGGCTTTGCGCGTCATTAACTCTGGGTCGCCAGGCCCCGCACCGATAAACCAAACTTTCATGCGAGTGTCTCGCTTTGATTTTCTGACAATGTGCGTTTGGGCTTGTGTTCGGGTTTGCGAGCCGCTTCTGCCGCCTGCGCAAACACGGGTTTACCTAAGCGCGCCACCGCTTGTCTAAACGTCTCACCCGGTTCGCGCTGTTCAAGATAGGCGTCGATGATTTCTTCGATGGCATCTGCCACTTCATCCTCAGCGAAAGCCCGTCCGATGATGGTGCCAAGTGCGGCGGGGGCGCCATGCCCCGAGTGGCCGCCTAGCAGTATTTGGTAGAAAGCCGCACCGTCTTTATCAACACCTAAAATCCCGATATGACCCACGTGATGATGTCCGCAGCTGTTCATGCAGCCTGAAATTCGTAAATCCAACGGGCCAATATTTTCTTGCGCATCGAGCGCGCTAAAGCGCTGAGCGATATCCTCGGCTACCGGAAGCGAACGTGCATTGGCCAGTGCGCAGAAATCGCCTCCGGGGCAGGCCACCATCGCACCGATCAGGCCACCCACGGCGTGGTGCAGATTGAGCGCGTGCAACGCTTCATAAAGGTCAGGCAGCTCAGACTCACGTACCGCGGGTAACACAAAATCTTGGGTATGACTGACGCGAATAAACCCTTGGCTAAACCGATCGGCAATCGCTGCGATTGCATCCATTTCGTCGCTGGTGACGTCGCCCGGTGGGCGTCCTGGTGCTTTTAAAGGGATGAGTATCGCCGCATAGCCTGGCTGGCGATGCGCCAGACGATTGCGCGCTAACCAGCGCTGCCATTGTGTTTGATCGCTGCCTGGGCCGGCAGACGCAAGGGTTGCGAGGGCTTGTCCTGTTGTCCAGGCAGGCTCAACAAAGGCGCTTTTTACGCGCTCAAGTTCGGCTTGAGCAAGCTTATGCGGCCCTTGGCGCAAGTCTTGCCATTCGGCCTCAACCATGTCGCGAAATGTTTCGATCCCAACGCTGCGTACCAATATCTTGATCCGCGCTTTGGTGAGATTGTCGCGTCTTCCGAGTTCGTTATACACACGCATGACTGCGTGGGTATAGGTCAACATATCAAACCAATCCAATCGCTCACGCAAGACCGGACCCAGGATGGGGGTGCGGCCTAAACCGCCTCCCACCCGCACGCGAAACACAGCATGCGGTTCGGCCTGGACAACTTCAAACGCCATGTCATGGATTTGGACAAGTGCGCGATCTTCGGGTGTGCCGGTCAGTGCGACTTTAAATTTGCGAGGTAAAAAGCAAAGCTCAGGGTGAAACGTACTCCATTGGCGCAAGAGCTCGGCGTAGGGGCGTGGATCGAGGATTTCGTCTGGTGCAATGCCCGCTAAGGCGTCGCTCGTGATGTTGCGTAAACAGTTGCCGCTCGACTGAATGCCATGTATCCCGACCTGCGCCAAATCGCGCAGAGCTTTTGGAGTGTCGTCCAGTGAAATCCAGTTCAATTGCATGTTTTGACGTGTGGTCAGGTGTCCGTAGCCGCGGTCGTACTTGCGTGCGACTTCACCTAGCGCCCTGAGTTGCTCGCTGTTGAGCATGCCGTAGGCAATTGCGATCCGCAGCATCGGAGCATGGCGTTGAATATATAAGCCGTTTTGCAGGCGCAAGGGTTTGAGGTGATCGTCGCTGAGCAAACCGTCTTTGTTGCGTTGGATTTGGCCGGCGAGTTGGTTGGCACGTTCATTTAAACGCGCAGTGTCAAAGCTTGAGGGTTGATACATGGGGTGTCACGCAGATCGTAAAGCCTAGAGCGTAGAGGCTTAAACGAACACGGTCAAAGAACGATTTTATCTTTGCTTATAACGATAAAGATGAACGTAGCAGTGGTAATAGAGCGTTGGTGATATAAGAGGGCGCTGCGTGTCGTTATTCAAACTCAAAGGGCAGAGTGGGCTGGGCGGCGCGATCGACATACTCGGCCGCTTGCACCGGGCGCAGGCTTGCGGCACGCACCCCTAGTAGGCGAATCCTTTGTTCAAGGGGGACGCGTTTTAAGCACTCGGTTGCAGCCTGGCGTATTTGCTGACCTTCACTGACATCTCCCGGCAAAGTTACGTCGCGCGTGACAACCTGAAAATCTGCGAATTTCAACTTGATGCCGATGGTGCGGCTCGCATAGCCTTTGCGCTGAAGATCTTCGGCCAGGCGCAGGCAAAGATTGGTGAAAACCTCAGATAACCTTGCACGGTCGTGCTTGACATGTAAGTCGCGCTCAAAGGTGGTTTCGCGGCTGAGTGACTTTGGCTCAGACCAGGTCACAACCGGGCGTTCGTCGATGCCCTGGGCCACTTGTGTCATCCAGGCACCGGTGCTGCGGCCAAACTGTGCCACGAGCAGTTCAGCGGGTGCCGCGGCGAGGTCGCCAATCGTATGGATCTGTAAAGCGGCAAGTTTTTCGTTTGCTTTGGGCCCGATTCCGTTGATTTTTTTTGCTGCGAGTGGCCAGATCCGTGTGCTGAGCTCGTCGGGTTCAAGAATCGTAATTCCATCTGGTTTATCCAGATCAGAGCAAATCTTTGATAAAAGCTTGTTCGAGGTAATGCCGATCGAACAGCTCAAGCCGGTGGCGGTGAAAACCGCTTGCTTGATGCGCTTGGCCAAAGCGAGCGAGTCTTCCTCTATGTGCGTCAAGTCGATATAGATTTCATCAATCCCGCGATCTTCAATATGAGGCGCAACAGAGGCAACGGCCTCTTTAAACAGGCGTGAATAGCGCCGATAGGCCTCGAAGTTAGCGGGCAACAAAATTGCCTCGGGCGCCAAGGCGGCTGACTTCATTAAACCCATGCCAGAAAATACACCCAAGGCGCGCGCTTCGTAAGTCGACGTGGTGACAACGCCTCGCCCGGCATACTCACGTAAGTGCGAAAACTGCCTTTCGCCAGCTGCATTCAGGCTCGGGGCACTTGAATTGCGCCCGCCTACGACCACCGGTTGGCCGCGTAACTCTGGATAGGTCAGTAATTCGACAGATGCAAAAAACGCATCCATATCCAAGTGAGCAATTCTGCGTGGGGCGGTCATGGGGCAGAGTGTATTTGAAACTCAGCCTAAAATCATGGTTTTAACCGCCGGTACCATAATGAGCACCACACCCTCTGCCCCCAAAATTGAAAACCTGCACATTGCTGCTTTTCACCCAATGCCCACGCCCGATGCTGTGCATTCTCAACGGCCGTTGACGCCAGCAGCCGCGAAAACCGTTGAAGAGGGCCGGGCCGCTCTGATCCGAATTTTGACGGGTGTTGATCCCAGACGGTTTGTGGTGGTTGGGCCCTGTTCAATCCATGACCCCGTGGCGGGCATGGATTATGCACGGCGCTTAAAGGCACTTGCAGCCCAGGTATCGGATGTGTTGCTGATCGTGATGCGAGTGTATTTTGAAAAGCCGCGCACAACCGTGGGTTGGAAAGGCTACATCAACGACCCGCACATGGATGACTCTTTTCGAATTGATGAGGGGATGTCGCTGGCGCGTAAGTTTTTGCTTGACGTCAACGAACTAGGTTTGCCCGCTGGCTCTGAGGCGCTTGACCCGATTTCTCCCCAGTACTTAGGCGATTTGATCACTTGGAATGCGATTGGCGCACGCACCACCGAGTCGCAAACGCACCGTGAGATGGCTTCTGGGTTGTCGACACCTGTCGGTTTTAAAAACGCGACCAACGGCGATGTCAGCGTGGCAGTGAACGCTATTTTGTCGGCTGCACGTTCGCATCGCTTTTTGGGGATGCGCGGTGACGGGCAGGTCTCGATTGTTCACACGACCGGCAACCCCTACGGCCATTTGGTACTCCGGGGCGGAGACGGGCGTCCTAATTACGACACGGTTTCGGTGGCTTTGGCGCAAGAGGCCATGAAAAAAGCAAAGCTCGTGCCCAACATTGTGGTCGATTGCTCACACGCAAATAGTTTCAAAAAGCCAGAGCTGCAGCCTCTGGTGCTGTCAGATGTTGTCAGCCAGATTGTGGCTGGCAATCGGTCGATTACCGGGGTGATGATCGAGTCTAACCTCGAGGCGGGTAACCAGCCCATTGCGGCTGACCGAAGCAAAATGACCTATGGCTGCTCGGTGACCGATGGCTGTGTCGATTGGGCGGGAACTGAGGCAATGCTGCTTGAGGCAGCAACCCGCCTACGGGCTGTGCTCTGAACTTAGCTAAAGCCATACAGCTCGCTGGGATTTTGAACCAAAATCTGCTCAATGACTGCGCGCTCGGTTGTCCAGCGCGCCAGCATGTCAAGCATATTGGCATCGTTGGGCTTGATCGTCTCGGTGGGGTGTGGCCAGTCGCTGCCCCATACCAGGCGGTTCGGTGCCGTGGCAATCCAGTGACGCGCGACAGCATCGATGTCTAAAAAATCACCAGCCTCACCGACTTGGCTATCTAAATAAGCGCCCGACAGCTTGATCCAAGTGCGACCCTGCGCCAGAAGAGATTCGACAATTTTGACAGCAGGATGGTTGAGCCCAAGCGGCTGCGGCAGTCGTGTCATGTGATCGAACACAATTTGAGTGGGCAGGCGTTTAAGCATCGCTTCGTGTTCAACGATTTGATCCGCAGTCCAGTGCAATTGAAGGTGCCAGCCCAGATCGGCAATACGCGCAGCAAGTGGTTCGACCATTTCAAAGCTGGCTGCCGCATTTTTCGGTGTGTACAGAGAGAAGCGCACGCCGCGAATGCCGCCTGCATTCAACGCCTTGAGTGTTGCGTCGCTCACATCACTGCGCAAGACGGCGACTCCGCGCGCCCGTTCAAAACCAAGTTGCGCAATTGCATCAAGCGTCACGTCATTGTCAACGCCGTAATTACGGGGGGTCACAATCACCGCGCGTTCAGTGCCCAAGCGTTTTTGCAGTAACCGGTACTCGCTTACTGTTGCGAGTTCATGCAGCGCTGCTGCGTCGGCAGACTGTGCAAATCTGGCATCGTAAATATGTAAGTGGCAGTCACAGGATTTTGACGGGATCGGTAGCAACGGAGTGTTAACCCCAGCTGAGTTCGGAACGGGCGTTGCGGCCTGCGAGGCCGCCGATGCGTGTGTGGTCATATTTTTCTACTCGCTTTGCGTAGGCGTTTTGCTTCAGTCCGGACAAGCTCAGTGTGTTGCCCCAGTGTTGGTGCTGCAAAGGGTTCAGGGCCCGGCGTGCGACTAAATTTGATCGAGCGCGTGAGCCCGCGATAACGCCCCACGACTGGGTGTTCAAAATTTGTGATCAGGTCTTGGCTTGCGACCTGCGGATGTTCGAACATATCCTCAATCGAGAGGGCCGTTGAGCAAGGTACCTCTTCGCCGAAAATGGTTTCCCATTCAAGTGCAGTATGTTTTAAAAGTGCCTCACGAATTTTTGGCACGATCTCTTCCTGATACTGGGCACGCTTGCGCACTGTGTCGTAGCGTTCGTTCGTTGCCAACTCTGGTAGCCCAACTTTTTGGCACAAGGCAGTCCAAAAATGCGGTACGTTCGCAGAGATGTACAGATAGCCTTCACGCGTGGGGTGTATACCTGTAATGCCCAGCGAGCGCATGTCGCGACCAACCTCGCGCCCTTCGCCTTCGGCCCATACCAGTCGCGCCGATTGCAAGGTGAGTGCTGCCGCGAGTAACGAGACGCTGACAAACTGCCCCTGTCCTGAGCGCTCACGTTCAAACAAAGCTGACGACACGGCCCCCGCCACCAAAGCCGAGGTGTAGTAGTCGACAATCGAGCCATACAAAATCTCTGGTGGGCCTCCTGGCTTACCTTGAAAGATTGTCATGCCGGTCATGGTTTGCAAAACTTGATCAAAACCTGCTTTTTCTTTGTAGGGGCCAGATTCGCCATAGCCACTCACCGCGCAGTAAATCAAACGTGGATTCAACACCTTGAGTGTTTCGTAGCCGATGCCGATGCGCGGGGCGACGCTTGGCCTGAAGTTATGTACCAAGACGTCAGCAGTTTCGATCAAGGTGAGCAGGGTGGCGAGATCCTCGGGGTCTTTGATGTCAAGGACTGCAGCCAATTTGCTGCGATTTACACCTAAAAATGCTCGGCTTTCTGAAGATAACGAGGAGGGGTAGCGGCGCAAGTTATCACCGCTCGGTGGTTCAATCTTGATGATTTCTGCACCCTGATCGGCCAGCAGTGAGCACCCATAAGGCCCGGCAATATAAGCCGATAGATCAATCACACGCACCCCTGACAGAGGGCCTTGATGGCCGGTTCTTTGAGGTAGCGCAGAGGTTTGTGTTGAAGATGATGGTTGTGTCATAAGACTCACTCGGGTTGAATATCAGCTGCCTGCGCCACGCGCTTCCAGCGCGCCAACTCAGTCGACAGATGTTGAGCAAAGGCCTGCGCGCTCATTGCAGCAGGGCTTGCGCCTTCTTTAATAAAAAAGTTTTTCATTTCGTCAGAGGTGATCACGCGATTGATGGTTTCGTTGAGCTTCTGCACGATTGGTTGGGGGGTATTCGCGGGTGCCAGTACGCCCCACCAAAGCTCGACCGCACTTTGCGCGTAACCCGCTTCGCCGACGGAACGAATCGAGGGCGCCACGTCGCTGCGCGACGCTGTACTGACGGCGAGTGCTCTGATCTTGTCTCCATTGACTTGCGAGAGTAACGAAGGCGCACTTGCGATGAGCAAATCGATTTGACCTCCAATCAAATCTGTTACGGCTGGACTCATGCCTTTGTAAGGTACGTGCGTCAGTTTGATCTGTGCGGCTTCGGCCAAAATCTCAGTCGCAAATTGATTGATGCTGCCAACCCCAGAGGTGCCGTAATTTAGCTTGGCGGGGTTGGCTTTTGCAAACGCCACAAGCGCTTCAAGGGACTCGAACGGCGTTTGTTTACCTACAGTGATCAGCAATGGACCTTTGGCTAACATTGCCACGGGGGCAAAACTCGTTTGCGCATCGTAGGGAAGATTGGTTCGGATTGCTGCACCCGTTGTGAAGGTCGATGACAAAACCACCAAGGTATAGCCATCGGCGGGTGCCTTGGCTAAGAGCACGTTGGCAAGGATCCCGCCCGCCGCGGGCTTATTTTCAACCACAACGGCAACGCCTAAAGCCGTTTGTAGGTGTTTACCAATCGCGCGTGCAAAGATATCGTTTGAGCCTCCTGCTGCGCTACCAACTAACAGGGTGATCGGTTTGTTCGGAAACGGCGCCTGGGCAAAAAGTGCTGAAGACAGGCTCGCCAGGCCGAGTGCTGTCGCCACTCTGATTATCACGAATACGAGACGATTTATCATGCTGAGCGGGAAACCTTGTCGTGAATTTTAAAAAAAGCGGTCAAGCGATTCTGCGCTGACATTGAACCATACAACCCCCTCTAACTGATGGCCTGTACAGGGTATTGCAGCCGGATAGGTTTCGCCTTGCAATTGATGCCTGCGCCAGTTTGGTCCAAATTGCTAGCCTCTCGTAGTCAAATCACTAGTCAGGTGCTCATTTATATAATAGATTCAGTTGCGAAGGCGATTATCTCTTTCTAGTTAAGTCTCATTTGAAATGGCGCCTATTTTTTTAGTCAATATTTAAGAAAGCAAAATGCAGAGGCAGACATGTTTAAACTAATCGGTGGCAGGCTAACAGTCTGCTTGTTCGCGTTGTTTGGTGCGTCAAGCGCTTTGGCACAAACCGAGTCGGTCGAGCGTTTTCCTACTAAGCCCATTCGTCTGGTGGTTGGTTTCGCGCCGGGCGGCGGCACCGATTCGGCCGCGCGTACGATCGCCGTTAAGCTTTCTGCGCTATTAGGCCAAACCGTTGTGGTTGAGAATCGCGCCGGGGCCGGTGGCAATATTGCCTGTGAAACCATTGCCAAGGCTGCGCCCGATGGTTACACCATTGGTTTGGCCAATGTCGGTTCAATGGCAGTTAACCCGCATATGCCTGGTGGTACAAGCTATCAGCCCTTGAAAGATTTCGAGATGATTTCGGGTGGGGTCACTTTCGGTAATGTGCTGGTAGTGCGTGCCGATTCGCCAATCAAAACGCTGGCGGATTTTATTGCTGCTGCAAAAGACAAAGACAAGCCGCTGTTTTACGGCTCGGCTGGTTTGGGTAGTGCTGGACACCTGGCGGGTGAATTGTTGCAGTCGCGCGCGGGTACCGTGGCTGAGCATATCAATTACAAAGGCGGTGGGCCCGTGATGACTGACCTGCTTGCCGGTAATATTCAGGCGGTGTTTGCCAGCGCGCCAACGGCGGTGCCGCAAATTAAAGGGGGCAAGTTACGTGGTTTGGCTGTTACGGGTGCTAAACGTGAAGCTTCGTTGCCTGATGTCCCAACGATGGCCGAGCAAGGGTTTGAAAAGTATCAAGCGACTAACTGGTACGGATTTATCGCGCCAGCGCGCACACCCCTCGACATCATCAACAAGCTTAATCAAGCCATTGTTGCGTCCCTGCACGACGCTGCGACGCTTGAGCGGTTAAATGGTGCGGCCATGGCAGCTGACCCGACTACTCCGCAAGAGATGCGTGAGTTCGTCGCTCAAGAATACGAGACCTGGGGCAAGGTGGTGCGCACGATTAAGTTTTAAGCAAGTGGTTGGCGTCAATACTCAACTTGGCGTCAAGACTCAACTTCAGAACAGAGGTTGGCGTTAAGACTCAACTTCAGAACAGAGGTTGGCGTTAAGACTCAACTTCAGGATAAATAATAAAGCGCCACGACAAATCAGTCGTGGCGCTTTATTTTGGTGTGTACTCGAGGCGGTTATAGCTTTTAGTCCAACCGCCCTAAGACGACGCTAAGCAGATTTTTCGTGGTGCTTGCCTGACAGCATTTTGCCTGTGATCAGCACGATTGCGGCGCAGATAATTGGGCCAACATACATATGATGCATATAAGGTGCATTGGCTTCGAGCCAGCCGCTGATCGCTGGATCAGTCACTGCCATTTCGCCAGCCACCCAGCCTAACAGGCCGCCACCAATCGTGATGATGATTGGAAAACGCTCCATGACTTTCAAGAGCATCGAGGCGCCAAAGATCACCAAGGGGATGCTGACTGCCAGACCGATGATCAGTAGGGGCATGCTGCCTTTGGCTGCCGCTGCGACACCCAGCACGTTATCCAAGCTCATGACCAAATCTGCCAGCAGAATCGTCTTGATCGCGGTCATTAAGTTGTCGCTTGACGATACGTTCTCTTCACCGTCATCAGCGCTAAGTAGCTGGATACCGATCCAAACCAACAGCACTGCGCCAATCAGCTTCAAGTAAGGCAAGGTTAATAATTTGACAGCAAAAATAGTCAACAAAATTCGCATCACAATCGCCGCGCCTGAGCCCCAAAAAATTGCAAGCTTTTGTTGCTTCGCGGGTAATGATCTTGCCGCCAAGGCAATGACCACAGCGTTATCGCCTGACAGCACGATGTTGACTAAAAGAATCTGACCCAGAGGGATCCAGAATTCGTGTAACGAGAGCGAGAAGTCCATAGTTTTTTTATGATGTGGATAAGGTTGAAAAAAATCGTAGTAGTCAATTAAATACTGGCCAATTCAGTGCAGCGAAGTTTACACCGCAGTCAACATTTGTAACGACTTTTTTAGCGGATCGTCGTCATTCGTTGGGTGAGAGCTTCGCTGCTTTGATTGATTAACCAGTTTAGGTACGTTGGGGTTGGTAATAACCCTGAGTTAGTCTAAAAGCTTAGTCCAAAAACTTAGCGAAACGATCGACTGGTTCGCGTTCGCTGATCAAGGTGTTTTCAATCTGACTCATGTCGGCGACCCCCAGGGCGAGCCCACACATAATGATCTCTTCTTCAGGGATCCCTGTAACCCGCCTGATCACGGGATGAAACCGATTAAAGGCAGCTTGGGCGCAGGTGTCCAAACCACGGCCGCGTGCGGCAATCATCAGGCTCTGTAGAAAACAGCCAAAGTCAAGCCAGGAACCGGTATTCATTTTGCGCTCGACGGTAAAAATCATACCCACGGGTGCACCAAAAAAAGTGTAGTTTTTGCCATGCTGGGCATGCATGCCGGCTTTGTCGTCGCGCCCTAAGCCTAATAGTTTGTAAAGATCAAGACCAACTTTGCGACGACGCTCTAAATAAGGCGAACTCCAGTCGCTTGGGTAATAGCGGTAGTCTTCAGTGAGCGCCTCGAATTTAGCCTTGTCGTGATAGACAGACAAAATTTCGGCGGTGAGGCGCTCTTTCATTTCGCCCATTAGCACGTAGGCTTTCCAAGGCTGGGTATTTGAACCTGACGGGGCACGCGCTGCCACTTCAAGCATGCGGGTGATATCTTCGCGCGATACAGGGGTAGGCAAATAGGCACGCATGGAATGACGCGAGGTAATTGCCTCATCGACTATTTTTTGTTGATTGGTTTGAATCACGGCAGAACTCTCACGAAAATGGCAAAGTATTTAGTCAGTGATAGTAACCTTGCTCAAGCGCGAGTTTCAATGTGATCGAATATCATAGGGCTGAGGCCATCAGTCGAGCATATCGACCAGACTAGTTAGACCAATCAGACAAAAGAGAAAAGGACGAGGCATGGCCGGACCGTTGCAGGGCTTTAAAGTGATCGAGCTTGCTGGACTAGGTCCTGGGCCTTTCGCAGGGATGTTGCTGGCTGATTTGGGCGCCGAGGTGATCTGTGTGGATCGTATTGTGCCTGCCGAGACCGACTTGCACTCAATACATAGCAAAGTGCTGCGGCGCAACAAGCAATCGATCTCTTTGGATTTAAAGCAACCGGCAGCGATTGACGCTGTCTTGCGCTTAGTTGAGTCTGCTGACGTGTTGATTGAAGGTTTTCGTCCGGGCGTCATGGAAAAACTCGGTTTGAGCCCCGCTGTCTGCCTCGCGCGTAATCCAAGGCTAGTGTTTGGCCGAATGACGGGCTGGGGGCAGACGGGCCCTTTAGCGCAGGCGGCTGGCCACGATATCAATTACATCGCCCTATCGAGCGCCCTGCATGCGATGGGTACCCCTGAACAACCCTTACCGCCTCTAAACCTGGTTGGGGATTTTGGCGGTGGAGGTATGTTGCTTGTGGCAGGGGTACTGGCTGCAGCGATGCATGCTCGGGCAACCGGTAAAGGGCAAGTGGTTGACGCCGCCATGACCGACGGCTCGGCCCTGTTAATGGGGCTCATGTATGCGCGGATGGCAGAAGGGCAGTGGCGCGACGAGCGTGGTCAAAATATGCTGGACGGTGGCGCACACTTTTATGGTACGTATCGCTGCGCCGATGGAAAGTGGATTGCGCTCGGCTCAATCGAACCCCAGTTTTACGCATTGTTGATTGAAAAGTCAGGTCTGACGGACATTGACCAATCCCAGCAACGTGATCCAACGAGTTGGCCCGCGATGCGTCAACAGTTTGAACAGATTTTTGCGACCCGCACTCGTCAAGAATGGTGCGACCTAATGGAAGGGACTGATGTGTGCTTCGCCCCTGTGCTTAGCATGACCGAAGCGCCCCGGCATCCGCATAATGTTGCCCGCAAGACCTTTTGCGAGGTTCAGGGTGTGTTGCAGCCCTCGGTGGCACCAAGGTTTAGCCAAACGCCGACGGCGCCCATTCGGGCACCCGCTGCGACCGGTGCCCACACGGTCGACATCTTGCAGCGGCTTGGTTACAGTGCTTCTGAGATCGCGGCGCTGCAGCGACGCTAGTCGAACAGCAAAAGCGCTTGGGTGGTTTGACAGTCAGCACCGACGCATTTATCGACGGTAGGATCACCCAGGAAGCTGTATTCGCAGTGCCGGGAAGTCGGTTTAGGCACGCAAAATGGTAACGTAGTCACAATTACGATAAAAGTTTTTAGAGGCAATCACTATGAACGACGTCACACTCAACGAACCCGCAATTGAGGCCTTTCGCGACAGCGCGCGCGATTTACTGTCGCGCGGCAACACCATTGGTCGCCTGCGCAAACTTCGAGACTCAGATACGGGGTTCGATCGCGCTGCCTGGCAAGAGATCGCGAATGCGGGTTGGCTTGGCGTACTTGTCTCTGAACAAGACGGCGGTTTAGGCTTGGGCCTGCGCGAGATGGCAGCGATCGCCGAAGAGATTGGTCAACGACTCTTGCCTGAACCCTTAATTGCGTCTGGGGTCCAGTTTGCAGCATTAGTCTCGGGCACGCCCCAAAGCGCGTTGCGCTCGGTGCTTCTTGAGCAATTGGTGGGCGGTGCGTTGGTGGCGGGTGTGGCCTGGCAAGAGACCCTTGGGCAAATGCAGGCAGGGCAGGCAGTAACGACGACCGCGTTGGCTCAAGGCGATACCTTGCGCTTAAACGGGGTCAAAAAATTTGTCACGCCGGCAACGGGTGCTGATGGCTGGGTGGTGTTGGCAAGGCTCGCGGATCAGCCAGTGCTGGTCTGGGTGCCTTCTGGCGCGGCCGGAGTCACGCACGCCGATCAGCGTGCCGTAGATGGCTCGATGCTTTGCACCTTGTCGTTACACAACGTTGAAGTGCCTCAGGCACACTTGCTAATGGCTGGAACAGAGGTCTTCAAACTAGTCGATCACGCCAATGACGCTGCGCGTGTCATACAAGCTGCAGAAATGCTGGGTGTGATGCGCCGTTCTCTGGCTGTTACCCTCGAATACTTGGGTACACGCAAACAATTCGGCAAACTCATCGGAAGCTTTCAGGCACTGAAACACCGCATCGTTGACGGCTATATCCAGGTTGAGTTGTCGTCGGCTTGTTTGGCCGATGTGCTCAAACAACTCGAAGAGGGCGGCTCAGTGAGTGCCTTGGCTAGCCGAGCGAAAGCGCGTTGTTCTTACGCATCCTTGCTGATGACACGTATGGCGATACAAATGCACGGCGCGATGGGCTACACCGACGAATGTGATGTCGGTTTGTACTTTAAGCGAGCGTTAGCCCTGACGGCTTGGCTAGGTAATGTCGATGCCCATCGGCAGCGGTATTTTGCACAGCGCTCTGTGACATCTGTTGAGGCGACTGCTGCACCAACGCTAACAATCAGTGAGTTTGTAAAAGACGCCGATTGGGAAAACATGCCCGAGCCAGAGTTTAGGCAAATGCTTCAGAGTTTTTACGCAAAACACTATCCTGAACATCTTCGTCATGTGCCGCACCGCTTGCGTTTAAACGAAATCAAAGATTGGACAAAAACCCTCTCGGCGCAAGGTTGGATCGCGCCGTCATGGCCGAAGAAGTTTGGCGGTATGGGTCTTCCACCGGGCAAAATGATCGCCTACGTTGAAGAGCAAGAGCAGTATGGCGTGGCGCGCGCGCCCGACATGGGCGTGGTGATGATTGGGCCACTGTTGATTCAACGTGGCAGCCCAGAACAGCAGCAAAAGTTTTTACCTAAAATCATCGCCAACGAACACATCTGGTGCCAAGGCTACTCTGAGCCGGGCGCGGGGTCAGACTTAGCGGCCTTGCGTACAGAAGCCGTTTTGGATGGTGATGTATTTGTGGTGAATGGTCAAAAAATTTGGACCACCCTTGCTCAAGACGCAACGCACATGTTCGCTTTGGTTCGCACCGACAAAGACGCCAAAAAGCAGTCTGGGATCAGTTTCTTATTGATCGATTTAAGCATCCCTGGCATCACGATTCGTCCAATTCAAAACATCAGTGGGCAAAAAGAGTTTTGCGAAGTCTTTTTTGACAACGTACGCGTGCCCGCCGAAAACCTGGTTGGGCAAATGAATGAAGGCTGGACAATTGCCAAGGCGCTTTTAGGTTTTGAACGAATCTTTTTGGGCAGCCCCAAGCAGTCGCGTTACGCCTTAAGCCAACTGACGAGCCTGGCCGAGAGCTTGGATTTATTTGCCAACCCCGTTTTTGCAGCACGTTACAGCGAGTTGATGCTCGATGTGGCTGATCAAGTAGCGGCCTATACGCATTACGCTGAAATGGTCAAGCGCGGCGAAACCCTGCCACCTAGCGTGTCGTTGTTGAAAATCTGGGGAACAGACACCTATCAACGAATTTGTACGCTGCTAGTCGAATCGGCTCAAGAGCACGGTGCCACCGGCGAGACCACAGATTTTGGCGCTGAAGGGCTTGATGCTCCCGCAATCCTGTTTCATTCGATTCCTTCAACCATTTACGGTGGAAGCACTGAAATTCAAAAAGAAATCATTGCCAAGCATGTGCTCAAGTTACCCGACTAACCTGGCGATAGTTTCAGGGCCCGATGTTTGTAGAATTTACTTGTAAAGGTGTGAGAGTTGGAAACCATTGAATATGTAGTCAACCAGGGTGTCGGCACCCTGACCTTGAATCGCCCGAAGCGTAAAAACGCGATTGATGCCGTCATGCGCAAAGAGCTTGGGGATTTAATCGCAACCATGCCGCAGCAGCGCGACTTGCGAGCCTTGGTGATTACGGGGGCAGGGGCGACTTTCTGCGCGGGGGGCGACATCAGCGCGATGGGTGAGGCAACCTTGAGCGCGCAAGACGGTCGCGAGCGGATGCGGTTTGATTACCTCTCGTGGATTGAAACCTTGTTGAGGCTTGAGGTGCCCGTCATTGCGGCGGTTGAGGGCGCCGCGTATGGCGCTGGTTTCAGCTTGGCTTTAACTGCTGACATTGTCCTGGCAGCACCTGATAGTCGTTTTTGTTTGTCGTTTATGCGTTTGGGCTTAGTGCCAGACTGCGCTGTTTTATATACCTTGCCGCGCATTGTTGGTGTACAGCGCGCTAAAGAGCTCGCGTTTTCTGCGCGTGAACTGAACGCGCAACAAGCGCACGATCTTGGTATCGTGCTCGAGGTAACCCCCCAAGGGCGCACGCTAGAGCGTGCGCATCAAATGGCAACTTGTCTGGCCCAAGCGGCTCCTGCAGCGCTTGCCATGACAAAGCGTGCGTTTAACGTCTCGTTAAATAGCAGTCTAGATGCGATGATGGATATTGAGTCGTCGTCTCAAGCTGTCGCACGTACGACACAGTGGCATACCGATGCCGTACAGCGATTTTTAACCAAACAGCCTGCTGCCTTTCAATGGCCTAAGGCGTTGGATTAAACGTGTTCGAGACGTCGCGACAACTTGGTCGGATCCCGGTTGTCGCGGTGCGTGGTGAAAGCGTTGTTGAACAGACTGCTTGGCTCAAGAGGCTGTTGGGGCATCCCCTCATGCGAGGCTCAGTGGTGTTGAGCCCAACGGTTCAACGCGACAGCGAGCTCGGGTACAGCAGAGTCGAGCCCTTTGTGTTGGCTCGCCCGACAAGCGAAGAAGGTTGCCTGTGTTGTGGCTTGAATAGTGGGCTGGGTGATGCGTTGCGCTCGCTTTTTTTGCGCGTGCTCAGCAAGCGCGCTGCGCCGGTCGACCGTGTCGTGATCGATGCCCTCGGCTTGGATCTTGAGCAAATTGCCTTTACCTTAAAGCATGCGCCTTTTTTAGGGCAGCGCTATCTTTACCAGCTGGCTTTGACAGTAGAGGGGGAGCGCGCGGTGTTAAACCATCCGGCGAGTGCTAAACCCGATCAGCACGTGGATTTCGATGAAACGAGCATTTTGAAGCTGGTTTAGTGGTTTTGTGTTGCTCAGTTGTAGGTAATTTGGGGTAAAGACTTGAAGCGCTCGCCTAAGTTACGGTACACTCGACTTGTCAGCCTAAGTGTGCTTAGTCTCTAGGTGACAGTTTTCAGCTTAGCTCGAATCGCCAAGATCATAGACCTTAATGAGCGCGATTCAGGGTATGCAGCCAAACACGCTCGGCGTGTGGCAGTGGTTTCGATCACACCGTTTCATTTTCAAAGATTTGTCTATTTGTCGCCTTGCGCGTTGTTGCGTGTGTCGTATTAGATGATCCTCATGGTCTTGATTGACACATGGGCGCCCATACTAAAGATTTAAAAACGTTAGTCATAGGGGCGCAAGTGTTTTGGCTACCGAGTCAGGCCCTTGACCATCACTGATGAGTCTTTGAATTACTCAATCTAGCAATACAGGAAAGAAATGAATTTAATACGCAAGGTACAAAATAAAACTGGTCGAGCGCAAGAAGCGATCGACCAGTTGTATTTGGTTGCGGGGGCAGGATTTGAACCTACGACCTTCGGGTTATGAGCCCGACGAGCTGCCAGACTGCTCCACCCCGCGTCTGAAGAAAAGAAGTATAGCGTAGATCACGCTTTAGGACAAGTCAGCGTAAGAATGCGCGATAAGGACAAAGAATCATTATGAATGAACCGCACGAAAAGCATGTTGAAGTAGACGCAATGGCGAACGAAGTCCAAGGCGCTATCGTGCATGACACAGACCAAAGCGCTCTGACGCAGGAGTCCTCGTTAGGTGCCGTCGCGACTCAGGCACTAGAGGACGTGTCGCAAACAGAAGCATCCCTTGCTGTCTCACAAGCGGTTGTACAACCCGAGCAAGATGAGTCGTCTGGGCAAGAGGCTCAGCAGCAAGAAAAGAAATTGATGCAGGCGGGTGTTGTGCTTGAGGCAGCGTTGCTCTGCGCCTCGGCCCCGATGCCTTTATATGAATTGCGCAAGTTGTTTGAAGTCGATGGCAACGAGATCACTAACGAGCAAATCTTGGTTGCACTTGAACAGTTGCAGCAGGCATGGCTTGACCGCGGTATGGAACTCGCCGAGCTCGCGAGCGGTTGGCGCTTTCAGAGTCGTGCCTCGATGCAGCGCTATCTTGAGCGTCTGAGTCCAGAGCGCGCGCCGAAGTATTCGCGCGCTGTCATGGAGACGCTTGCCATCATCTCGTGGCGTCAACCGGTGACACGAGGCGACATTGAAGATATTCGCGGCGTGACCGTGTCCTCGCAAATTATCAAGACGCTTGAAGACCGAGGTTGGGTTGAAGTCATTGGTCATCGCGATGGGCCCGGCCGGCCAGGCTTGTTGGGTACGACCAAACAGTTTTTGGATGATCTAGGTTTGCGAGCGCTCGATGAGTTGCCTGCCCTGGGTGCGACCGAGATCACCGAAGCACTGCAGTCCCTTGTACTCGAAGGGCAGAGCTTAGGTGCGGAGGCCAAGTCAGGTGACTTGCTTGATCACGCAAATCAAGAACAAGTGATCGGTGAAGAACCTGCTGCAATAGAAGAATCCGCTGCGAACGAACAAACTGTTGCAAGCGAAGAATCTGCTGCAAGCGAAGAGTCTGCCACAGCTGAAGTGCAGTCTGTGAGCGATGCGGCTCTAAGCAGCGAAGCGCCAGAAATTAAAGATGAAACATCGTCACATGACGGCCACGATGTGGCCGACTTAGAAGCTCAGTCCGAGCCCGTGCCGATATCGAATCCTGAATTGAACACGTCGGGCGATGAGCCCGCACACACCTCTACTTTACCCTCGGAGTCCAAGTGACGAACACCAATCCTGAACAACCCGTGCACGCGCCTATAGAGGCTACTGCCAACGCCGCGGCGGAGCAGTCCACGCAGCCTGACGCAGCCGCGCAAGCTGGGCAGGGAGACGCGAGCGGTAAGCCTCGCGGCCGTAAGTTGCGCACGCCGTTTCGCCGTCGACGCAGTGAAGGCGCTGCCGGCGAAGGCGACACCGAAACAGGTGCACCCGAGCGTAAACCACGCAGCAAAGCTTTCGAGCCGAACGCTGTTGTCGAAGACCCGATTGACCCGCGCGATGTCATTGAAATCGGTGACCCCGTCGAGTTCGAAAAAGAAGCTGATCAAGCACTTTCGTATTTGACTGGTACCGAGCGTATCGAACAGCGTTTGAATAAATACCTGAACAGCGACCTCTTGATGCCCAAATTGCACAAGGTGCTCGCTGATGCGGGGGTCGGCTCGCGCCGTGAAATGGAAGAGCTCATTATTGCCGGTCGCGTTTCCGTGAATGGTGAGCCCGCGCATATTGGTCAACGTGTTGGCGCGAACGATTTAGTGCGTGTAAACGGCAAGCCTGTGACGCGCAGTAATACACGCAAACCACCCCGTGTCATTTTGTATCACAAGCCTGCTGGTGAAATTGTTAGTCACGATGACCCAGGTGGACGTGCGAACGTTTTTTCACGTCTGCCCAAAATGAAAGTTGGCAAGTGGTTGTCGATTGGACGCCTTGATCTCAATACCGAGGGCTTGTTGATTTTGACCACTTCGGGCGATTTAAGTAACCGTCTTTTGCATCCGCGCTACGGTAACGAGCGTGAGTACGCGGTTCGTGTGTTGGGCGAGCTCGGTCCAGAACAGCGCCAAACGCTGCTTGATGGCGTGACGCTTGAGGATGGCCCAGCAAGCTTTGGCATGGTTGAGTTTATCGGTGGTGAGGGCAGTAATCGTTGGTACCGCGTCACGCTGAACGAAGGCCGCAATCGCGAGGTTCGCCGCATGTTTGAGTCGATCGGTTTGACCGTGAGTCGACTGATTCGCACGCGCTTCGGTGACATTGTTTTGCCCACCACGTTGCGGCGTGGACGTTGGGAAGAGCTCGACCCTAAGATTGTGTCGGCTTTGATGATACAGGTGGGCTTGTTGCGCGACGATGACGAGTCAGGTGATGGGCGCTCGCGTGCGCCTCGCCAGCCTGTTTCGCATGACAGCGCTTTGCCTCCGGGATTCGGTACGCTCGATCAGAACGGCACGCATGGCGCCCGTGTTGGGCGGCGGGGCAACATACAGGGTGGGCGTTCAGGCAAGCCCGCGGCTTTTTCTCATCCCTCTGATTCCGCACCAACGGTGTTAACCGTAGGAGGAGGCTTTGCGAATGGGCATCCTGGCGGTCAGGGTGCGGCCCGCGGTGCGCGGGGTAAGCCCGGTGCCGGTGGGCGCGGCCCGAACGGTGCCGCTCGAAATGGTGGACCGAAGGGCGGTTTTGGCAAAGGGCCGGCACGTGGTCCGCGTCCTGCCCGTCCTGATGGGGGCGCAGACGGGGCAGGTGCACCGCGTCAAGAGGGACGTCCGGATTCCAGGCCGCCCAGGGGTGGTGCTACCGGTCAGCCGTTCGAGCCCAATGGTCAAGCTGGCACGAGGCCGGAAGGTGCTCCGCGCCGGGCTCGAAATCCCGGTGGTTCCGGTGCCGGTCAGGGGGCTCCCTCTGGTCGTCCGGGTGGGCCGGCACGCGGTCGCGGGCCAGGTAAGCCAGGCGGTGGGCGTCCCCAGGGCAATTCGAACAGCTCGGGTAAGCCCCGGTCTGCCCCACGGGGTGATGACTGGCAGCCTAAGGGTGCAGCAGCGCACGAGTCGCGTTTAGGTTTTACAAAGTCTTCGCGAGGTGACCGCTAGGTTCCGCGCGGGCTGCTCCTGTCTCTGCATTCTTGCGTAAATCGTTGGTATAGCAAGATATTTTTGCTAAATTCATGCTAGAATGCAGGGCTAATATAAGTGGTTTTGCGCACAGTGAGTAGCCAAGCCGGCAAATTAGCTGGCAACTAAGTGGTTGATCGCAACGTGCAAGGCAAATGTTGTTAATGGGCTGTTTTGCAGCCCATTTTTTTTGAATGTATGGCTGATCTCTTTACTCTTACGCAGCAGTCTCTGGCCTCAATGGATATCGAACTTGTCGATGTCTAACGGGCAGCGCTTGGTTTATTGCGCGTCACGATCGATCGACCAGAGG
>CAIZGG010000330.1 GCA_903932425.1 uncultured beta proteobacterium | reverse complement strand
GTCGCTGCACCCGTACCCCCGCATACACCTGTTCAACCCCCGCACCATCACCCACCAGCGGCAAGCTTGCCCGCGCTTCTAGCCTAGACCTTTCAGCCAGCACCCCGTCATACGCCTGCGCCCACCAGTCTTGGATGCGGGTTTGTGCGCCGCGCAGGATGACCTCGCTTGGTACGCGGTCGCTACACACACAGCAAGCCACCACCTTGCAGCAGTTGCAGCGCCTGCCCGCGGGCAAGGGTGACGTCTCGGGCGGGGTCTGACCAGGCCAACGCAGCCGCTAACGTATTCTCGTCGACCGTGCGGTGTTGGCGCTGAGCATAGCCTTTGATCAGCCGCGCCCACTCAGCCAGCAAGGCTGGTTCGATCCACGCGTCAAAACGTTGCAAGGCCGTGTAAAGATGCTGCGGCAAGCGCAAGTGCCCAAAGCTAGGTAAATACACAACTTCAAGGGTAACTTCAGGGGCAACTTCAGGGGCAACTTTTCTGCTGACCTGGGGGAGGGCTGCTAGGCAAAAGGATGGGCAGACATACGCACCTTGAAGCGGTTCGGTCTTACTGCCTTCAGACACAATCAATACTCGATCATAGCTAGCTCGTTGATTATGCTTTCGCGCTAGGTGTGCGCGTTGTCGGATTTTGGGTGAGTTATCACGTGCCGTCTACGTTATTTCTCGATCTCGCTAAAAAACGGCAGCGCGCCGTAACGTCCCATCAGATAACCACGCTCAAGCGCTTCATTTTTGCGTGGGCTGAAATTTGAAAGTGGATAAAGTTTTGAGGCTTGATCGCGATCTTTTTCAATAAACCATATTTGATCGCGACGAAATAATTCTGGATCAAGCAACGACGTGTCGTGAGTTGTAAAAATCAATTGAGCCCCGTTTGTGTTGTCACTAGGGCTGTGAAAAAGCTCTACCAGCCGGCGTACTAAGAGCGGGTGTAGGCTGCTGTCGAGTTCGTCGACGACTAGCGTTGTACCTTTTGCGAGAATGTCTAGCACTGGCCCACTTAGAAAAAGCAGATTGCGAGTGCCCATTGATTCATCGCCCAGGCTAAATACTGCCTTGCCTTGATCGGTGGCGTGATGAAATAGCAATTCGCTGATTTCTTGTTCTTCGTTGTGAACCTCAGTTTTGCCAGCTGCCACATCAAAGTGAACCGCTTTGGCAGACACCTTGCGCGTGACCACTTCGATGTCAGAAATGCTGATGTCGGCCGAAGTTAAGAAATCGCAAATCGCCCGCTTGCCTGCGGGATTGCGAAGCACCTCAACCGCCACGTGTTGGCCTAGCGGCGTGATCTCGTTAAAGACGGTCAGCTGATTCACGAACCACGCAAACACAGGGCTTAATTGCTCGCTATTCAGTTGTACCGCCATCGATAAGAACAATGCGTTTGGGCGTGTTGCGCCTTCCCAAACGGTTTTGGGGCCCTTTAAGCCGGTGCCAAAGCCGTAGACATCTTTGCCGCTTGCCTGATCGTAGTGGCGTTCGAACCATTGCTGCGGCTTAAACGCCTTATAGACCAGTAGATACTCTTTGGTGATTCGCTGGGCAGTGAGTTCAAACCCGTATTGGTGGCGAACCCCGTCTAGGACAAACGTCACTTCAAACTCTGTGGGCTGAGCAATCGCAGTAGCGCCAAAGCGAAAAGGTTGCAGGTTAAAGACCTGACCTGGCTGCATGACCGAGGCAGACTCGAGCACAACCGCGCGCATGTATTGCAGGGCCTTAAGTAGGTTAGATTTTCCGCCCGCGTTGGGCCCGTAGATGGCCGCACTGCGCAGCAACAGCGGTGCCGCCTTGATACCGGAGGGTAGGGTGTTGAGCCCTTGCAAAGACTTATCTTTGGTGGCCACGAGGCTTAGAGTTTGCTCGTTTCGCAAAGAACGAAAGTTTTTGACTTTGAATTCTATTAACATATAGTTAATTTAAATTAACAAATAAAGTTATATTATGAACTTTTTATTCAAAAAATCAATTTATTTTGTAATTCAACGTCAATTTAGTGTGCGCATCTTCAGGCTCCGTATCTCCGCTTACTAGCGACACGCCCGTCTGCGCTTCAAGCCTAAACTGCTCGCCTAGCGGTTAACTGTCAAGCGACTCGCTGCGCAGGAGATCTAATTTCTTACTTAACAAGTAGACCCATATGGCGTTCAGCTTGCTTCACAGCAAATGAGTTTTGTAGATTTATCCAAAACTGTGCCGTTGTATCGAAATAGCG
>CAIZGG010000329.1 GCA_903932425.1 uncultured beta proteobacterium | reverse complement strand
TCAGCTGCTTGGGTGTCTTGATGGGTGAACTGTGCTCTTCGTGTTGTTGCGTGTTGCTCATGACCGAGTCCTGCGTGTCTTCGCCGACCTATACTGCGTGCCCAAGCTGTTGCTTGAGCGGCAGCCTATGAGGGCGGCTGGATTAAAGTTGTGAAATAGCTTTCTTACAAACCCCCGAATTATAGCGGGATCGGCCACTGTCAGGGCGGCCAACGTCAGGGTTCTTTGCTACCGCTATAATCTCGCCTCTGGCGCCCGTAGTTCAATGGATAGAATAAGAGTTTCCGAAACTCTCGATACAGGTTCGATTCCTGTCGGGCGCACCAAATTTCGGCACGATGCCCTTAACTTTCGGCACGATGCCCTTAGTATTTCAGGCCCTACCTCACTTACGCCTGGCTCGGGTGCTTCAGTGCCCTGTGAAACCTCGCAACATATTCATCAAAGTCTTCGGTGTCGCCTGCCTCTAGGCCGGCCTGATCGATCAATGATTGCTCGGCCTGTTTGACTGCCAAGGCACACTCTGCGGGGCTTAGGCCCGTTTTTCGTAAACGTTGAGCATGTGCAGCGCTTTGCTCGAGCGCATAGTCTTGGTAAGACATTCCTGACGACTTCAAATGCGCCAGAATGCGAGCGGAAGGTGTGGCTTCGGCATGAAGAATTTTTTCGCGTTGCGCAGCAACCGACTGTGAGTAACGACTATCACCGAGGGCGCTATCTAGGGTCTGGGCACACAGACCAATTTGGTCCAGTAAATCTTGAGCCCAGTCGGCTAGTGATAGCTCTTTGCCTTGGGATTTGAGTTGCAGGCCCGGCGCACGACCTTGCTTGACCACGCTGGCAAAGTTGCCTGCGCTTTCGGGGCACCAGCCACTGTCGGCGAAGGGCGGGCTCTCTTGGAGAGCGCAAAACAGTAAAAAAGCATCAACAAACCTGGCTGTTTGCCCTGCGATCCCTAGGGGCTCTGTCGGGTCAATATCCAAGCAGCGCACTTCGACGTATTGGATGCCGCGTTCGGCGAGCGCCGTGATGGGGCGCTCGCATGGACCCGTTGTACGCTTGGGCCGAATGCTTGAGTAAAACTCATTCTCGATCTGCAAAATGTTGCTATTGAGTTGAATCCATTCACCATCGCGGTGGGTACCAATTTTTTGATAATCAGGCCAGGGGGTTGTGACAGCTTCGTAGAGCCGTTCTAAGAACATCGTGAGGTCGTTGTAACAAAGCTTCAGACTGGCCTGGGCTTTATTTTGATAACCCAGATCGCTCATGCGCAAACTGGTTGCGTAGGGCAGATAAAGGGTGTGATCGCCGAGCGACTCTAAGCCCGAGGTGTTACCTCGCAAAAAGTCGCGCGACACGGCGGGCGACGAGCCAAATAAGTACATCAGCAACCAGTTATAGCGCGTGAAGTTGCGGATGAGCGAGATATATCCTGCCGAGCGCCGGTCTTTGGCATCGGCGTGAGGCAGGTCGAGTGCGCTCCAGAATGATTCGTCAAAAGAAAAGTTGTAGTGCACCCCGGCAATACATTGCATTGTCTTGCCATAACGCTGGGCCAGACCTCGGCGATAGACGTGCTTGATCATTCCGGTGTTCGAGGTGCCGTACCACGCAATCGGGATGTCGGCCTCAGCTGGCAGTTGCGCGGGCATCGAATGATTCCAGAGCAGTTCGCCGTCTAGGTTGGTTGCTACCACACGGTGGACCTGATCAAGTTCATTGATCAGGGCGTCAACATTATTGTGTGTGCCCGTAATCAGCTCAAGCAAGGCCTCTGAATAGTCGGTCGTGATGCTGGGGTGTGTCAACGCCGAGCCGAGCACGGTTGGGTGCGGCGTGGTCGATAGACGGCCTTGCTGGTCAACCCGTAAACCTTCTTTCTCGATGCCACGCAGCGAACGCCCCAAAATTTGTGGGTCGGCTTGCAGTTGGGCCAAATGTTTGGACAGCGTTGAGGTCACAGACAATCCTAAGGTCAAGCAAAAACTGATTTTAAGGGAATTGCGAGCCAACCTGTTTGGCGGCAGAATCAACGACAATGTGAAAGGTCACGCACACAGCCCGCATCAAACGGGCCATCGCGGAGGACAAAAATCCAAGAGTCTAAGGGCTTGAGAATAACCGTTGAATGCTAAAGAATGACTAAAGTTAAATTTTTATTAGTGCTATTGAGCCTCTTGGGGTTGCTGGGCTGTACACCTGAATATAACTGGCGCGAATTGTCTGTTGCTGACGATCGTGCGGTGGTGTTGTTTCCATCACGGGTACAAACCGAGCAGCGCACAATTCGGGTTGAGGGTGTTGAATTGGTTTTTTCTCTGACCTCAGCCGCGGTTGATCAGTCTGTGTTTTCTGTGGGCTACGCCCCCTTAAGCCCCGAACTTGATTCTGCCCAAACTGAAAGACTAGTGCGTGCGTTTGCGGTGGCGCTTGCTGCCCGTGTCGGTCAGCCTCTTGCCCCCCAAGCCGTCAATGGCGAGGTGTTCGAACTTGAGTCGGTCGTCGCGGGTCAAGCCTCGCGGCTAATGGGGCGCGTCTTAACGCACCGAGGCATGCTGATTCAAGTGGTTGTGTCGGGTCCTAAAAAATCATTATCGAAAGAAAACGCGGTTGAATTTATGCGCTCGTTGGTTCTGCGATAGAGTCTAGGCCCCGTGAGTGCTCGATGACCGTAGACACAGTTTGGCCGGGCGAGCTATGTAAAAGGTTTTGCCGCAGCGCCAGTGCCACCGCAGCTTGACGACCATAAACGTTTAACTTTCGGCAAGCGTTTAGCAGATGAAAATTGATCGTGCGTTCGCTGACCCCCAAAATAATGGCGGTCTCCCAGCTAGTTTTACCAAACGACACCCATTCGAGGCATTCGAGTTCTCTTTCAGAGAGCTTAGGTCGGGTCATGTGGTGTCAAGCTCCTGCAGCGGCTAAATTCAAATGCACAGTGTGCCTTGATCCATCGCGTCTGAAAACTCGCAAAACCCCTGTAAAACGATAAAAATTTGTAGCCATTTGTAAGAAATTGAGGCGAAATTGCTTCGAATTGTTAGCAATGTATGCGTCTGTACGCGGCAGATGTATTGCAATGCTAAAATTTGACGGAGTTGGCGCCGATTTGCTCGATCCGCTTGCGGGCGCCTCATAAATCCCGCTAAAGAAGGTCCGTATGACCACACAGTACGTTTCACAAGACGCGCACGCGTCAAAGACGCCCACCGACGCTGAGGTAGGCTCGGTTGGTGTTGTCCACACTCAGTTTTTGTCATTTCACGAGCCGCTGCCCTTGAGTAGTGGGCATACGATCAATTCTTACGAGTTGGCGATTGAAACTTACGGTACGCTCAATGCTCAGGCCAGTAACGCTGTGCTGGTGTGTCATGCCTTGAACGCCTCGCACCATGTGGCAGGTCGCGCCGCCGAAAATCCTGAAGATATTGGGTGGTGGGACAACATGGTTGGCCCTGGCAAGCCCGTGGATACCAATGTATTTTTTGTAATTGGCGTTAATAATCTCGGCTCTTGCTTTGGCTCGACAGGCCCGGCCTCCATTCGTTCCGAAACTGGCAAGCCGTGGGGGGCTGCGTTTCCGGTCTTGACCGTAGAGGATTGGGTGCGCGCGCAGGCGCGCGTGGCCGATAGGCTTGGAATTAAACGGTTTGCTGCAGTGATGGGTGGGTCGCTCGGTGGAATGCAAGCTCTCAGCTGGGCCATTACGTTGCCCGAGCGCGTTGCGCACTGCGTGGTGGTCGCTTCGACTCCCAGGCTGTCGGCACAGAATATTGCTTTCAACGAAGTGGCTCGACGCGCAATTATTACTGACCCAGAGTTTCATGGGGGTGATTATTACGCGCACAATACCGTGCCTCGCCACGGTTTGTCGGTGGCACGCATGGTGGGTCACATCACCTATCTGTCAGACGACGATATGGCTGAAAAGTTCGGTCGAACCCAGCGCGAGCCTGCGGCGGGCGGTGCGTTTCATTACGGCTATGGCGTTGAGTTTGAGGTTGAGTCCTATCTGCGTTATCAGGGCGAAAAATTTTCACGCTACTTTGATGCCAATACTTATCTGCTGATTACTCGCGCGCTTGATTATTTTGATCCCGCGCGCGCAACCGACGGCGATTTAGCCAAAGCGTTGGCGCCAGCGACCGCAGATTTTTTGTTGATCTCGTTTACAACAGATTGGCGGTTTGCGCCCGCGCGCTCGCGCGAAATCGTACAGGCATTGCTCAAAAACGAGCAGGCTGCCACATATGCTGAAATCGACGCACCTCACGGGCACGATGCGTTTTTGCTTGACGATGCCCGGTATCACAGTTTGATGCGCGCATACTTTTTGCGTATTGCTGCGACATTGACCGAGGCTAACATTACCCTTGGGGCACAACCATGAGTCCACAGCCGAACGCGATGCCGCAAGTCGCAGAGTTGCGTGGTGATCTTGCTCGGATCGCACAATGGGTGCAACCGCAGACGCGCGTGCTTGATCTAGGCTGCGGTGATGGCGCCTTGCTTGCGCACCTTAAGCGCAGTAAAGGTGTGCAGGGTGTTGGGGTTGAAATTAGCGATGAGCGTGTGCTGAGTTGTGTGCAGCGGGGTGTGCATGTCGTTCAGCAAAATCTAGAAGATGGCTTGGCCATGTTTGACGATCAGCAGTTCGACACCGTGGTGCTTTCGCAGACCCTACAGTCGATGCACAACACCGAACATATCCTGCGAGAGATGACCCGTGTCGCCCGCGAGGCAATCGTATCTTTTCCAAACTTTGGTTATTGGCCGCATGGTTGGTCGATTCTTTTAGGACGGATGCCAGTAACAGGGCAGATGCCTTATGACTGGCATGACACGCCTAATATTCACTTGTGTACGCTGAAAGACTTTGAACGCCTGTCGCACACACTTGGTTTCAGCATCCTTGAGCGTGCAACATTTAATGATCAGCGCGAAGTCAAATTTTTGGCGGGTTGGCGCAGTACGCTGGCAGCCTACCGGTTCACCGCCGACCCCGCTTCGTTGTTGCGGCCCCGAGTATGACTCAGCTAGGTGCGCAACCCGTTGTTAAGGTTCCGGCATCAAAGCTGTACACCAGTCCACGCGTTGCGCCTTTGTTGGCGCTTGGTTTTGCCAGCGGCTTGCCGTTGGCTTTAACCGGCGGCACCTTGCAGGCCTGGGCGACCATTGAGCAAGTCTCGCTTCAAGAGATCGGTTTCTTGACGTTAGTGGGCACGGCCTACACGTTAAAGTTTTTGTGGGCGCCACTCGTTGACCGTTATGCACCACCATGGTTAGGGCGCAGGCGGGGTTGGATGGTTTTAATGCAGGTGCTACTTGCATTAGGGCTGTTGGCCATGGGTTGTCTTTCGCCCGGTAAAACGTTGTTGCCGCTGGCCTTGCTTGCGGTGTTGGTCGCATTTTGTTCGGCGACGCAAGATATTGCCTTCGATGCCTATCGCAGTGACGTTTTGCATAAAGAGGAACGTGGTGCAGGGGCCGCGTTATCGGTGCTAGGTTACCGATTGGCGATGTTGGTTTCTGGCGGCCTGGCTCTGATCTTGGCTGATCAATGGTTAGGTTGGGGAACAACCTATATGTTGATGGGGGGCTTGATGTTGGTCGTCGCGCTGGCTAGTTTTTGGGCGCCCGAGCCCGAAGTGCCAGCGCAAATGCCAAGCTCGTTGCGACAAGCCGTGCTCGAACCTTTTTATGAATTTTTTAGAAGGCCCGAGGCCATCACGATATTGGTTCTAATTGTGTTGTACAAGCTAGGGGATGCTTTTGCGGGTGCATTATCGACGACGTTTTTGATTCGTGCAGCAGGCTATACCGCAACAGAGGTTGGTACGGTCAACAAGTTGTTGGGGTTGGCAGCGACAATTGTGGGGGCGTTGGCGGGCGGCGCGTTGATGGCGCGTCTTGGCTTGTATCGCTCGCTGATGTTGTTTGGCGTATTGCAGGCGGTTTCAAACTTAGGGTTTTGGGTGATTTCGGTGGGCCCTCACAGCATGTGGCTCATGGCTGCGGGCGTTGGCATCGAAAACTTGTGTGGTGGAATGGGGACTGCAGCCTTTGTTGCACTCTTGATGGGGCTATGTAATCAACAGTTTTCTGCAACGCAATTTGCCTTGCTTTCGGCCTTGTCGGCCGTTGGGCGTACTTATCTTGCGGGCCCGCTGACGCCTCAACTGGTGCAGGTTTCTGGTTGGCCGACTTTCTTTTTGCTAACGGTACTGATCGCTTTGCCTGGCCTGTGGTTGTTGCACTGGCGCAGGCAAGATATTGATCGCATTGATGCGAGTGGTGCGTAAGCAAAATTATGTTGGCACGCCTTGTAGGTCGAGGCTGTGGGCCTTGCGCGCGAACGATTTGCCGGCTGGATTACTTCAACGCAAAGTCATAATCGATCGTCAGTGGTGCATGATCAGAAAAGCGTTCGTCTTTGTAGATGCTGGCGGCTTTTGCCCGCGCCGCAAGCCCGGGCGTGACCATTTGATAGTCAAGGCGCCACCCAACGTTTTTGGCCCAGGCCTGACCTCGATTACTCCACCAGGTATATTGCTCAGCGCGTTGATCTAGTTGCCTGAAAACGTCTACAAACCCAATGTCGTCGATGACCTGTGTGACCCAAGCGCGCTCTTCGGGGGTAAAACCTGAGTTTTTCTGGTTCGACTTCCAGTTTTTTAGGTCAATTTCTTTGTGCGCGATATTCCAGTCGGCGCAGATCACATATTCGCGTTGGGTCTTTTTATGATCGTCCATCAGGCCTTGCATCCAAGGGCCAAACTGCTCAAGAAAGCGAAACTTGGCTTCTTGCCGCTCTGGCCCACTTGAGCCAGAGGGCAGGTAGGCGCTGATCACTGAGAGATTCGACCAGTCGGCCCGAATCACGCGACCCTCAAGATCGAACTCTTCACAGCCCATCCCTTGAATGACACGCTGGGGTTGATCTTTCAAGTACAGCCCGACGCCGCTATAGCCCTTTTTTTCAGCGGCATAGAAATGGCCGGTGTAGTCGTGTGGATGTTGAAAATCTTCTTGAATGTCAGCGAGGTGCGCCTTGAGCTCTTGCAGACAAAGAATGTCTGCCT
>CAIZGG010000328.1 GCA_903932425.1 uncultured beta proteobacterium | reverse complement strand
GTCTCAAAGGTGCCCACAGCACCGACGCCAGTTCGACTGCCGGGCAAGTTGGGATCGCACTCAGTGACGCTGTGCAAGGGGCCGACGAAGCCGCGCTTCCTAGGCGTGAAGCGAGCAATACCTCTCTGACGATCAAAGGTATCAGCAAAAGCTACAGCGGCCTCAAGGCTGTTGATCAAGTCTCAATCGAGGTCGCGCCCAACAGCATTCACGGGTTGATTGGCCCGAACGGCGCAGGCAAATCGACCATCATCAATATGATCGCGGGTATTTATTTTGCGGACGAAGGTTCGATACACCTGGGCAAACAAGACCTATCGTCGTTAGAAATCGCCGCGCGTGCCAGACTCGGGCTGGCGCGCACTTTTCAGAATCTTCAGTTAATTGAAGGTGTCTCGGTACTCGACAACGTACTGTTAGGCATTGCGCACAAAAATTCATACAGCAAAGACTTTACGACCTGGTTGTCGGGTGGTGAACTCGAGCATGACGCACACACAGAAGCGTTAGCGATCTTAGCGTTCTTAGGCTTGGCTCACTTGGCTGAGCGACTGCCCACACAGTTACCCTACGGCCATCGCAAACTGATTGAGTTGGCACGCGCGATTGCGCAACGCCCAAAAATGCTCTTGCTCGATGAGCCCATCGCGGGCATGAACACACAAGAAGCGAAGGCCATCGCGCAGGTGATCCGTAAGTTGCGTGCGCATGGCATCACCATCTTGTTGGTGGAACACAATATGGAATTCGTGATGTCAGTGTGCGACACAGTCAGCGTGCTGAACTTTGGCAAACTCATTGCTTGCGGCACCCCAGCAGAAATTCAAACAAATACAGAAGTGATTGAGGCCTATCTAGGTGTGGGAACAAAAAAATGATTCACGCCCAACACCTCTGCGCCAACATCGGTGCGAATCAAGTTCTGAGGGACATCAGTCTTGACTTGTCATCAGGCGAAATGTTTGCCGTGATCGGCGCCAATGGCGCCGGGAAAACATCCTTATTACGAGCGCTGTCTGGACTATTACCGCTCGAAGCCGGTACGATTTCTTTCGACGGACAACGTACTGAAAAAACTCCTGCGCATCAATTGGCGCGAAATGGCCTCATTCATGTCCCTCAAGGTCGTCAGATTATTCCAGGTCTCTCGGTACGCGATAACCTAACCATTGGCGCCATCAACATTGGGTTAAGTCAAAGTGTGATTGCCGAGCGTATGCAAGAGCAATGGCAACGGTTTCCAGTGCTAGAAAAGCGACAAAAAATTGCAGGCAGTTCGCTCTCGGGTGGCGAGCAACAAATGCTAGCCATTGCGCGCGGCCTGATGATGCAACCCAAAGTACTGATGCTAGATGAGCCATCGCTAGGCTTAGCCCCACAGATTGTTCAGTTGATTATGAACACGCTAAGGTCGTTAGCTGATCAAGGCTTAGCGATCTTGCTCGTCGAGCAGGTAGCGATGTTGGCACTTGAATATGCCGACCGAGCCTTAGTGTTGCGCAATGGTGCCTGCGCCATGCAAGGGCCGGCAAAAGAACTGCTGAACAGTCGTGAGCTAGTGAACAGCTATTTGTCGTGATGACCTACCATGCAAGGCGAGTCACCCCCTTGAGCAGAGCGCAGTCTC
>CAIZGG010000327.1 GCA_903932425.1 uncultured beta proteobacterium | reverse complement strand
GTTGGATTGCCTTTTCAAGTTCAGGCGTGAGTTTGTTTTGTTCAGTAATCGAGGCCAAGATCGCTGCACGACGCTCTTCGAGGTCGCGCAAATACAAAAGACGCGTATCCAAGTTGCGCAATACGGTGTCATCTAAACCGCCGGTGGCTTCTTTGCGATAGCGGGCGATGAAGGGCACGGTCGAGCCGTCATTGAGCAATTCAATCACGGCAAGCACCTGCGCGGCACGGATGCCAAGCTCTTGCGCCAACTGAGCCACAATCCGCACCTCAGCTTCTTGCGAGGATACAGGGGCGCTGAACGCGGTAGCCGCTGCAGAGGTGGGCGTAGTTGAGGATGCGTTACCAGAGGTGGCAGGTTTAGCAGAAATCGATTCGGTCATTGGAATAGTGGCTTTTTAACTAAGGCAAACGGACGATTTTGCCACACTCAGGATTCTTGTTCATTTGAGGCGGTATGATCCGCCTAGATTCTTGGTGCTACTTATGTCAGAACAGTCGATTTCTCAGCTTTTTTCGCTCGAAGGGCCGCTTGCCGCCATTGCGCCGGGCTTTCGTGTGCGATCGTCGCAAATCGAGCTGGCCCAGATGGTTGAACGTACGATTGCTGAACGTTCAACCCTGGTGGCAGAGGCCGGCACGGGTACCGGTAAAACGTGGGCCTATTTAGTACCTGCCTTGTTGGGTGGCGGCAAAGTGCTGGTGTCGACAGGTACGCGTACCTTGCAGGATCAGTTGTTTTCACGCGATTTGCCGCGCGTTCGCGAGGCGCTTAGCGTGCCCGCGTCAATTGCCTTGCTCAAAGGGCGTGGCAACTATGTGTGCCACTATCACCTTGAAAAACTTCAAACCGAAGATCGAGGCTTGAAGTCGCGGGCCGAGGTGCAGCAGTTGCGGCATATTCACACCTTTGCGCAACAGTCCACTACGGGTGATCGTGCCGATTTGCCCACAGTGCCCGAAGAAGCCGAAATCTGGCAACGTGTGACTTCAACACGCGAAAATTGTTTGGGTCAAGACTGCCCCAATGTGCGCGATTGCTTTGTGTTGAAGGCGCGCCGACAAGCTCAAGAGGCCGACGTAGTCGTGATTAATCACGCTTTGTTTATGGCCGACTTGATGCTGCGCGATGAGGGTATCACCGACTTGCTTCCTGCCGCTGACACAGTCGTGTTCGACGAGGCGCATCAATTACCCGACACCGCCACGCGTTTTCTAGGCAGTAGTCTCTCAACCCACCAGTTGTTAGATTTGGCTAAGCTCATCGAGCTCGCTGGTCTGGCGCACGCCCGCGAGCTGACCAACTGGTCTGAACAGGCGCGTCGGGTTGAGCACACCGCGCGTGAGTTGCGCCTGGCCTGCGCGGGCCTTGAACACATGCCCTCTAAGCGGGTCACCTTTGAGGCGTTTCCTGAACCCGAGGTCTTTGACGCTGCGCGGGCAACCTTACAGCTCGCGCTTGATGAAATCGGCAAGATGCTTTCAAGCGTCGAAGAAAAACACCCCGATCTTGCTGCGGCAGCGCGCACCTGCCAAGAGCTGGCTGAACGTTTAGCAAAGTGGGGCCAGCCTGCTCGCGAGTCTCGTGCTCCGATCGACGACCTGCAGCAGGTGGTGCGATGGGTCGAGTGTGGCTTGCATCATGTGCGTTTGCATGCGGCACCGTTATCGGTTGCAGAAGCGTTTTCGCGTTACCGGCAGGGTGGGCAAGCTTGGATATTTACCTCTGCAACCTTATCCGTGCATCGTGATTTTTCACATTTCACGTCCCGCTTGGGATTGGAAGATGCGCAAACCTTGCGCCTTGAGTCTCCGTTTGATTATCCAACACAAGCGTTGCTCTACGTGCCGCAACAATTGCCGTCACCACAATCTGCTGATTTTTTGCCAGCCTTTGTCGATACGCTAATGCCCTTAATTCAAGCGAGTCAGGGTGGGGCGCTGGTGCTGTGCACCACGCTGCGTGCAGTCGAACGCGTGGCCGGTTTGATTGGTGATGCTTATGATCGCCTTGGCATCACGTGGCCGCTCATGCGTCAGGGTAATGGCACGCGCCGCGACTTGCTTGAACGGTTTCGCACGCTGGATCATGCTGTGTTGGTAGGAAGCGCAAGCTTTTGGGAAGGCATTGATGTGCAGGGTGACCGCTTGACCTTGGTGGCAATTGATAAATTACCTTTCGCGCCACCCGATGATCCCGTACTTGAGGCACGCTTGAAAGCCTGCCGCAGTCGCGGTGGTAATCCGTTTATGGAATATCAACTACCAGAAGCGGCAATTGCTCTGAAGCAGGGTGCAGGTCGCTTGATTCGTAGCGAAACCGACTGGGGCGTGTTGATGGTGGGTGATACGCGGCTTGTTGATAAGCCTTACGGCAAGCAGCTTTGGCGTGGTTTGCCACCCTTTGCACGCACCCGTTCACTGGATGAGGCCGTGGCGTTTTATACACGCCACGCCGAGCAAGAGTCTTAAAACAACCGCAACGGATTCCAGGCGCTGTATTTACCTGGAAAGCCCTTAGCGATTAAGGTTGTGTTTGGAAAGTTGGTCAGTAGCACGCGTTCGGCGTCGTTGCGTAAATCGGTCATTTTAAGTTTGTCGTACGACATCATCATGATGTAGAGCGCCTGCTCAGCCGAAGGCACACCTTGAAATTCGGTGATGACAACTTGAGCACGATTAATCGCAGCCACATACGCGAATCTTTCGTAGTAGTAACGTGCAATCAACATTTCGTTTTCGGCCATCGTGTTGATGAGCCATTCAATCCGCTTACGCGCGTCGGTTGCATAGCGGCTTTCAGGAAAGCGTTCAACCAGTTCATTGAAGGCCGCGTACGACTGGCGCAACGCTTTAGGATCACGCTCGCCAGGGTTTTGCTGCGTCACGCTGGCAAAGACTGCACTTGGGGGCGTAAAGTCGATCAAGCCGCGCAGGTATAGCGCATAGTCTGCAGCTGGGTGGCTAGGGTATTGCTGCTGAAAGCGGCCAAGGGTGGCCAAACCCAGTTCAGGCTCTTTGTCTTTCCATTGAACATAGGCCAGGTTCAACATAGACTGTTGTGCATAGGCGCCATACGGAAAGCGCGTTTCGACCGCGATGAAACGCTCTTTGGCGAGTCGCCAGTTGCCCGAGTTCATTTCGGCTTTGCCGTCTTCAAACAGACGTTCGACGTTCCAGCTGGCGGTAGGGTCGTACTCGGGCCCTTTGGTGCCGCAACCTGCGATCAGTAAAGCGACAAATAAAACTAAGAGTCTGCCGACCCAGGTGGTTGCAGTGCGCGACTGAAACAAAGAAAAAGTGTTGCGACCCATCACGAAATGATCCTTGGTGTTAGCATTCTCTGCTGATTATAAGACGAGTCCCAATGACCGACACCCCAATTTCTGAAGATATTACGCCTGAGGACGAACCGCAGGTTTTTCTCGTCACGGATGAAATGCCACTTGAGCGGCTCGACAAAGTCTTGGCGCAGTTAGTCCCGCAGCACTCGCGAAGCCGATTGCAGACGTGGATTCAAGGGGGGCATGTCCTGGTAAACGGCAAAGTCGCCAAACTTAGGCAAACTTTGCGCGAAGACGATGTGATAACTGTCTACGAGCAACCAGCACCGGAAGATCACGCTTTTGTGCCGCAACCTGTTGCATTTGATGTACTAGGTGAGACGGTCGACTGGATTGTGGTCAACAAGCCGGTTGGGCTTGTGACGCACCCCGGGGCAGGCAATTGGTCGGGCACCTTGCTCAATGGCTTGCTGCACCGTTATCCTGAGCTAACGCACGTTGCGCGTGCCGGCATCGTGCACCGTCTGGATAAAGACACCTCTGGTTTGCTGGTGATTGCCCGTAACGAGGTGTCGCAAACCCATTTAGTGCGTCAATTGCAAGCCCGTACCATGGGGCGCCAGTATTTGGCACTGGCGCACGGACGGATGCTCGAGCAGGGTACGATTGATCGCCCGATCGGCCGAGATCCAAAAGTGCCCGTACGAATGTCGGTAGAAAGTCTGAGCGCGCCCAAAGCGGCGGTAACGCACTACCAGCTTGTCCGGGTTGGAGAGTATGGTGGCTCGAATATTTCTGAAGTGACGTGTCGGCTAGAAACCGGAAGAACCCACCAGATTCGTGCCCATTTGGCGAGTTTGGGGCACCCTCTTTTGGGCGACACCTTGTACGGTGGGCGGGTGATTGAAGGGGCAGCCAGACAGATGCTGCACGCGCATCAGTTGAGATTTGAGGATCCGGGAGGGGCAGGGATGGTCGAATTTACGGCCGCTCCTGCAACTGATATGCTAAAGGTCATCGAGCACATCACCTGGAAGTCTTAGTGTTCGCGCTGCGGCCAGCGTAGCAAGTCACACTTTCAGTGCCCAGCGTACAGCCCTTGCCGCAACCCACTCTCTTCAGCGCCTATCATGCCGTCAATCACTCAGTCCGTTCTCCCTGTGATCCGTCCAAGGCAAACTTGGCAGGGCGTTCAGCTCTTTTGTACGACCCGTGCAGGGGGCGTGGGAGAGCCGCCCTACGACTCCTTTAACTTGGGTCTTGGTACCCAAGAAAACCCCACTAGCGTGCATGAAAATCGCAGGCGCCTGGCGCAAGTGCTGCCCAACGAACCGGCATGGCTCAAGCAAGTGCACGGTACTCGTGTGGTTGACGCCGACGACCCCCAGTTATTCAAGTCAACGCTAGAGCCTCCTGCTGCGGATGCCTCGGTCACCGTTACGCCTGGGCGTGTCTTGGCTGTCTTGACGGCAGATTGCCTGTCGGTAGTGCTTGCTGATCAGGCCGGTACTGTGGTTGGGGTTGCGCATGCCGGTTGGAAAGGCCTTGCGGCTGGTGTCTTAGAGGCCACGCTGCAGTTGATGCAAGCCAAGCGCCCATTGGCTTCAGGTTGGCGTGCCTGGATTGGCCCTGGAATCGGCGCTCAAGCTTTTCAAGTCGGTGATGAGGTAAGGGTAGCGTTCGAGGGTAAAGGCGCCGAGCAGGCAGGGCATTTTGTGCCGGATCCCCTTGAGTCAGGCAAATGGCGTGCTGATTTAGCGGGCCTTGCGTGCTGGCGCCTGACCCAAATGGGCGTGACTCAGGTTGAAAGTAGTGGGCTGTGTACGGTAAACGACCCCCTGAGGCAGTTTTTTTCGTATCGCCGTGACCGCGAGACGGGGCGGATGGCGACGTTGGCGTGGCTAGGCGCACGTTGACCCTTTCCGCTCGCGAGTGAAATCGTGGCTTTAGGGGTTGACAATCGCCATCTTGCAGCGCACGATGGCAACGCCGAGGGTATAAATAGGTCTGAATGTGAATTTTTCGTTTCCAGAGGGGATGGCGCCGCCACCCGGGATTTCAAAAGAGGCGCTCGAGTCGGTTCAGCACGACTTCATGCAAGCATGGCAGCGCTTATCCCAAGAGGCGACTCAGGGGCATTTGCCTGCGATTAAAGACCGCCGGTTTGCTGCGCCGGCCTGGGCCTCAAGCCCACCTCATCTGCTTATGGCGCACTTATATCTTTTGTCGGCAAACGCCATGCAAAAGCTTGTTGATGCGTCAGACGCCGCGCCAGAACTGAAAGACCGGTTACATTTTTCGGTGATGCAGTGGGTCGACGCGATGTCGCCTGCTAATTTTTTAGCGACTAATCCTGATGCGCAAGCTGCGCTTATTGATTCTGGTGGCGAAACCCTCGTTGCGGGCGTCTCGAACCTGATCGGTGATATTCAAAAAGGGCGCATTTCACAAAGCGACGAAAGCAAGTTTGTCGTGGGTGAAAACGTTGCGACGTCCACAGGGGCCGTTGTTTTTCAAAATAAGTTTTTTCAATTATTACAGTACGCGCCGACTACCTCGACGGTTTATCAGCGGCCGATCTTATTGGTGCCGCCTTGTATCAATAAATTTTATATCCTTGACCTACAGCCCGAAAACTCGTTTGTACGTGATGCCGTCGCGCAGGGTTTTACGGTGTACCTGATGTCTTGGCGTAATCCGCTGGCAGAAGACACCGATGGCATTGAACGGGCAACGTGGGATGATTATCTTCAAGAGGGCATCCTTACAGCGTTAAGGGTGACGCAAGAAATTTCTGGGCAAAGCAAGATTAATGCGCTGGGGTTTTGTGTGGGCGGCACCATGCTTGCGGCAGGTTTGGCTGTTGCTGCGGCAAAAGGCCAAAGTCCAGTGGCCTCGCTTACTTTACTGACTTCAATGGTCGACTTTAAAGACACGGGCCCGCTCGGTGTGTTTGTCGATGAGCAGCACGCTAGCCTGCGTGAGCAACAAATCGGACACGGTGGTTTGATGTCAGCGCGCGAGCTTGGCACCACGTTTTCATTTCTGCGACCCAATGAACTGGTCTGGAACTACGTTGTGTCAAATTATTTAAAAGGCGAGTCGCCAGTTGCCTTCGATTTACTGTTCTGGAACGGCGACAGCACCAATCTGCCTGGGCCATTTTTTACGTGGTACTTTCGAAATACCTACCTCGAAAATAAATTAAGCCAACCCAACGCACTGACCAACTGTGGCGTGCCCATCGATCTGCGCAAAATCAAAGTGCCTACCTATCTCTATGGTTCGCGCGAAGACCATATCGTGCCGTGGCACTCTGCCTTTGCTTCGACGGCGATTTTTCCTGGCCCTAATCGCTTTGTGCTTGGGGCTTCGGGGCATATTGCAGGGGTGATCAACCCTCCTGCAAAAAACAAGCGCAACTATTGGGTGGGTGACAAACCTGTAAAAGGTCAAGCGGCCGAGAAGTGGTTTGAGCAAGCGACCGAGTATCCAGGTAGTTGGTGGCGTGACTGGGGTGAGTGGCTGGCTGCGCAAAGTGGCAAGCGCGTCAAAGCGTCAAAAATACTCGGGAATCCAGCCTATCCCGTGCTTGAGGCGGCACCAGGGTCTTATGTAAAAGTTCGAGCAGTCTAGCGTTGGTCAATGCCGTGGTAAGACGGCAAAAGGAGATGAGGATGAGTGCAAAGCTAGCGTATGTAACCGGTGGGATGGGCGGGATCGGGACTGCTATTTGCCAGCGTTTGGCAAAAGAAGGAATGACGGTTGTGGCGGGGTGTGGACCAAGCCGCGACTATGGTCAATGGCTGGCTGAACAGGCAGCGCTTGGCTATAAGTTTTATGCCTCTGTCGGCAACGTGGCAGACTGGAATTCGTGCGAAGCCGCCTTTAAAACTGTTGTCGCTGAACATGGCCCAGTCGACGTTCTTGTGAACAACGCCGGGATTACTCGCGATGGCGTGTTTCGTAAAATGTCTTCTGATGATTGGCGGGCAGTGATGGACACCAATCTAAACAGCTTGTTCAATGTCACAAAACAAGTCATTGAAGGCATGGTCGATCGTGGTTTTGGGCGCATCATCAACATCAGCTCGGTCAATGGTCAGAAAGGTCAGTTTGGACAGTCGAATTACGCAACCGCAAAGGCAGCGATTCATGGATTTTCGATGTCGCTGGCCCAAGAAGTTGCCAGTAAGGGCGTGACAGTCAACACAGTATCGCCTGGCTATATTGGGACTGATATGGTGCGGGCGATTCGCCCTGACGTCCTTGAAAAAATTGTTTCGACCATACCCGTTAAGCGACTTGGGCGTCCTGAAGAAATAGCCTCGATTGTTGCTTGGATTGCCTCTGAAGAGTCAGGGTTTTCAACAGGTGCTGACTTTTCGTTGAATGGTGGTTTGCACATGGGTTGAAGTGACGGGCTGTTGGCTCCGTCGACAGCCCATAGTTTGCTATTACATAGTTATTGGAGGCATGCATGACCGAAGCGGCAACAGACGCATCCGTACGTCTGATTAAGAAATACCCTAACCGTCGTCTGTACGACACGCAAACCAGCACCTACATTACTTTGGCTGATGTCAAGCAGTTGGTGCTTAAAAATGAAGTGTTTAAGGTCGTTGATGCTAAATCTGCAGAAGATCTGACGCGTAGTATTTTGCTGCAAATTATTCTCGAAGAAGAGAGTGGCGGTATGCCGATGTTTTCGTCGGTCATGCTGGCTCAGGTGATTCGGTTTTATGGTCACGCCATGCAAGGGATGATGGGTACGTATCTCGAAAAAAACATTCAAACCTTTATGGAAGTGCAAGATCGTCTTGCGGACCAATCGAAAGGTTTGTTCGGTAACAACCAAATGTCTCCTGAGGCCTGGACTCAATTTATGAGTGGGCAAACGCCCGTCATGCAAAACATGATGAATTCTTATGTTGAGCAGAGCAAAGATTTGTTCGGGCAGATGCAAGACAAACTGCAAGAGCAAGCTCGTGCAATGTTTCCGGCGTTTCCGTTTGCTGCCGGTGGTGCTGCTGAAAAAGCGAAATCTTAAGTCTTAACGTTTAAGTACCTACTTGCCACGTAATTTTCTATACGAAGGTTACGTGGCTTTTTAAAGAGCTTGTCTTTACTGATCTTCAGCGATTCTTTTAGCAATGTGATCAAGTGCCTCTTGTACTTGATCAATCAAGATCAGGCAAAGCTGACCGGGTTGAAGTTTAGCTAGCGCCGTGTCAATCGCAAGAAATTCACCGCGAATCTCTTGAATCTCTTTCGTACGCGAAACATTTTTTAAGCCCAATTGCAGCAGCGCCAAAACTTCGCCATCTTCTCGTCCGCGCTGGCACTGGTCTTGATACAAAATAGCTTCGTCAAAAATCTCACCCAAAATTTCGGTTTGGCGTGAGATGTCTTCATCGCGTCGATCACCAGCGCCACTGATGACCACAGTACGTTTGGTGGCAGGCATACTTTCAATAGCCTGCACAAGTGCTTGTACGGCATCTGGGTTATGGCCGTAGTCGGCAATGATAGTGCCGCCGCGATAGTCAAATACATTAAAGCGCCCGGGGGCGGTCTGAGCATCGTTGACGAACGTGGCCAAACCAGTTTCGATCGTCTTCCAGTCAAGGCCGAGTGCCCAGGCTGCAGCGACCGCTGCCATGGCGTTTTCAATCTGAAAGCTGATCGTGCCCTTGCGTGTGAGTGGGATCGCAGTCAAGGCGATTTGATGATCTTGTCCAGCCTCGCTGCAGACGATATGGCCGTTATCGCAGAACACGACGCGCTTGCCTTGTACGCGATGAGTGTTTAGAACCGGATGATGTCGACCAAGACTAAAAAAGATGACAGTTCCGGGGCAGGCGTCTGCCATTTTTGCAACCATGGGGTCGGCAGCGTTTAAGACTGCTGTTCCGTGAGGCGCCACGTTTTGCACGATGACTCTTTTGACCAAGGCAAGCGTGTCAACAGTATTAATAAAGTTCATGCCCAAGTGGTCGCCCACGCCGATGTTGGTGACGATCGCAACATCGCACCGGTCAAAGGCCAAGCCTTCGCGCAAAATTCCACCTCGAGCCGTTTCAAACACCGCGGCGTCAACGTCAGGATGCAGCAACACATTGCGCGCACTGCGCGGCCCACTGCAGTCGCCGGTGTCGATGCAGCGCTGCTCGATGTACACACCATCTGAATTGGTCATGCCTACCCGTTTTCCACTGGTACCTAGCAGATGCGCGGTCAAACGCACAGTGGTGGTTTTACCATTCGTGCCAGCGACTGCAACGACGGGGATACGTGCGTTTTCACCTGGGGCAAACATGCTTGAAATAATGGCCTCACCCACTTGGCGCGGTTTGCCAAAAGAAGGGCTCAAGTGCATGCGTAAGCCCGGTGCCGCATTGATTTCAACAATGCCAGCACGTTGTTCTTCCATCGGTTTTAAGATGGTTTCGGCAACAAGGTCGACGCCCGCAATATCTAAGCCGACCATTTGCGCGGCCGTAACCATGCGGGCCGCGAGTTCAGGATGCACTTCATCGGTGACGTCGGTAGCGCTGCCCCCAGTGCTTAAGTTTGCATTGTTGCGCAGTAAGACGCGCTTACCTTTTTCGGGAATAGACTGCGCGTTTAGGCCTTGAGTAGCGAGCGTTGCCAAGGCGATTTCATCAAAACGGATTTTGGTTAATGCCGTCGCGTGACCGTCTCCGCGCAAAGGATCTGCGTTGACCTGATCCACGAGTTGTGTCACGGTGTGTTTGCCATCACCGATGACGGTGGGTGGATCGCGTCTGGCTGCGGCGACAAGTTGATTGCCGATCACCAGCATCCGGAAATCGTGTCCGGGGATATATTGTTCAACGATCACATCGCGGCTGATCTCTGAGGCCACTTTGAAAGCGGCATTCAGTTGTTCGCGCGTTTCGATATTGACGGCGACGCCTTTACCTTGATTGCCGTCGCGCGGCTTGACCACCACGGGTAGGCCTATTTTGTTCGCGATGTCCCAGCCTTGATTTTCGTCTTCAACGACAAAGCCTCTTGGCACCGGTACGCCGGCAGCCTCGAGCAACATTTTGGTCAGATCTTTATCTTGCGCGATCGCTTCAGCGATGGCGCTGGTGTTGCCAGTTTCTGCAGCTTGAATACGCAGTTGTTTGCTACCCCAGCCAAACTGCACCAAACTGCCTTCAGTAAGACGACGGTATGGAATCCCGCGCGCAGTCGCGGCGTTCACGATCGACCCCGTGCTGGGGCCGAGTCGAACATCTTCGTCGAGTTCGCGTAAACGTGATAACGCCAGTGCGATATCAAAGGGCTCGTTATTGAGCGCCGCCATACAGAGGTCTTGAGCGAGATCAAGGGCTAACCGGCCTACTGGTTCTTCAGTGAACTGAAAGACGATCTGAAAGACGCCGTGTTCAGGGGTCGACATCGTTTGCCCAAACGCAACGGGGCAGCCGGCGGCAGCCTGTAAGCCTAAACCGACTGCCTCGAGCGCATGCGCCATGGTGATCGGATCTTTGTGTCCGAAGGGTCGCAAAGGTTTGACGTCTGGAAAGCGCGCGCGTAGTTGCGTCAAAAACCCTGGGATCTGGTCTAAATTCGCTTCTTGTTCGGTGCAAGTCACGACCGCTTCAATAGCGGTTAAACGGGTCCATAAGTTTGGACCACGAAGGGCGCGAATACGAGAGACTTCCATAACAATTTCCTGTGATTATTGAGGCACTGCGGAATCAGGGTCGAAGCTGAGCAAACCAGCTTGAATTAAATCTGGCGTCAGGCCAAGCGCCCAGGCAGCTGCTGCAGCGGCCAGCACGTTATAAGTTTGAGTCGTATCTGCTCCGCGCCTGGTGATCCCAATCGCCTCGACTGCGCAAAGCACGTGCTGCTGCAAGCCTTCAAACAATGTCAGCTTCCCTGCGCTGAGCGACACCACGCGCTGGCCTTGCGCAAGGTGCGTTTGGATCAGCGGGCTGTCGGTCGCCAGGCAAAGCCAGGTGATCTGACCATCGCAATGGCGAGCAAGCTCAACGATGTGAGGATCGTCCGCATTAAGCACTGCCATACCTTTGGGCAGGATGACATCCATTTGTGTGCGATAGACTTTCACGCGCTCGGCGTGACTGTCAACTTTGTAGGCAGTTAAGTCTTCTGCCCAATCAATCTGCGTGATGATGCCAACCTCGCAGCGCTCGTAAGCCAAGCCCTCGCAAAGTAATTGGTGCGAACCGTTTTCAATAATTGCTGTTTGAACTTCGCGATTCATCAGAACGCGCCGCGCGTTTTCAAAATTGGCGCAGTCACCGCGATGCAACAGGCGCTTATCTACAAACAATCCATCGCTACTCGCGAGCCCGCAGCGCCAGCCGTGTAGTGTCAAGAGGCGAAACAAGAGCTTGCCTGTCATGGTTTTACCCTGCGAGCCCGTAATGCCAATCACAGGCACACGCGCCATGTCGCCCAAGGCAAAACTGTGCGCAACGATATCGCGCCCCACTTGACGCGGCTTGCCCGTTGCGGGCTTGAGGTGCATCAACAAGCCCGGGCCCGCATTGACTTCAACAATTGCACCGTCTTGTTCGTGCAATGGCTTCGAGATGTCGAGCGCAACCAAGTCGATTCCGGCGATATCTAAGCCCACGACCCGCGCAGCGGTGCAAGCCACCGCTGCGACTTCAGGATGAACGAGGTCGGTACAGTCAATCGCCACGTTGCCGTTGCGCTGAATGACTGCCTGCTGGCCCGGTAGCAAGATTGTTTGCGGTGTGTAGCCCTGGCGGGCGATTTCTAGCTGAGCCGCTGAGTCGAGTCGTACATAATTTAGAGGCTGATCTTCCTCGTGGCCTCGGCGCGGGTCGGTATTAAGTTGGGTATCGATCAGCGTTTCGATCGGATGGATACCGTCACCCGTCACCTGCGCGTATTCACCTCTGGCCGCGGCAATCAACTGGCCACCCACCACGAGCAACCGATGCTCTTGCCCCCGAATGAAACGCTCGACCAACACGCCAGAGCCCTCTTGAACGGCCACACTGTAGGCTTGTTCGATTTCTGGTTGCGTACTGAGGTTGGTGAAGACCCCTCGTCCGTGGTTGCCATCGCTAGGTTTGACGACAACAGGGACGCCGAGGTCTTGCGCGGCATCCCACGCTTCTTGCGCCGATTCAACGGCCTGGCCGGTGGGGACGGGCACGCCACAGGCTTGCAACAAAGATTTTGTGAGGTCTTTATCGCGTGAGATGGTTTCAGCAATGGCCCCAGTGCGGTCTGTTTCTGCTGTCCAGATGCGCCGCTGATTGATGCCGTAGCCTAGCTGCAGCAGGTTGCCCGTGTTCAGCCTGATGGCCGGTATATCGCGGTCATCGGCTGCGTCGACGATGCAGGCCGTGCTCGGGCCCAGACAATGTTTGTGACGCAGGTCTTGAAGGCGCTCGATCACGGCCTTCAGATCAGCCTGCGTGTCGTTAAAAGCGGCCTCAATCAGGTCTCGAGCGGCGTGGAGCGCGTAGCTGGTGACCTGCGGATGCCAGGCGCGCACCACAACCTTATACAAATTTGGCTGGGAAGTTTGATGCGTATCGCCAAAGCCACCGGGCAGATCGGCCAACGATTGCAGCGTGAGCGCCAGATGCTCGAGCACTTGGGGTGACCACCTGCCCACCGCCAAGGTGCTTTCGGTGCCGCCCGACGCGTCGGGATTCAAGTGCGATTGTGCAAGCGCAGGCACCCAGCTGAGCAATCGGGTTAAGGCCTCGGTCTTGTGCGCGTGTTGTTCAATCGCAGAAAAATCTACCCAGGCCTCGAGCACCGGGCGATAGGTCCAGCTGTTGGGCCCAAGCAAAGTCACCACCTGCTCGAGCACGATCTTACTTTTGCTTGTCATTGCGTTATTTGTTGCGATGCAACAATGCCTTGAATCCGTCATTATCGCAGCAAAATCGCGAAACCTGAGCAACTTAAGAGGCTAAGAGTAGTTTCGGCGGGCGTAGGTCGTTATACTTCAGGGATTCACTTCAATCGAAATTCAATCGAACTTTGTTGGCCCCCTAATGAAGCGCTTCCCGCTGCAGTTGTTCGTACCGACTGATGGGCAACGCGTGTCGCCTAGATGACAGCCCTTTCAATCGCCGAAACCGCGTTTGAGTCAACGCTGCCGACGGCCTGGGCCGTTGAGATCAAGTCTCTGCTAGAACCCGGCGAAAGGGTTTTAGCTTGGCTAGAGCCCGACCTCGATTCCAATCTGTTCTTTTCGAGCGGTATTTTATTGTTGACGCCTAGTCGGTTGGTGTCGCGCGAATCCAAGGCCCATAGCTGGGCTGTGTTCCCGATCACCTCTGTACAGTCCTTGCAGCATCGGGACCATGCAGGGGTTGGAACCATCGAGCTTTTTGAAGGATCAAATCGGTTGGGTGTCTGGCGCCACACGCTGGGCATGGCACCCGCTGTCGGTCGCCTGAGCGAACTGTTCGCTCAGCTTCAACAAAAGCTGGCGGATCCCCTCCACGCACCCGAGGCCAACGCCGCCGCGTGCCCAACCTGTGGCACGCCTTACGCACTCGACCAAGACGAGTGTGCCGTCTGTGACGGTGATCAGACGGGGCCAAGCGATACCTGGGCGCTGTTGCGTTTGGCGCGTTTTGCTCAACCGTACAAGCTGCCTCTGATTGTCGGCTTCATCCTGACCCTGCTCTCGACTGCGGCAACGCTGGTGCCACCGTATCTGACTATGCCCTTAATGGATCAGATTTTGATTCCATTTCAAAATGGTAAGCCGATCAACTATGACTTGGTAGCGCTTTACCTGACGGGTTTGGTGGTCGCTGGCTTGCTGGCTTGGCTGCTTGGTTGGGCGCGTACCTATCTGCTCGCCTGGGTCAGCGAGCGAATCGGTGCTGATCTGCGCACTGCAACGTTTACGCATCTGCAAACTCTGTCGTTGCAATACTTTGGCGGCAAGCGTACCGGCGATCTCATGGCGCGTATTGGCAGTGAAACCGATCGAATCAATCTGTTTCTCTCGTTGCACTTACTTGATTTTGCCAACGACGTGTTGATGATCATGATGACGGCGTGTATCTTGATCTCAATTGATCCGTGGTTGGCACTCACCACATTAATCCCACTGCCGGTCATCGTGTGGATGATTCACATGGTGCGTCATCGGTTGCGTTTTGGCTTTGAAAAAGTTGATCGCTCCTGGAGCGAACTCACCAACGTACTGGCCGACACGATTCCGGGTATTCGGGTGGTGAAGGCGTTTGCGCAAGAGCATCGCGAAGTCGCTCGGTTTCGTGAAGCCAACGACCGTTACCTTGCGGTGAACGATCGCATCAACAAAGTGTGGGCGCTCTTTGCGCCGACCGTGACGTTCTTGACTGAAATTGGTTTGTTGGTGGTCTGGATCTTCGGCATCTCACAGGTTGCAAGCAGCACGATCACGGTGGGGGTGTTGGCGGCCTTTTTGGCTTACATTGGCCGGTTTTACACTCGCCTTGATTCGATGAGCCGTATCGTGTCACATACTCAGCAGGCGGCGGCCGGTGCGAAGCGGATTTTTGATATTTTGGATCACGTTTCGAGCGTACCTGATGCGCAGCGCCCGGTGCCACTCGAACGTGTTGAAGGCCGCATTGAGTTGCGCAACGTTGGCTTTCGCTACGGCAGCCGAACCGTATTGCGTAACGTCAATTTAAGTATTGGTGCGGGCGAAATGATTGGGCTTGTCGGTCACAGCGGTTCGGGCAAGAGTTCGCTGGTCAACATGATTTGTCGTTTTTATGATGTGACCGAAGGTGGGATTCGGGTCGATGGCGTTGATATCCGCTCGTATTCGCTGGCCTCGTTCAGGCGCAATATTGGTTTGGTGTTGCAAGAACCGTTCTTGTTTTTCGGAACAATTGCTGAAAACATTGCCTACGGAAAACCTGAAGCCACGCGCTCAGAGATTGTGGCGGCTGCGCGTGCAGCGCGCGCGCATGAATTTATTTTGCGTTTGCCGCAGGGGTACGATTCGCTTGTGGGTGAACGCGGACAAGCCTTGTCGGGTGGCGAGCGACAGCGTATTTCAATCGCTCGCGCCCTGCTGATTGATCCCCGTATTCTGATTCTGGATGAGGCGACTTCATCGGTTGACACCACCACAGAGATGGAGATTCAAGAGGCGCTTGATAATCTGATCCAAGGCCGTACCACGATTGCGATTGCGCATCGCTTGAGTACCCTGCGTAAGGCCGATCGGTTGGTTGTACTCGATCGTGGCGAGATCGTCGAGATTGGTAATCATGACGACTTGCTTGCCCGCGGCGGCGCTTACCATGACTTGTATCAGGCTCAGTCGCGTCTGACTGGGGTGGATCAAGTGGCCCCGAGCCCGGCAGAGGTGGCCGCAACTAAGGTCATAGGTGAAGTCAAAGCTGTTTCTCCGCCAGTTGCCACGCCTGACACCCGACAAGAGGCAACCGATGTCTGATTTCTTGTTGTCGCGCAATCAAGCTGGTCGCCTGCTGCTGACCTTGCAAGACGGGCGCACGCACGAAGGCGTGGTGCCTGTGCGTGCATTTCCGCTGCAAGCACCTGGGGAGTTTGTCGCGTTTATGAGTCTTGAGGGTAAAGAGGTTGCCTGGGTGGATGACTTGAGCACACTGCCCGAAGAGATGCGTGCTTTAGTGAATGAAGAGATTGCATTGCGCGAGATGATGCCGACAATTCAACGGATCGTGAGCGTCTCGACGCTGTCAACGCCAAGTACTTGGGACGTCGTCACTGACCGGGGTGCAACCAAGTTGATCCTCAAGGGCGAAGAAGATATCCGACGTTTAAGCGGCTCAACGCTGATCATTACTGACAGTCATGGTTTGAGGTTTATCTTGCCTGACATGCAAGCACTTGATAAGAATAGTCGCCGTATTCTCGACAGATTTTTATAAGTGAAGCCTTTGTGATGTCCCTTTGGCTCTTGGCGCGGCTTCGCTACTCGGGTGTTAGACCAATCGTTTTGACGAGTCGCGCCCATTTTTCTAGGTGTACGCGGATGACTTCTTTGAACTGCGCTGAGCTTTGCGCACCTGGGTCAGCGCCGTTGTCTGTGTACCACTGAATAAGCTCAGGCGACTTTAAGACTTTTGCGATCTCGCTTTCAAGACGGTCGACGACGACTTGTGGCGTACCGGCGGCCACTAAGACACCATTCCAAGAGCTTGCCTCATAACCAGGCACACCCGACTCAGAGACCGTTGGCAGTTCAGGAAAGCGGCTTGAACGTTGCGGCGCTGTGATGGCGATTGCGCGCAATTGCCCCGAGCGTAGGTGAGGGTAGGCTGCCGAGATTGTCGCGAACACCAAATCAATATGACCGCCAAGTAAGTCTGTGAGCGCCGGGTTGTCGCCCTTGTACGCAACGTGCGTCATTTGAACCGCAGCTTCAAGGCAAAATTGTTCGATTGAGAGATGACCACTGCTGCCATGGCCGGGCGTGCCGTAACTGATCTTCTTTGGCTGTTGCTGCGCGTAAGACAGTAGATCGCGAATTGATTTGATAGGAGACGACTGACGTACTAACACCAGATAGGCTTGGGATGAGGTCTGTATGACCGGGATTAAGTCACGTGTCACGTTGTAGGGCAGTTTGGCCATCGTGCTGGCAGTAATCGCTAAACTGGCTGAACCTTGAAGAATGGTGTAGCCGTCTGGTGCGGATTGCGCAACCAGCGCCGTACCGATCACCGTTGCAGCCCCTGGGCGATTTTCAACGATGACAGTTTGCCCGAGTGCACTCGACAGACCGGGCGCAATGAGGCGCGCGACCACATCGGTTGCGCCGCCTGCAGCAAAGGGCACTACAAAGCGAATTGGGCGTTCAGGATAGGTTGCGCCCGGCTTCGGGCTCGTGCTTTGAGCCGTGGCGGCAACGCTCAGCAGTACCGCGAAGGCAAAGCTTGCAAGGGCGCTCGCCTTTTGGGCGAATGCGTGCCAAGTTGTCTTGGCAGTGCCTTGCATGGCGTTACACCAGCTTTACAAGTTGTTTACCAAAGTTCTCACCCTTGAGCATGCCGACCAGAGCTTCGGGTGCACTGCCCAGGCCCACCGCAACCGACTCGCGAAACTTTAGTTTGCCCGCCACAACCAGGTCGTAGAGTTGCTGCCGAATTCCGGGCCAGGTTTCAAGCTTGTCTGACACAATAAAGCCCTGCACGCGCAGGCGACTGACTAAGATGGCGCGTAAGGTGCGGTAGGCATGGGCATCGCGATTGAACTCGGACACCATTCCGCAAAGCGCGATACGACCAAAGGTATTCATGTGAGTTAGCAAGCGTTCAAAGATTTCGCCACCGACGTTTTCGAACAGGCAGTCGATACCCTGAGGTAAGGCCGCAGCGAGTTCATCGGCAAAATTGCTTGAACGGTGATCAATGCAAGCATCAAACCCCAGTTCTTCTACAACGTACTGACATTTTTTTGCACCACCCGCGATTCCAACGACTCGGCAGCCAACATGTTTGGCCAGCTGCCCGACCACACTACCCACCGCGCCCGAGGCGGCGTCGACCACAACAGTTTCGCCAGCTTTGGGTTGGCAGATATCGATGAGGCCAGTCCAGGCTGTGATGCCAGGCATACCTAGAATGCCTAGGTATGCGGTAGGGCTAACTTTGCTGGTGTCGATTTTCGTGACGCCTTTGGCGTTGATCGCACCATACAGTCGCCAGCCCGTAGCAGCCAACACAGTTTCACCAACCTTAAAGTCTGGCGAGTTTGATTCAATCACTTCACCAATCGCGCCGCCCACCATGACCTCGCCCGGGTTGACGCCTTGCGCATAAGACTTTGCATCCGAGATACGACCGCGCATGTAAGGGTCAAGCGATAACCACTGGTTACGAATCAAGACTTGATTGTTGCCCGGCACAGGCATATCGGCGTCAACGAGCTTGAAGTTTTCAGGGGTCACCCAACCTGTTGGGCGGCTAACCAAAATGACGTGTTGATTTTTCATGTGGAGTGTCTCGAATTGTTATTGTTTAAAAGAATTCAAAATCGTTTGGCGATCATATCAATTTCTACGCGCGCACCCTTGGCCAGGCCTGTGACGCCAATACAGGTGCGAGCAGGGCGTTGGCCCGGTTCAAAGTACGTGGCGTAGACCGCGTTCATCAAGTCGTAATCTTCATAAAAGTGTGTCAGAAAAATGCGAACAGAGGCCACATTTTTGAGGGTGAGGCCAGCCCCCTCAAGTACGTTTGTCAGATTTTTCATGACCTGCTTTGTTTGCGCTTCAATCCCCTCAGGGTAGGGCGTGTCGATTGAGGTATCGACAAAGGGCATCTGCCCCGTGACAAAGACCCAGCCGTCGGCCTCAACGGCATGGCTAAACGGTGCAACCGGATCGGGTGCGCCAGCAATCATATGAAATTGAAGAGGGCCCATTGCGATATCCTTTTTTAAGTTCGTGAGATGAAGCACCTCGCAGATGTTACAACGTGCTGACGTGGCGATGGATTTCGCCGGGGGTTGTGAACCAGATCTCACCGCGCTCACGTGCAGCGGCTATATGCTGTAACGCACGCCGCAAATGAAGGAGGCGGTAGGGTTGGCCGACTAGATAAGGATGCAGCGCAATCCCCATCACCAGAGGTTGTTCGGCAGATTGTCTGAGCATTTCCTCAAACTGATCGATGATCATTTGCGCGAAAGGTGCCATATCCATCTGGCGGCCGATCAGCATCGGGATGTCGTTGATTTCTTGCGGGTAAGGGATTGACCACAGGTTTTTGCCCGATCGTGTCTGCATCGTAACGGGTTGATCATCGTGACACCAGTTTAAGGTGTAGCCGTAGCCTGCTTCAGCCAGCAGATCTGGTGTCAGCGCGCTCTCAGAAATCCATGGTGAGAGCCAGCCACTTGGCGCGATACCGCTTTCGCTGAGGATGCGTGCTCGGCAATCTGCCAGAAGTGTCAGTTCATCAGCTTCGCTGAACTCCCCTTGGCGTTCGGCATTTGTGTGGCCGTGTCCGATGAGTTCATCGCCACGCTTGACCAGGGCTGAGATTAGTTCAGGGCAATGATCATATAAAGCTGTATTAATCAACGCACCAGTGGGCAAAGCCAGTTCGTCAAAGAGCGATAGGCAGCGCCACGCGCCAACGCGATTGCCGTACTCGCGACAACTGTAGTTGAGCACGTCGGGTTGTGGGCTTGCTGGACCGAGGTTGGCACCGAGCCCAGCGCCAAACGCAAAGTGCTCAACGTTAAAGCCTAAATAGACCGCTAGCCGACTCTTGTTCGGCCAACAATAGTCAGGGCGTTGGGTAATCGCCTGATAGGCAAAACGTCCGTGCGAGGCAAGAGGGGCTGTAGCTTTGGATGAGTTCATTGCAGTTTAAGTTGTGGTCGAAGGGTTAAAGTGAGTTCACTTGGTAGGCATTCGTACGGAGTGGCTTGGCTCTTCCGAAGAACTTGATGGCTGTTGAATAGATAAAAGAAGACTCTTTGATTAAGCGCCAAGATAAGCTTCCGTTAACTTTCCTGACTCTTGCAAAGCCTCAGAGGTGCCGCTGAAAATCATGCGACCAGCAGCCAGTAAATTGGCGCGATCCGACAAAGCCAGGGCCATGTCCGCGCGCTGGTCGACCAGCAATAGTGTTAAGCCTCGTGCTTTGAGCTCTGCCAGTCGTAAAAATAAATCTTCAACAATGGCGGGCGCTAGGCCTAACGAGGGTTCGTCTAATAAGAGCACCAACGGTTCACCGGCAAGACCGCGTGCGATTGCGAGCATCTGTTGTTCACCACCCGATAGCAAGCCAGCGCGTCGAGTTTTTAGACTTGCGAGCTTTGGAAACATTGCATAAATCGCTTGCAATTTTTCAGCAGTTAATTCTGCGCGAGCGTAGGCCCCAATGCGAATATTGTCTTCGACGCTGAGCTCTGCAAACACTTGTCTTCCTTCAGGCACCATGAGCAGCCCCAGGCGTGCGACCTGATGTGCGGCGAGGTGACTGATGTCGCGACCATCAAAGCCGATTGCTCCAGAAAACTGCTGATGCAGGCCTGACAGCACACGCATCAAGGTTGACTTGCCAGCGCCGTTCGCACCAAGCACGGCAACGGTATCACCCTGTCTGACGGCAAAGCCCACGTCGGTCAACACATTGGCGGCCCCGTAGTGTGCCGAGATGTCGCCAATCACCAGGATATCTTGCGCTCGAGCTGGTTCACTAGTCTCAACAAGAGAAGAAGGCTGCTTCGTTGCTTGTTTTAAAAACGTTGATTCGCCGCTACCCAGGTAGGCCGCTCTGACAACAGCGCTTTGCTGAATCTCAGCAGGTGTGCCCGAGGCGATCAGTCGTCCTGAATCCAGTACGTGAATCCGATCTGAAATGCTCATCACCAAGGCCATGTCGTGTTCGATGACCAAGACCCCGATGCCAGCCCCGGCAATATGTTTGAGCACGACTGCGAGCTGAATCTTTTCTTCAGCGCTTAAGCCCGCCGCGGGTTCGTCGAGTAAAACAAAGGCAGGTTGCGCTGCAAGCGCACGTGCAATCTCAACCAAGCGACGATCGACATGCGCAAGTGCGTCGGCAGTCTGTGTAACAGAGCCCTGATAACCCACAACACGCAAAAGCTGCGCACAGAAATCGTCGCGCGACGCAACCGGTATTGAGCCCCACAAACGACCTTGTAGTAGCCCAAAATAGACGTTGTCTAACACGCTCAACGAACCAAAAAGTTGTGAAGTTTGATAGGTTCGACTCAATCCGTTGCGGCCAATATCGGCCATAGTCAGACCGGTGAGCGGTAGGTCATTGAGTCTGACCGATCCCTGCGTTGCTTGATAAAACCCTGTTACCAGATTAATCAAGGTTGTTTTACCGGCACCATTGGGGCCGATCAAGCTTGTGACTTGTCCGCCCAAGGCGCTGAGGGTGACTTCTTTCAAGGCGTGATTTCCGCCAAAAGTCACGCCAAGGTCTTTGAGTGTAAGTGAGGCCTGGGCGGCGCGTGCGCGCGCGTGGGTGTTCAGAAGCGCTTGCAACGAGGTGGGCTCCGTAGAACCTTGTGCAAGAATCGCACCACTTTTGGCAAAGCGGGCGGCGAACGCTTGGCTAGCTTTGAGCGCAGCCCCTGCCATGCCATTGGGTGCGATCAGCAGCACCACCAGAAGTAAGCCGCCAAAAAATATCAAACGGTATTCTGCCAGCATGGAGAGCGACTCGGGTAGCAAAATGACGACAAGTGCTCCAAGTAGCGGACCGGCAGAATAGCCTACGCCACCGATCATCAGCATCAATAAAAAAATGAGTGACTGAAAAAATGGAAATGACTCAGGGCTAATAAAACCGTTCATGCTTGCAAAAAGAGATCCTGCGATACCAGCGAGCGCTGCCGACAGGCTAAAGGCAATGACGCGAATGACCAAAAGTTTGGCACCCAGAGCACTTGCCGCAATTTCTGCGTCGCGCGTGGCTCGCATAATGATGCCCCAACGACTGCGCGCAAACCATGCATAGGCGGGGATCAAGGCCGCGCTGAGCAATACGGCAAACCAGGTCAGTTGCAAACCACTGATCTCTGTACCAGCAAGCATCGGTCGTGAAATGTTCATAATCCCATTCCAGCCACCAGTCAGGTCTTTCCATTCGGCGATACCTTGCTCAACAAAATAGCCGAAGGCGATCGTGATCATGGCAAGGTAAGGGCCTTTGGCGCGCAAGGCTGGCAGCGCAAGCAGGGCGCCAGCTAAACCTGCAATCAAGGCCGAACCTGCCATCGCCACAACGTAGGGCACACCAAATTTGATGGTGAGAAGCGTACCTGCGTACGCGCCAATGGAATAAAACGCGGCATGCCCAAGAGACGTTTGGCCGGCTAAACCCATCAAGATATTTAAACCTACGCCCACGATGGCCGTGATGGCAACAGTCCCTAACACCAATGACTGGTAGTCATTGATAAAAAAAACTGCGACCGAGCCAATACAGAGCCACAAACAGCCGATCAAATTCGCCGAGCGTAAGGTATTCATGAGTTTTCCGTCAAACCTCGCTATGCAGAGCGAGGGGTCAAACTGTTATCGTCAAGCCTCGCCTTTGAAGTTAACGAGGTCAAACTTTGTTAATGCTGCGTTTTCCAAAAAGGCCGACTGGCCGAACCGCTAAGACAACAATCGTCAGGCCAAACGAAAACATCTGTGCGTATGTTGAACCAACTGCGGTGACCAAGAGGGCCTCAAGGATGCCTAAAATCAATCCGCCAGCCATCACGCCTGCGGCACTTTCGATACCGCCTAAGATCGCGGCGGCAAACGCTTTGATCCCAAAAATAGTACCCATGCCGGCCGACACCGTGTAGAGGGGTGCAATCAAAATACCCGCGACCCCAGCAAATACCCCGGCCAACGCGAACGCAAGCCCAATCATTTTTTCTGAATTGATCCCCATCAGACGTGCAGCATTGCGGTTTTGGGCGATCGCGAGCAAGGATTTTCCGGTCGCGGTGAGGCGCATGCTTAGCGCTAAGAGCAAAGCAAGCCCAAAACCCGCCAGAGGGATTAAGACTTGCAAAGCATTGAGTCGCAGTCCGCCAAGATCGAAACCTTGTTGTAGCAAAGATGAGCTTTGGCCTCTGGGATCTTTGCCAAAGCTAAACAGCACAACATTCTCAAGAATCAAGCCTAAGGCCACGGTCGCCATCAGCCAGGCATCTGAACTTCTTTTTACGAAGGGGCGTACAGCGATGACCTCGACGAAATAGCTCCAGAGTCCGCAGCAGCTCAGCGCAACAAGCACAGCGAGCCACGCGGGCCAATGCCATTGTGTGCTGAGCGTGAAGGTCATTACTGCGCCAAGCATTAAGGATGCGCCTTGCGCAAAGTTCACGGTACGCGATACGGCATAGGTGGTGTAGTAGCCTAGCGCGACTAAGCCGTACATACTGCCAATGCCTGCGCCCGTGATGAGCGCAGAAACGTATTCTTGTAAGCCCATTGCGTTATTTCACTGGGACGATTTTGCCCGCGTCGTAGCGCACCATCACATAGTCCTCTGGTGCAAGCGCTTCATGGGCTGCGCTCTCAAAGGGTTTGTTGTATGTTTTGATCAGGCCTTGATACGACTCGATTTGCTCGAGCGCGGCACGAATGGCCTCACCGTCTGTGCTCTTTGCTTTTTCAATCGCAAGCGCAAGTAACTGCATGGCATCGTAGGCGTTGGCTGTGCCCACTGGAGCAATAATGTCTGCAGCTGTTTTGATCCCGTAGCGCTTGGTCAATTCAGACATGATTTTTTCAGAGACGGGTGTTGGGGGCGAAAAGAAGCTATACGTCTGAATAAAATGCACGTCACCGGCAGTCGGTCCAACGAGTTCGTCAAAGCGCCCACCTGAAATTCCCCAGTGAGAAACGACTGGTACTGACCAGCCCATACGCTCGCGCGATTTCATCATCTGAGCACCAGGCCCTGCATTGGCCACCAAGATGATTGTGTCAGCGCCTGCACTTTTTAGGCGATTCAATTGAGGCGTCACATCGATATCTGACTGTTCAATTTTTTCGACCCCAGCGATAGGAAGATTAGCGGCCGCAGCAGCAGCTTTCAAACCTTTTTCATTCGACTCACCCCATGGGTTGTTCACCAGGATCAAGCCGGGCTTCTTCGCACTGTATTGACTCATTGCGTACTTAATTAAAGCGACGTCAACGAGATCGTCTTGCGCCGAAACACGAAATACGTAGTTAGGTGACGCGCCGTTTTTTGTGATGTTCGTGCCTGCAGCCCAAACACCCATGAAGGGCTTCTTGTTTTGATTTGCGATCGGCACGATCGCTAAAGAGACTGGCGTATCGATGCCGCCAAATAAGGCAACGACCTTCTCGCTAGAGATCAGCTCGCGCGCAGCAGTCACCCCCTTGGGTGGGCTCGATTCGTCGTCACGCTTAACCAGAACAAGTTTTTGGCCAAGTACGCCGCCTTTGGCGTTGATTTCGTCGATTGCTATGGTCAAGCCCCGCGTAATCGCCTCGCCTGATTGGGCGGACTGACCGGTGAGTGCAGCGACCAACCCTATCTTGAGCTCAGCAGCTTGCGCGCTTGCAGATAGGCTAAACGCGGCAAAGGCCGCGAGTGTGGCGCCAAGTCGAATAAAGCGTGAATGTTTCATAGCAAGATCCTTAAAAATTCAACGGTTAAGCACGAGTGCGTCAAGCATTCTCGGCACGAAATTTGCTTGACTCCGGGGCTGGGCGCAGCTTGAAAGCATCTGATGGTTTGACCGGAGCTTCGTGGCTGACCCGCTTTAGACCTAGCCCTTTGACCTACCGGAGCACAACGACGATGCAGCAGATTCCCTTGCTAGACCTTTCGGCTTACTACCAAGCTGCGGGTAATACCGATGATTTAAAGCAATTGTTGTGCCAAGTCGATCAGGCCTTGTGTGAAATCGGCTTTCTCTGTGTAAAAGGCACGCCTTTGACAGAAGAGCTGGTTAAGCGCGCACAGGCCGCAGCGCTTGCGTTTTTTGACTTGCCCTTACAAGAAAAAAATGAAGTGAAGGCTGCCAAGTTTGCGCACCGAGGCTACACGGGTTTGGCTGAACTTGGCCTGTCGTACGCGATGGACGCGAGTGATTTAAAACAAGACCGTCGAGCGCCGGCAGATCTCTTTGAGCGTTATCGAATCGGGCCTGTTGCAGAGTTTTCTGCAAGTTTGCGCGAGCAATATGGTCAGACAGCCTACGCACCAAATATTTGGCCCAAACAGCCTTCTGATTTTGCAGCGCTCATGCAGTCTTATTATGAGCAAGCTAATCAACTGGCGCAAGACTTACTCGGTGTGTTTGCGTTGGCGCTTGGTTTAGAGCGAGACTGGTTTAAGAACAAAGTGGATCACAGTATGGCGTCGCTGGCGCTCAATCATTACCCCGCTCAGACTGAACCAGCTTTGCCTGGGCAGTTGCGAGCCGGACCGCACACGGATTACGGCACGTTGACCATTGTTGCACCCACTGCGGCCCCGGGCGGCTTACAAATCCGCACTAAAAGTGGGCAGTGGCAGGACGTGAGCGTTGAGCCAGGCACCTTTGTGGTGAATATTGGCGACATGATGGCGCAATGGACCAATGACCGTTGGGTATCCACAGTGCACCGGGTTGCAAACCCAGCCCCAGGGCAGGCCTTGAGCAGCCGTCGCCTCTCGTTGGTGTTTTTTCATCAGCCTAACCCTGATGCACTGATTGACTGCATACCCACTTGTGTGGACGCAAACCACGGAAAAAAATACCAACCGGTCAATGCGGGGGATTACATAAGCGCAAAAATCAATCGACATTTTAAAAGTATGTCGGGATCGTAGCGCGTTCGCTGAGCCGCTGAGATGTTCAGTTTTACAGTCCTTTAGCGTTTTAGGCGGTTCGTTTATCAATTGCTATTTTTGGGTTTAAGACTGTCTTTGGCACGCGCCTGCGCCTAAAAATGCAATCGGCGGGCAAAGTAAGCAATTGTGCGGTGAAACATAATGATCGACTAGACAAGTACTTACCCGAACGGTGATGATGCTGTCTTGTAGTCTGAGTCCTAAAAAACTGGAACACGTGCCATCCCTACCAAAATTTCCTGCGGCGACGCGCATTCTTCAATGGTTCGGCATGTGCAATGTGCTCAGGTGTCTGGTCGGAGCCTGCGTGACTGTATCGCTCATCGGGTGCTCTAAGCCGATCGTCAAAGACGGTGACGCGCCTGCTGGCCCAGCTTATGTCAAATGGATGCCTGCGTCCTATGCTGAGGCGGGAGACGCCGAGGCCTTAAAACTTCCAACCGTTCCAGAGAAATGGTGGCGCAGCTTCGGGAGCGCGGAACTCGACGGATTTGTCGAAAACGCGTTTAAAAACAACTACGACCTCAAGGCGGCGATTGCGCGCGTGGCCCAGTCTGGCGCGCAAGCCGATGCGGTCCGTGCCCTGCAAAGCCCAACGATAGATGGCGTGGCTGGGTATCAGAATCAAGGCCCCTGGAACGGGGTTGCAACCGCCCCGACCACTGAAGCATGGCGTACCCAAGAGATTTATCAGGGGGGCCTGAGGGTCAACTATGAGGTTGACCTTTGGGGCAAGCTGGGGTTTAACACTGAGTCGGCGTACCAAAAATCGCTTGTCAGTCAGTACTCGCGTGACAGCGTTGCGTTATTGCTTGCTGCCGACGTAGTGAGTACATATTTTTCAGTGGTCTCGCTGACAGAGCGTCTTGCCGTAGGCACCCGAAATCTTGAGTCAATTACCAAAGTCAGAGAGGGGATCGCCCGCAGAGTGAGTCGTGGCGATTCGACCGTGATTGATTTAGCGCAACAGCGTATTCTTGAAAAAAATACTCAGGCAAACTTGTCTTTATTGAACGGTCAGCGAGTGCGTGAACTCAATCGTTTGGCGCAATTGCAAGGGCTCGTTCCTGGTACGCTGAAGGTACAAGCGACTTCGATCGATTCATTTAAACGGGTGGATTTGAGCGCAGGTCTGCCTTCTGAGCTGTTATGCCGACGACCTGATATCAAGGCCGCCGAAGCAAGTCTGTTGTCGGCACAGGCAGACTTATATGCCGCGCGCGCGAGCCTGTTGCCGGCGTTTTCGTTGTCTGGGCAAAGCGGCATGGGCAGCTACTACTTATCGACAATCTTAAGTCCCCAAAGCTTTTTCTTTAATATCACGAGTAATTTATTGCAAAATATCTTCGATGGCGGCAGACGTGACGCCGATATTCGTGCGACCCGTGCAAGAAACTTTGAGTTGCTTGAGGCCTATGCCAGCACGGTACAGGCTGCGCTGCGTGATGTGGAAGATGCACTAAATGGGCTCGAAACGACCAAGTTGAGACATCAAGCCTTGGCGATCAGTCTGGATCAGGCGCAACAGCTTGCGAGCAATACCCGCAAGTTGTTAGAACGCGGTGCGATTGATTTCGTGCAACTGCTGACCATTGAGCAGACCGTGATGGCGTCGGAAGATGCCATTATTAGCGCGCGCCGCGATCAGTTAAAGGCCGCGGTGGATTTGTACAAATCGCTCGGCGGCGGCGTGGCTGACAAAGAGGATCGATGCTTGAAAGAGGGTAGCCGTGGCTAGTGTTCAGGATCTAGATCATCAGGTCTCCCAGCTGAGTACCTTTAAGCAATCTCGCGTTACGGTGATCGCAGCCGGGATCGTGATCAACCTCTTGGGGTTGGCCTTCCCATTGTTGATGTTGCAACTTTATGATCGCATTCTACCCAGCCAGTCGTTAAGTACCCTGACCCTTTTTGTCGTGGGCATTGCGATCGCGCTATGCCTTGAAGCCTTAACCATGATGGCACGTAGCTCACTCACAGCCTGGGTAGCGGCAAAATTTGAGCACGCTGCAATGACACAGGCGATGAGTCGATTCTTAAGAGAACCGATTCAGGATTTTGAGCAGAAGGGCACAGGTGAAATCACTCACACGTTGAAATCAATTAGTGGTCTAAAGAGTTTGTACGCAGGCAGTAGTTATCAGCAACTCTCAGATTTGCCCTTTAGCTTGTTGTACGTACTGATTATTATGATCATTAACCCAGTTCTGGGTCAGGTGTTGTTGGTGTCGCAGCTTTGCTTTGCTGGCTTTAGTTGGTGGTTTAGTCAAGTCAATGTGAGGCTGATGGGCAATAAAGCGGCCGCTGATCAAAGGCGCGGTAACTTTATTCACGAAACGTTAAACAATATTCATACGATCAAGTCCATGACGATGGAGCTCCCGATGCTCAGACGTTATGAACGCTTGCAAAATACCTGCGCCAAGGCCTTGACCCAACTCATTTATCGTTCGGACCTTTCAACAGCGCTTGGGTCGACCTTAAATCCCTTGGTGACGGTGTTTGTGATTGGTTTGGGGGCCTATATGGTGATCCATCAATCGATGTCAGTTGGCGAACTGGCAGCCTGCACCTTTTTAGCCATGCGATCACTCTCTCCCTTACAAAAGCTGACAGGGCTATTTGCCAAATTGCGGCAAGATCGTCTCTTGGCAATCGATTTAAACACCCTGCTGTTAAAGCCTGCGCTGGTAGTTGCTGAGTCGTCTGAGGCTCAGGTGGCAGATAGCGCAACCGTGTTTGACGAAACACATGTGGGCGCTTCGATACATATCTCGGGCCTGAGCTACCGTTTTGTGCGGTCTTCTGACCCGTTTATGCTGTTTAACAACATGTCGCTCGAAGTGAAGTCGGGCGAATTTATTGCGCTGGTTGGTCGAGGGGGAAGCGGCCGAACGACCTTGATGCAATGTGTGGCGGGGTTGCTGCGGCCCGAGGCAGGAAGCATCAAAATTGATGAGCAAGACGCGCAAGAGGCAGAGTTAAATGGTTCGGGCGGCCGAGTGGTGTATCTGTCGACCGCGGCAAAAATGTTTGACGGAACGTTGCTAGAAAACATTACGGCGTTTAACCCTACGCTTGTCAATGCCGCCTTGCAAATTGCGCAAGCCTTGGGCTTGACCGAGTTCGTTTCGAATTTGCCCCGAGGTTGGGATACTGTGGTGGGCAATACGGCGAACGAAACCTTACCGCCGGGTTATCGACAGCGTTTAGCCATTGTGCGTGCGTTTGCGAGTCAGCCAAATCTCGTGCTGTTTGATGACGCCAATGCTGAAGTCGATTTACTTGGCGATCGTTTATTGCTTGAGTTTTTGAGTTCGATCAAAGGGCGTGTGACGGTCTTGATGGTGACGCAGCGCGAAGATTTTCAAACGTTGGCTGACCGCTTGCTTGCGATTGAGCACGGCCAGGTTGTTGAGTTGACGTTGCAAGACTGGCAGTCTCAGCAAGTCGACTCCTCTGGCAACGTGAACGCTGCAGTGGCAAGCTCGACCAGACGCTTTGACGGATATTTTGATAAGTTGCAGGCCTCGATGGCTTCGAGCGACAAGGGGCTTACGCAATGGCAACGCGTTGAGGCAACCGTCACTCAACAATTCTTAAAAGGGGCTAACGATTTTTCAAATTGTTTCAGTCTATTGTTAAAACTGCTCAATGCTAGGCACTCGTCGCGCGAAATCGCTGAGGTGTTGCCTTACTACGAAGAGCACATGGATTTGTCGGAGTTTTTGAATAGTCTGGCGCGGTTAGGGTTTAAAGCGACAACAGTCGCTTGTGCGTTGACGGATATTCCAGAAAGTGCGTTGCCTTGTTTGTTTGTGCCTGCCGGTGGCTCAAGTTTTGTCGTGCTCGGCCGAGTGGGAGCCGGGGTTCGAGTGACGACCTCGATCGATCAAGAGCCCTATCTGCATGCCAATGCGATGCTGGTTGGACACGCTTACTTCATCCATCCCGTCGATATTGCCGTCAACGAAAGACAGCCCGTCCGGACCGTTTTGAGGCGGTTTATTGCGCAGTTTTTACAATCGGGCGTGGCTGAGCTGTTCGCCGGGCTGTTGCTGGTCACAAGCCCGTTATTCTCGATGGCGATCTACAGCGCAGTGATACCTTCGGGTGCGACCGATACACTTTTGTATCTTGGTGTCGGGACTGCGCTAGCCATCGCTTTGTCCTTTTTGTTCACGCGCTACAGGATTGCGATTTTAAGTTTAGTCACGGGCCGCATTGATTATCTTTTCGGCACGATGGTCACGGGGCAGCTATTAAAAATGCCTGTCGCTTATACCGAGAGTGCTTCAGTCGGCGCGCAAACCGCCAGGCTGCATGGCTTTGAGGCGATACGCGATATGTTTAGCGGCCCGCTCGCCGCGACAATCCTTAATCTACCTGTCACGCTTGTCTTTTTGATCGTCCTCGCCCTTGTGAACCCGATGGCGTTGTTGGTGTGCGTCGCAGCGGTTATTGCCTACGCGTTCTTGTATTTGATCTACGAGCCGATGGTATCGAGGCAAAGTGCAAGGGTTGGATTTGCAGTGAACGCGCGCAGTGAGTTTTTGACCGAGTCGGCTCACAAGATGCGGTTAATTAAAGAGTGTGGCGTCGAGAAAATCTGGTTTAAACGCTTCAAAGATATTTCGGCTGAGGCGAGTATGCTGATGTACCAGTCTGAAAAGACTGCCGCGCGGATTGGCGCACTGTCTCACTTGTTCATGATGCTTTCGGCGCTGATGATTATTGCTATTTCAGTGCCACTTGTGATCGCGGGGTCGATTGGGTCGGGCGCGTTAGTTGCCTCGACGATGTTAATGTGGCGAATCCTGACGCCCATCCAGATGTTCTTTTCGAATTTACGCCGCTTCAACAATATTACGGCTGCGGTGCGGCAGATCGACGGTTTAATGGCGATCCAAGGAGAGCGGTTCGACACCACCAATGCTGTATCCAGGCTGATGGCCGGTAAGGTTGAGTTTTCAAAGGTGTCGTTTCGCTATGCTCAAAGTGCAGACCCCGCCCTTGTGGGGGTTGATTTTTCATTGCGCCACGGGCAGTCTGTTGCACTTACTGGTCCAGATGGCGGAGGCAAATCGACATTGTTCAAGCTGTTACTGGGCTTGTATCCGCCCCAGAGTGGCGCCATTTTGATCGATGGCATCGATATCCGTCAGTTGACTCCTTTCGAAATTCGCCGTCGAATCGGCTACATGCCAGAGGATCGGTCGCATATGTTTCGGGCAACGATCGCTCAAAATATGCGGCTTGTCAGGCCTGACGCAACGGATGACGATATTCTTACCGCGCTAGAGCTGGCGGGGGGCCTCGAGCAAGTGTTGCGCCTGCCCAATAAGCTAGACTATCGAAGTGGCGATAACAAACAAGATTTGTCGATTAGTATGCGTAGAAAATTCGCACTGGCTCGGGCCTACTTGGCGGGTGCGTCAATTTTGCTGCTAGATGAACCCACTTCAGGTCTGGATCCTATGGCTGACCAAAAGTTTGCTGAATTCTTGACCGCTGTGAAGGGAAAAATCACCGTTATTTTCGTTAGCCATAAGCCCTCGCATATCCGCTTGGCTGATACCTTAATGGTGTTTGAAAATGGCTATTTGCGTGCAACAGGTGCGCCCAACGATTTACTTAAGCCACCCACCGTGGGCACTGGGTCGAGGTCATGAATATTTCAGGCATTAAAAAAAATGTCAGTGCAACGCCGCTAGCCATTGGGCAAGCGACCGATCAGATTTTGTCAAAGTCGTTGTTGCTTGAAGAGGCTGCGCCAGCGAGGTTGGTACGGCATATTATTTGGCTGGTGGTCGCTGCAATATTTGCTTTCATCGTTTGGGCCGGTTTTGCGCAATTAGATGTCGTGAGCACAGCCAAAGGCGTCGTCGTACCCGTTCAGGCTGTCAAAGTCATCCAGCACCTTGATGGCGGACGCATCGCAAGCATCGATGTGCTTGATGGGCAGGTGGTTCAGCAAGGGCAACTGCTGATGCGCTTAAATCCAACCGAGGCCAACTCAGAGTACAAGACACTCGAAGCCAGATACTGGTCGCTTTGGGCGAGTGCACAAAGGTTGCGTGCCTTAATTAGTGACCAGACTCCAGATTTTACAAAAATCCCCTCAAGCTACTCGATTTTGATTAAAGAGCAGTTGCTTACCTTGACGATGGCACGCGAGCAGCGTGACGTTCTCGAAGAGGATATTCGCATCTACAAAGAGTTGCGCACGATTCGAACGGATCTTGAAAAAGAAAAATTAGTGTCGCGGGTGCAGGTTCTTGAGGCGAACAAAAACCTGAACCTGTCAGAGTCTGAGCTCTTGCGATTCGAAAGAAAAAATCTTGACGACCTCAACAGCGTAGCCAGCGAGTTGGCTCAAGTTGAAAGTCAGATGTTGAAACTGCTCGATCGACTTGAGCGCGTGGATATTGTTGCGCCTGTGGCAGGTACTGTGCAAGATCTGAAATTCCGTACGGTTGGCGGTGTGGTTCCACCGGCGGCAACGGTGATGAACCTAGTTCCTTCAGACGGCAAGGTGCACGCCGAGGTACAGATTGCCGCCAATGACATAGGCTTTGTAAAAATAGGCCAGACTGCGCGTTTGAAATTTGGTGCGTTCGACTTTATGCGCTATGGCACGATACCCGGACAGGTCACGATGATTTCGCCCTTCAGTACGATGGACGAACGCCGCGCACCTTACTTTAAAGTGCTCATTGATATTTCTAAAACACATCTTGGGCAGCAGGCCGGCGTGATGACCGTTGAACCCGGCATGACACTTGATGCAGACATCATTACAGATCGGCAGTCGGTGCTGCGTTATTTAATGCGACCCATTTATTACGCGTTAACGCAAGGCATGCGCGAACGTTGATCGGGGTGTAGCGATGCCTTGGTTCGCGTGTTCAATGTGGATTGAGCTCTGTTGGTCGGAGGCGATCGCGCTCGAATCGATCGCCTGAGTAAGAGCGTGATTTCTGTCGCGTTCTCTGAGGTTTAGAGAAGTTCGTTTAGTTGTTGCTGCGTCATGGGGCGCGACAAGTGGTAGCCCTGACCAAAGTCACAGCCCAATTGTTGTAGCACCTCTAGCTGCGTCTGTGTCTCGATTCCTTCTGCAATGGCTTGCATATTCATACCGTGTGCAAGCTCAATGATGGCGCGAACAACTGCCTGGCTTTTTGGGTTGTCGTCAAGCGTAGCCACAAAGTGCTGATCTATCTTGAGGTAATTAAATCGCGTGTTTTGTAAGACTGCCAGCGATGAATAACCTACTCCAAAGTCATCAATGCTAAATTGAAATCCAGCCGTTTTAAGCTGATCGATCCGCGTGCGCACAACGGCAGAAGAATGCAGCATCACATGTTCTGTAATTTCTAAGGTCACCAACTCGGGTGCGAGTTCACGATCTTCAAGTTCTTGAACCCATCCCTTTGTGCGGTCTTCCCGCGCGCTTAGTTGACTAGCTGAAACATTGACCGTCACTGAAAAGCCTGGCTTGGTTTGATTAAATTGCTGACACGCGCGAGCAGCCTGGGTAAACACCCAGTCGCCGAGCGGCACAATCAAGCCTGAGGCCTCTGCATGTTCTAAAAAACTTGCTGGCATACGCAATGCCTGATCGGGAAAATTCCACCTCAACAAGGCTTCACTCTTAACAATCTTGTGTGTGTCTAGCGCAAAGATGGGTTGAAAATAGAGTTCAAATTCTTGTTTCTCGAGCGCTTGTCTAATCTCGGAAATGATTTGTTGCTTCTCGTTGGCTTGCCGTTGAAGCGCAGGATCAAAGACCTTGTGGCGTCCCTTTCCGTCTCGTTTGGCCGCGTACATGGCCTGGTCTGCGTGCATCAAAATTTCTCTGCTCGTTTGACCATCGCGCGGGTATTGGGCCACGCCCACGCTGATTGAAATTTGATAAACCGTATTTTTGATGTTGAACGGCTGTTCAAATTCTTTAAGCAGCAAGTCGACCCTGGTTTCGAGTTGCTTGTCAGAGGCAAGGTCGTTGTAGATCAGCGTAAATTCGTCTCCGCCAAGGCGCGCCGTCGTATCATTGGTACGCTGCAAACGTTGCAGTCGGTTGGCAACGGCGATCAGAACGTCATCGCCAACGTCGTGTCCACGCGTGTCATTAATATCTTTAAAGTCGTCAAGATCAATGAAGATAAGACAAAATTTCGATTGATTTTTTGAAGCACGATCAATGGCCGACTCAAGGCGATTGGTCAACAGCCTTCGGTTTGCTAGCCCCGTGAGCGGGTCATATTGCGCTTGTCGCTGTGTTTGTGCGCGCGCCCTTTTTGCATCGTTTGAATGTGAAAAAAGCCAAACGCGCTGGGTAGCGTCAGCGTCGTCGCTTGGGGTTGTGTAGATGGACAGGTGGCGTAAGGCAGGGGTTTGACTGTGTTTAGGGTGAATTTGGATTTCACCCTCGAAATGATCGTGATGATTCAGTTGCTCCCAGATGTTCTTAAACGAGTCGCTCTCTGAACTCAACGAGACGAAAGAGGTGATTCCATGGCCAAGCAACTCTTGCTCGGTCAAGCCAATCTCAGCGAGAAAGGCAGGATTCACCGCAATAATCTTATTGTCTTGGTCGGTGATAGCGACCATTGCTCCAATCGCCTGATACAAGCTTGCTGCGATTTTTAAACTATTTTGTTGGTGATGGATTTGGGTCAAATCCTGACCGAGCGAGAAAGTGCGACCTTTCGTACTGAAAGAATTCCAACTAAATAATTTTTTTGAACCATCGCGGCAGGTGACCCAAGACTCTATGATTGAGGGGGCGTAAGGGTTGGTCGAAAAAAATTTCGCCCGGTCTTCAATCATCGAACGGCGATAGGCTTCGTCTGGGTAAGCCAGGCGCCACCATGTGCTCAGATCAGGAAGCTCTTCGCTGGTGTAACCCGTTTGGTGAGTAAAGCTTAAATTGACAAAGTCCATCCGAGTCTCAGCTGCTAAGCGCTCTGGTTGGGCATCCTGAGTCATCACGGCAATCGGGATTGGGATTGCGTCAATCACCTGCCGGAAGACCTCTTCGGTGGTGGTGTAGCGCTCTTTTTGTTGTCTGAGCCACTCGATCACAACGATTGTGGTCAAACCTGTACTCGCATAGCACGTCATAAAAAAGCGTACTTGGGTAAAGTCGATGTCATTCGACTGATAAAAGCTTCCTGTGTATGAAAACGAGCCCCACATCGCACTAAAGTACAAGAGGGTGATCGAGAGTGTCACGCCGTGAGCACCTAAATAAAGTCCGACAAAAGGCAGGAGTACGAAAAGCAAATAGCCTCTTGCAAAAGGCTGTGTGAGAGGTGTGGCCTGCATACCAAACATCATGTAAGCTAGGCTGCTCCAAATCGCGATAAATAAAACAAGTTTTAAAGCCTTATTGAGACTTACCCAATCTTTTGGAAGTGTGCGCCACACAATCAGGGTGGGAAAGACCAGAAAACAGCGCAATGTTGCCCGTTCAAAGGTGGCGATCCAGGTCGCCATCGTGACTTTTGGTACCACGGAGGGAGAGGCAAGGTGGCTAAGGAATAACAGGAACGTTGCCAGCAGCCCGACGGCGATCGAGCAGAGCGCTAATCTTAAGATCGCAGACATCGAGTCAACTGCGAGTGGCCGCTTGTTGATCGCTTGGTCAATTTGAACGATCACAAAAACGCCGGCGGTGAGCGTGAAGGCGTAAGTGGCCGCAAGACTGACCTGCGCTCCAAATAAGACGAGGCCGAAAAAACTTGCGCCTAGTAAAACGAACCAGTACTGTGGCCCGGCAAAAAACAGCAGAGCACACCAAAATGCGATGGGAAAGGCGTAAATATTGACAACGTGTGGGTTCACCTGGCCCGCATAAAAAGAGCCGCACTGCAATAGAAATGCAGCCAGAGAGAACAAAAGTGCTTTTCTTAGCCCGGCTGTCGTGATGTTGCTCTTGAGCGCGAAGATCAGTTCAAGCTTTGTAGTCATATGCTGATGGTGGTGCAACTGGTGCTTACTCGACGGATTGAAGGCGCGAGTGCAGCGTGTGGTGAGTTTCTGCTTATTCGTGGTGAGTTTCTGATTATTTGAGCGGTTTGTGAATTAACCAACTATCTCTCATGCCGTATTGTGCTGCATATTACGCCAATTGGTGTAATAATCGCACAAGTGCTCAGCTTGCGTTTTCGCATTTGTGCAAAATCAACCCAAAAAATGCAACATGGTCACACGTAAGACACCTACGGCGCTTCCTCCTCTGCTTTTTGGCGGTCGCGCGGCGCAACTAAGCGATAGCCTCGACTATTTGTGTGAGCAACTCAAGCTATCGGCGCCGAGCATCGATCACTGCGCGTTGCCTTCGGGTCACGCTGCGATTTCTCATACTAGTGCCTTTGTCGATGTCAACGGCTTAAAGTTGACGGCACTGTCTTGTAGCCCGCTGCGGTTACAAGCCTCAGCCAAGGCCGATAATCTTTTGTTAGTGCCGTTGGTGGGTAACGGGTCGGTACGCGTTAAAAATCAAACGTTGCGCTGGAAAGCTGGCGCGACTGCAGTGTGGTTACCTCGCTGCGCCTTCGTCGATGAGGGTGTGATGCGTTCAATGTTGGTGTTAAACATTGACACGAATCGGATCGAGCGAGTCGCCCGCACCATGCTGGGCTTGACACCTGATGCGTCGTTAGACCAAGAGCTTCAAACCCCTCGCGAAGTGCTCATGCAAGTTGGTCGAGTGTCGTTTGAAACTATTTTTCGCCAATTCGCGAGCGTCGTTGATCAATTTGTCCTTCAGCCCGAGCTCTTGCGTTATAGCGGTATTGATGACAATTTTTATCGCAACGTGGCGATGATGTTGCATCCCGCCCTATTTTTGGATATCGACGAGGCAAGCCCCGGTGCGGCCTATGCGCGCAGGCGCCTAGACCGTGTTTGTCAATATATTTTGGCAAATTTAGGTCAGCCGTTAAATCTGACCGATTTAGAGCGAGTCGGGTTTATGTCCCGGCGAAACCTGCACTACGCTTTTCAGGCGCGTTATGACTGTACCCCTATGCAGTGGGTACGCCAAGAGCGTCTAACTCTTGCCCATAGCCACCTTGTGATGGCGCGTGTCGGTACAACGGTGACCGATGTGGCTTTGAACTGCGGTTTCAGTAAAACCACCACATTCTCTGAGTATTACAACAAGCAATTTGGTGAACTACCTTCTGCCACACTGGCAAGAGCCCTCGCACGCTGAGTTCAATGCGCTAAGTCGTTAGTTTGCGTTGTTTGGTGCTCGGTTGCAAGATCTGGGTCGCATTGTTGGCGACTGAACCCCACAATGAGTGAGTCTTATATTCGGCACACTCATGGCCATTTCTCACGCTTCGGATCTTTTGCCCGGCTTGCCTTTCGGAGGCCGAATCTCACATCTTGACGGTAACGTGCAAGACATGAGCCAACGCATGCGCTTTATTGTGCCTGGTTTGAAAGAGTGCGAGTCTCTTGTGCCAGACAGTGAATTTGCGCATCGCTCTTCGATGCTAACGCTCAATGGCATGAAACTTGCCGCGAGCGCTGGTACCGCCTGGCGTGCGCGCTCTGAGCAGACTGAGAATCATACGTTGGTGATTCCCTGCGTCGGGCACTCGACCATTTTTGCTGCCGGGCGCTCTTTGAGAGCTGAGGCGGGCGCGACGGCGGTTTATCTCTCGGCATGCGCGCGCAGTGAAGAGGCTAGTACGCGCTCTTTCATGATGATCGATATTGACCCGGTAAAGCTCGAAAGCGTTGCTCAAACGATGCTTGGTTTAGAAGGCGACCACGCGCCCGTACTGGACTTGTTGAGCTCGCGCGAAGTCAAGCTTCAGGTGGGGCGAGTCTCCTTTGAAATCGTGATGCGTCAACTCACGACGGTACTTGATCAGTTTTTGTTTGAACCAGATTTATTAGAGTTTGCGGGGCTAGACGATTGCTTTTACCGGCAAATTGCAGTGATGCTTAAACCCTTGTTGTTTTTAGAGCAGGTCGATGTCAAGCCCGATCGCGGCTTTGCCCGGCGCAAACTGGATCACGTCTGTCAATACATCCTGGCTCGGTTAAATCAACCTATTTCATTGACTGCCCTTGAGCAAGTTGGACGGATGTCAAAACGCAGTTTGCATTATGCGTTTCAAGATCGCTTTGGCGTAACTCCGATGCAATGGGTGCGACAAGAACGGTTAAGTTTGGCTCGTAGTCAGCTTGCGATTGCAACGCGCGGAACCTCGATTACCGCTCTTGCACTGTCTTGCGGTTTCACTAAGCCCGCGCGGTTTGCGAGCTATTACCAACTGCAGTTTGGCGAACTGCCCTCGGTCACATTAGCGCGCGCCCTTAATCGCTAGTGCAGTTCAGTTTTGCATTTTTTGGCTAGTAAAGTTTTAGTTGGTTTTGCGCTTTTTGGTTGAGACTTGCAAATTTAGGGTCGATCAGTTCTCGACAACCAAGCAAAATGACCTTGTACCCAGTGCGATCGAGTTGCGACAGTTCAGTTGCTTCGACATTTGCCTTTTATATTTAATTGGAGATTTAAGACTGTGAAGCCTGAAAAAGTCGATTATCGAATTCAGCGTCAATGTTCACGCCAATGGCGTAGTTTGCTGGCAGCATTAGCCCAAGAATGCACGACCCAAACCGAGCCAATTGAACCGCGTGAGTTGATGCGCCGTATTGGCATGCGTTTTGCCACCCAAACGCCTTTGGCGCCCTGTGAAAATCTTGAGCAGTTACAGCAAGCGATGCGCGAAGTCTGGAAAGACATGGACTGGGGGCGCGTCGATCTAGAAGAGCATGAGCGTGTGCTGCGTATCGTGCACCACGACTCGAATCATGGCAGCCTGATGTCTGGCGCCTTCGGTGATGCGACGGCAACCTGGGCGCCTGCCTGTCTCGAGGGTGTCTATCAAAAATGGTTGGCAACGCTGGGCGCCGGCGATGCGTTACGCGTTGTGCAGATAGGCGAGCCTGATGAGTTTGGCAGTATCGAGTATCAACTGAGTCTCTAAACACATACAGAGTCGCGTCGGCAAGGCCTCACATTGCGAGTGGTCGGTCGATTTTCGAAAGGGTAGTGCTGATGAAAGATTCAAATGACATTGCGAATCTATACAAAACTTTAGGACAAAATCCTAACCAGTATCAGGAAGTTGTGCGCGATGAAGAGCTTGCTCAGGCTAATGAGCGCTGGCCGTTGATCGCGGCAATGCACGATTCGGATTTTTCACCACCTCCCGTCGATCAAAAGAAGCGTGGGCCACGCGAGCGTGCGCCCTTAGTTGTGCTTGAGCATGAGAACGAACTTGAGGTGGGAGCGCACGATTATCACGAGCGTGTGGAAACGGTTAAGGCGATTGAGCTTTTGGCAGACCCTGCGTTGACTCCCACGTGGGCGCCGGCCATGCACGACGCGCCGCCAGTAGTGAGCTCAGAACCATCAAAAGATCTCATTGAAACCGGCTGGATCGCGCCAGAACGCACGCCGGCGCAGATTGAATTGGCGGCGCAGGCTGCGCAAGCTGCCGCAGCTGCCCACGAAGCGCAGGCTATTAAAGAGGCGCAAGCTGCGAAAGAGGAACAGATTCAGCATGACCTCGAAGCTGCAGCCCAAGAGCAAGCTGAGTTAGCGGCAGAAGCAGCGAAAGAGGTTGAAGAGGCTCAGACTGCTCAGGCTGCGGAGCAGATTCGAGCTGCACAAGCAGCGAGAGAGGCGCAAGCGACGCAAGAGGCGCAAGCGACGCAAGAGGCGCAAGCGACGCAAGAGGCGCAAGCAGCAAGAGCGCTGCAGGCGGCAAAAGACGCTCAAGCG
>CAIZGG010000326.1 GCA_903932425.1 uncultured beta proteobacterium | reverse complement strand
CGTCTACGCACAGCAAACGTTGAAGTACACCCATGCGCACTCGGTACCGAACCAATTCAAGTCGTGCGTTATGCACAACAACTGTTTGAAAGAGGAGACGTTCACAAGCGTATTCGCGCAAAAGGCTTTGAAAAAATATTTGCTGTTTTTGATCGTGATGATCACCAATCTTACTTTGACGCTCTCAAAATTTCTGAATCGCTCGACCGAAAGCTACGTAATGATGCCAATCAACACGTTTCTTTCAGAGCCATTGCCTCGGTGCCCTGCTTTGAACTTTGGTTGTTACTACACTTCGAAGATGTTCACCATCTACTGCACCGCGACGAGATTCTGCGTCGACTCAAACAACACATGCCAAGTTACTCGAAAGGCGCAGGTCAAAGTTTTGCTGCCACCAAGCAATGCCTAAACCTCGCTACCCAGCGAGCTAAAAACTTGAATACGCTTAGCAGTACATTCGATGACACTATGCCCTCAACCGCAATTGTTGAACTTGTAACGCTATTGGTTGAACTTGAAAATTAACGATTAAGGTAAAGCGGATGGGCGGCGAAGCTTCATTTGACTACGCAATGCCGTCGTACTACAAACGTGGTGACCGCGAAACAATTTGATACAAAAAATAGTCCCGTCAACCGCGTGTTTGGCTCTGATCTAAAACTACAATTACGACTTGCGCGAAGACAGATGCAATATCGCAGTGAAGCTGAACTGACCGCGCTCAAGCCAATCATTCCGTCGTTCGCTGGGTGCAACGACATATAAAAAACAGATTGTGTTTAACGAGGCGACAGATCAATGGATCGAGGTCTACTTTTTGCCGCGACTTAAAAACATACTCGATGATCACAGGGAATATGGAAAACGTTCACTTTCTTACTTTACAGGCAGCCTTGTCTGAGTTTCGTGCCGAGTTTGAGGCAGCTGCGCGCACGGCTTTAATCGACGGCGTCGCCAATCTAACGCCTGCTCAGATACGAAACGCTTTTTTTCCAGAACTCACCGGTGCTGAGTTCCCCGTAGCCATAGACTCAGCTCAAGTAGGCTGATCAAAGGCGAGACGGTGCATCAACAGAGCGACTGTTTGCCGGGCAAGTGAATCCGCGCCTCATAATGCAGCTCAGTCGATACTTCAACGGTAAATAGGGGCAATCATCGATATCCACCCGATTCGCGACGAGCAATCCTATAAAGCTGCACTCAAAGAAATCTCTAGGCTAATAGAGACCGACCCAGAGTTGGGTACCCCTGAGGGCGACCGGTTAGACATTATGGCGATCCTTGTACAGGCTTACGAAGCACAGCACTATCCAATCGACTTACCCGATCCAATCGAGGCCATCAAATTCAGAATGGATCAAACCGGCATGACTGTAAAAGATTGGGTCCCTATGATTGGTCAAACTAATCGAGTGTACGAGGTACTGAACAGAACCAGGCCATTGACGCTAAGCATGATCCGAAAAATACACGAGAAAATGGGGATTCCTGCAGAGTCACTCATCAAACCAATCGTCAAACTGGGGGGTAATGGCTTGCACGCCTAGCGAGACGGATGGTGATTTGAAGTACGCGTAAAAAAACACGCTAGGCAACTGCTGCATCAGGCGCTGCGCGATGCCTGTAAAACGATTCAAGACATGCCTGCGCGTTATCTGACGCACCCAGATGGCAGCAACATCTTAGCGGTCACGCGCCACGGTCGTGCGGCGGCGCCTAAGCATCTGCTGCTTGACGAGGCGTATCTGTCAAGCTTTGGGCACTTGCGCTTGCCGCAACATCTTTACACCGCCCTGCAACGTTTTGATGCGTGGATCGAACCGGCCTTGCTGGCTGAGTGGGCGCGGCTGATCAAAGGCTACGCGCTGCGCCAACACCGCACGGTTGACGAAAACACCTTAGTGGCTGCGCTGGCCTGGTCAGACCCCGCACGCGACGTCACCCTTGCCCGCGCGCAGGCGCTGCAACT
>CAIZGG010000325.1 GCA_903932425.1 uncultured beta proteobacterium | reverse complement strand
GATCACTTGCATCAAAACCATTTACCTGACCTTTCGCAAAAAAATTAAACTAATCGGACAGGATTTATTTCCAGCCTTTGAAAGGATAGACCAAGGGTTTTTCGGCTGCTGCTGCTGGCCAAATTGACACATACTGGCTATTAATCAACTGAATCAAATACGCAGAGGCCAACACATTTTGACCCTTCGCATCAAATTTCACGCCGTTGTAGCCCATCATCAACTGGTTGGCCTTCAGATCAGTTTTTTGCAGCGCAGCCTGGATCGCCTCGGGTTTTGTTGAGCCGGCGCGATTGATCGCCTCGGCCAACACAAAGAACGCTTGCATGTCGCGACCACTCGTGTCGTCCATATCAATGCCAGTTTTAGCCTTGTACATCTCGTTGATGCGCCAAGTTACGCTGTCTTTTGCGCCAATGCTCCAGGCGCTACGATTGATTGCACCTTCAGCGAGCTCACCCACAGCCTTGATAAATGCTGGGTCAGAAAACCCTGAGTTATCGCCAATGATCAACTGTGGTCGATAGTCAAGGCTCTTGAGCGTCTTCATGTACAGAATTGCATCTGAGGTGTACGAAATAAAGATAATCGCGTCAGGCTTTTTCTCTTTAAGTTGCAGTACCTGTGCAGACACATCCGCGCCATTCGCACTGTAAGCAATATCAGCAACAATATTCACACCACGCTTTTTTGCGATCTCTCGAATCGTGCCAGACACTGACACACCATAGTCGGTGTTTTCAAACACAATTGCGATTTTGTCGCCTGGATGCCCCGCCTTTTTCAACTCGCCCAGAAACTCCATATAGGCGTTTGCAAAATCGCTGGCAATTGGTGTCGTTCTGAAGGTCCACTTAAAACCACGCTCAGTGATATTGGCGGCAACGCCATCACCCACAATAAAGGGGACACCATAACGCTCAGCGATTGCAGTGGCTGTCAGTGCAACGGCTGACTGATAGGCACCAACCATGCCAGCAACTTTTTCTTGCGTAATTAAACGCAAGGTCTGAGCCTGGCCTTCGCTGGGGCTACCCTGGTGATCAGCGATCACTAGCTTGATCTTTGCACCACCTAAATTGGGTAAGCCGACGCCAGCACCTAAAGGCAAGCTCTCAAAGCCAGGATGCTGCTTATTAATAATCTCGGCTGCGACTTCGATCGCGGCGACCGCAGACTTGCCAGCGTTACCAGAATTTCCTGAAAGTGGAAATGTCACGCCGATTTTTACGTCGGGTGCAGCATATGCCTGCGGTGCGACCAGCAAGCTGGCCGAAAGTGCTGCAGCTGTGGCTAATTTTTTAAATATCTTCATGTTGTGTCTCCAGTTTTAAATTTTATTTGGACCCGCCAGCGCACTCGGGCTCAAGCTTCAGTCTTAATGCTTCTACTGTAGATCACCTTAGCAAAGTACGCTTTTGTCTAGCTTTTGTGCTCAGGCTTTGATCTTAATACTTTTTCTTTTAATGCCCCCCGCAAACTGAGCAGGGGCCACGCGACCAGACTCAGCCTTCGATCTTGATATTGTTGGTCTTAATCACCTCAGCAAACTGCGCTGTGGTGTCGCTTAAATATTTGGCAAATTCGGCGCCAGTTTTGAAATCAATTTCAACTGCGATGCGGTTGTACAGCTCTTTTGTATCGGGCGCTTGCATGATCTCTTGCACGGCTTTAGCGAGGCGCTCACGCAAGTCTTGAGGCAAACAGCCCGGAGCAACCAACCCTACCCAAGCACCTAAATTGAAGCCGGGCACGTTGGCTGCAGTCGCCAGCGGTGAGATCCCTGGCGTCACAGCACTGCCTTTCATCAATGAAACACCTAGCGCTTTCAAGCGCCCATCACGCACAAAAGGCATGGTGCCCGCAGCCGTCTCAATGCAATAGCTGACCCGACCAGCCATCACATCCGTTAAAGCCGGCGATGAGCCTTTATAAGGAACATGAACCGCTTTTAAACCCGCTCTGGCGTTAAAGGCTTCGCAAATCAGGTGCGCAGTCGCGCCCGTGCCCGACGAAGCAAAGGTGTACTTGCCGGGATTGGCTTTTACCAAGGCTACGAACTCTGCGGCATCCTTTACAGGAAAGTCAGGAGCAGTCACCAACAAATAAGGCGACAAACCCGCCATCGCGATGAAGGTCAGGTCTTTATCAACGTTATAAGGGGTCGTTTGCAACAAAGGGCTCACCGTAATGGGGCCACTTGAGGCTGCCAGCAAGGTATACCCATCGGGCGCGGCCTTGGCGACAACATCGGTGCCAATCATGCCGCCCGCACCAGCCTTGTTTTCTGCAACGACACTTTGACCCAAAATACGGGATAAACCCATGGCAAGCGACCGACCAACCAAGTCAGTGGCTTGCCCGGGTGGCCACGGGATCATCATTTTGATGGCTCTGGAGGGATACGTGGCCTGCGCGCGTGACACGAAAGGAAATCCCACACCGGCGGTGACGAGCGAAGCTCCGAGCGCGCTCAAAAGCGCACGCCGCTGCGGACGTGTTGCCTGAGTGGTCGAAAGCGATTGACTCAAGGTGGATCGGATATTTTTTTTCATGGTTGAGCGCCTTATGATTTACTCAAGAATTTCAGCTGTATTGAAACGCATTTTAAAAATGTATGTTGGTGGTTCAGTTTGAATCATCAAAAAACATCAAAAATCAGTAAACGACCGATTGTTATATTCACTCTTGACGACCTGAGCACTGCATTACACTGCCTATCTGATGAAACATAACGCGACTAGCATGAGCAACGATACGCCCCAGACCACAAATCAAAACAACAGTTTACCAATTGCTTGGTCAGACGCCCTCAACAACCTAGCCAGGCGTTTCGGCACCCAATTGGCAGCGATTGACGGCCAAAATCACCGCCTGTCTTACGCAGAGCTGAACCAACGCGCGCATGCTTTAGCGCAGCGCCTGATTCAGGAGGGCTTGAAACCCGGCCAAGCGATTGCATCGCTTTTACCCAATTCAATCGACGCAGTCTGGGCATCGTATGGCATTCGGCTCGCCGGCGCTACCGAAATCCCACTCAGTTGGGGGTATACCCTAGATGAAATTCAATGGTGCGCCCAGCTCGCAAAATTCAAAACGATCCTAACCCTTAAAAAGCGAACGTCTGAGCTTTCGGGCGCAGGGTTCAACACGTTATTGGCAGAAAGTATGGCTGCTGAACCTTTGCTGTCGAACACTTCAGTACAAGCGCTCGCCCCGGTCGCGTTTAATCAGTCGGCACGCGTTCTTTTTACCTCGGGCACCACAGGTAAACCTAAAGGTGTTGTGTACACCAACGGCGCGCGCTGGATGGGCGAGCAACTGCTCAAAGCCACCCTGCCCTTCGTGCCAGAACCCGGCGTCACCATCTTACTCATGACGCCGTTTGTGCACGGTGCCTCGTTGCTGGCCTTTGCCTGGTTAGATCATGGTGCCACGATCATTTTGCATGACGGCGTCAGTATCGAAAAAATCGCTCCGCTATTAGACAGCGATTCGCTCGATGCAATTTTTGCACCACCCACGGTGCTGGCCAAGATCACTTCAGCGCTAGCAGGCAAACGCTACGAACACGTGCGTTGCATCTTTACGGGTACGCAACCACTGACGCCTGCTCTATACCAACGGGCAAACGCCATGTTTGGCCCTAAAGTGCGCATTACCTTCGGTAAGTCTGAGTGCGTCAACCCGATCACGGTTTTAAGCCCACAAGACACCCATCACTATTTTTCACAAGCTCAAGTTCCGGCGGGAGCCTGTGTGGGCTGGCCAGCACCTGGCGTTGAAATCAAAATCGAGGCACCCGACGCGCTTACGGCACAAAATGAAGAGCGCACTGATGGCGAAATCTTATTGCGTTCGCCGCATATGTCGTCGGGGCTGATCGATAGCAATGGCTTCAGACCCCACGAGCCGGATGGCTGGCATCACACGGGCGACTTGGGCTATATCGATCAGGCAGGCCGCGTCATTTTGACCGGCCGTATCGCTGACGTCATCAAAACAGGCGGCTATCGCGTCAACCCAGACGAGATCGAAGTGCAACTCGCTGCCAACACCTTATGCGCTCAGATATGTGTGACGTCGCTCGCGTCAGATTATTGGGGCGAAATTATTGTGGCGGTCGCCGAAGGCACACAAGTTCAGTGGCAAGAACAGTGCGAGTCCTTGCTGCAAGGCATGTCGCGCCATAAGCGTCCACGGCTGTACGTTTCGGTTGAGGCCCTGCCCCGCAATCCTCAGGGCAAGATCAGCCGCAAAGCGGTCAGCAAGATGGTGCTTGCCACGCACAAATTGCTGGATGGCTCGCACCCGCAACTTGAAGCGCTCAACGTTTAATCTTTGTTCAACATTCCCAGGCGTTCAATCGTCTTACGCTCTGCCGCGTAAGTTTTCATCGCGTACTTGGTGTATTCCTCTGTGTTCATTTCGATGATGGGTTGATCAAACTGAGCAAACACAGCAATAACAGCTGGATCGGTCAAGGTCTTTTTAAAAGCATCATGCAATATTTTGACTACTGCTGGATCCATATTTTTGGGGCCACAGACACCATAGGGTGAGTCGGCCACCGTGTCATACCCGAGTTGATTCAAGGTGGCCACGGTTGGCCAACGGGTCGTACGCTTGCTTCCATACG
>CAIZGG010000324.1 GCA_903932425.1 uncultured beta proteobacterium | reverse complement strand
TCGTTGAGTGCTTGGTTGATTGCGGCGTTGAGCTTTGAAATGATCTGAGGCGGTGTACGCGCGGGCGCAAAGAAACCAAAGAATGAGGTCATATTGGCTTCGGGGTAGCCGAGCTCAGCAAAGGTTTTGACCTCGGGATATCTTTCAAGCCGTTGAGGTGCACCCACGGCGAGTACTCGAAACTTGCCCTCGGCGATTAAATTATTGAGATTGGCATAGGGGTTGGCAAGCATCAAGTCAAACTGACCCCCAAGTGCGTCGGTTGCAATTTGACCGCCACCTTTGTAGGGCACGTGGGTGATATCCGCTCCCGTTTTTTTGCGTAGTTGCTCAACCATGATATGGCCAACGGTGCCATAGCCAGAGGTTGCGACCGTAATTGAACCCGGCTTGGCTTTGCTCATGGCGATGACATCGTCAAAAGTTTTGCCCGCAAACCTTGAAGTTGCCAACAAATATACTGGCGAGTACATGGCTGCTGCAACAGCTGAAAAGTCTTTCAGGCTGTCGTAATTGACGTTCATCACAAAGGGCCCCAGTGTGAAAACGCTCATGCTCGCAAACCCAATTGTGTAGCCGTCTGGTGCGGCTTTGGCAACAACGTCGGCACCTAGTGTGCCGCCGGCACCAGCACGGTTTTCAACCAGTACCGGTTGCCCAACAGCTTTGGTCAAGCGTTCAGCGAGTACACGCGCGGCGTTATCGCTCACGCCGGCGGTGGGGTATGTGACAACGATTTTGATCGCTTTGTTGGGCCACTCGGGTACGGCAGTAGTTTGCGCTTGAACAAACAGAGCTGCGACGGCTAAGCAGAAACCAACGATGTGCGCAACGTTAAGCGAGCGCATCAAACGACCTGAGTTTTAAACCATTCGCGCGCGAGACGATCCCAAAATTGAGCGCCTACACCTAAGATGTCGTCGTTAAAGTCGTAGGTAGCGTTGTGCAGGCTGACACCTGGTTTGCCACCTTTACCGTTGCCGATAAAGCCATAGGCCCCCGGCACCTTAAGAAGCATGAAGCTGAAGTCTTCAGCTGTCATCGCTGGCGGAATATTGTCGAACGCATTCTCGGTGCCGACGGTAGCCGCCATCATCTGCGCCATGAACTTAGCTTCTTTGGGGTGATTGTCAGTGCTTGGATAGCCTGGCTTGAGGATGAACGTGGCGCTTGCGCCATGTGCGGCTGCAATGTGCTCGCTAATTCGCTCAAGCCCAACGGTTAAGCGGTTGAGCGTTTCTTGTGTCAGCGCACGCGTCGTGCCGTAAATGATCGCTTCGTTTGGGATGATGTTTTCAACGGTGCCCGATTCGATCTTGCCGACCGTGACCACTGCGCTATCTAACGGATCCGTTGCGCGTGATACCAATGTTTGCAACTGGCCAACGATGGTGCAGGCGATCGGGATTGGATCGACGCCAATGTGTGGCTGAGCTGCATGGCCACCTTTGCCGCTGACGCGGATTTCAAAGCGATTGGCAGCAGCCATGATCGGGCCGACTCGCACGCCCATTTGGCCGGCTGGCAACACCGGCCAGTTATGCAAAGCAAAGGCTGCTTTTGCTGGAAACTTATCAAACAAACCATCTTCGATCATAGCGCGAGCACCTGCGCCGCCTTCTTCGCCAGGCTGAAAAATAAAATGCACAGTACCGTTGAAATCAGGATTGGCAGCCAGCAGTGTCGCGCCGCCAAGCAGCATGGCGGTGTGACCGTCGTGGCCGCAGGCGTGCATGCGGCCCACGTTGGTGCTGGCGTGATCGAACTGGTTCAGCTCAGTGACGGGCAGGGCATCCATGTCTGCGCGCAGGGCAAGTACGCGCGCGGGGTCGTTGGACTGGGGCCCGCGGCCACGCAGTGTGGCCACCACACCGGTTTTGCCCATACCACGGTGAACGTCCAAGCCAAGTTCGGTCAGGTAATTAGCCACTTGATCTGAGGTTCGTACCTCTTCAAAGCGCAACTCAGGGTGAGCATGCAGATCGCGTCTAAATCGAATCAGCTTGCCCAAATAAGGGGTGATGTCGGTAACGTCGATCGAAGCCGTGTCAGAAAAAACTTGCATAAAAACCTCGTTGCGCTTGACCGCGCTGCGTAAAAATTTGGCGGATCAGTGCGAGCGTGGCATTGATGCTTGCACCCTGATCCTTGTTGGTTTCAGTATATAGTTTTAGGTTCGTGTTGGCGATAAGTTCAAATGCCTTTAAAAATCAAGGGGATTAGCTCTTGTTGATCGCCAAAAATTACAAAAAAGGCCTTTCATGCAGACTTCTTATGATCTTTTGATCCGAAACGCCACAATTGTGGATGGTACTGAGGCGATCCGCTATACCGCCGATATTGGCATCAACGGCGATCGCATCGTTAAAATCTGTGATTTGTCGTCATCTACTGGTAAAAAAGAGATTGACCTTAAGGGGCAGGTGGCTGCGCCAGGCTTTATTGATGCGCACACCCATGATGATCGGTTGATGCTTTCAAACCCAGAAATGACCCCTAAGGTCAGCCAAGGAGTGACTACGATCATCGGTGGCAACTGTGGGGTCTCTTTGGCGCCGATGCCACGGCCCATCCCTGACCCGGTGACGCCGCCCCTAAATCTGCTTGATGACGAGGGTAAGTGGTTCAAGTTTGGCACTTTCAAGGCCTATCTTGACGCCTTGCGTGCGCAGCCTTCAACGACTAATCGTGCGATGTTGGTGGGGCACACTACGCTGCGTGTGGCAACCATGGATGATCTTGAACAACCTGCTAACGCAACGCAAATTGCAGCCATGCGTGAGTTAGTTGTTGAAGCGATGCAGGCCGGCGCGATCGGTGTCTCGACTGGGTTGTTTTATGAACCTGCGGTTGCAGCGCCTACGGAAGAAGTCATTGAAATTTGCCGTCCGTTAAAAAAATATAATGGGCTGTACTGTACGCACATGCGCGATGAGGC
>CAIZGG010000323.1 GCA_903932425.1 uncultured beta proteobacterium | reverse complement strand
GGTCTGCTTGCACACGGGCTTCGCCCAAATGCTGATGGATATGAATGGCAAGCCTGATCTTCAGTTGCTGAACAATAGCTGCGCGGCGTTAGATGGTCGCGATAAAAAATTGTTGAACTGGATCACCGACAGTCAGTTAGTCGTGTTGATGGCCGATAACTACGCGGTTGAAGCACATCCAGCAACCAGTCATATTGGTTGTTGCGCCACACTGCCTATTCATGAACACTGCCTGTTCAAGTTGGGTGTGCATCTTGGCGAAATGTTTTATCTGACTCCTCTGGCGCAATGGTTGCGCAAAAATGGCCGCAATCGCTTCTTGTTGACTGCGCCGCCTTTGCGACTGCCCGGTGCCGTAGGCTCACCTTCAACGGCAGTGGCGACGGTTTAATGAAAGACGTCATCAGAATTGGTTCGGGTGCGGCGTGGTGGGGTGATCGTGTTGAACCGGCCGCGCTCAATGCTGAAAAAGGTCAGTTGGATTATCTGTGCTTTGAAACAATGGCTGAGGCAACCGTGTCGGCCGCGCAAGTGCGTGCGCGACGCGACCCTTCGTTTCCTGGTTATGACACCTATCTCGATGATCGGATGAAGGCGGTGTTGCCAGCCTGTATGAAAAACGGCACCAAGATCATCACGAATCAAGGTTGGATCAATCCCGATGCCGCGGCAAAACGGATTGTGTATTGGCTCAAGGAGTTTGGCTTCAAAGGTGTCAAGGTGGCTTCAGTCAATGGCAGCCTGATTACCGAGCACGTGCTTGAATTAACCGATGTGATTTTAGAAAATGGCCAACCAACCTCGAGCCTGACGTCGAATTTAATTTCGGCCGAAGTCTATCAAGGTGCAGAGCCTATCGTTGAGGCCTTGAAGGCTGGCGCACAAATTGTGATTACGGGCCGTGTCGCCGACCCCTCCATTTTTATGGCGCCGATGATGTACGAATTTGGGTGGGATCCACTTGACCACGTCAAACTCGGACAAGGCAATGGTATCGGTCACTTGCTTGAGTGCGGTGCGCAAGCAACGGGCGGGTATTTTTCAGACCCAGGGTTTAAAGATGTGCCCGACCCCTGGAACTTTGGCTTTCCGATCGCTGAAGTGAGTCGCGATGGCAGTGCAGTGATTACCAAAGTTGCCGGAACGGGCGGTGCGATTACGCTCGAAACGATTAAAGAACAGATGCTGTACGAAGTGCATGATCCAGCAAATTATCTGACTCCCGACGTGGTGGTTGATTTCACCACCGTGCAGATTGAGCAGGTCGGTGTAGATCGCGTGCGTGTGAGCCATATCGGCGGCAAGCCGCGTACACCGACGTTGAAGGTTTCGATCGGCTGTACCGAAGGTTTCATTGGCGAAGATATGTTCTTTTACGCAGGTCCTGGTGCCTTGCGCCGCGCCGAGTTAGCAAAGAAGATTCTTGAAGAGCGCTTCAAAATCGTCAAGTTGGAAGCCGAAGAGATTCGTATCGATTACCTGGGCTTGAACGCGATTCATGGCGCAGCAACGCCGGCCGATGCCCCTGAGCCCTATGAGGTGGCTGTGCGTGTCGCTGCTCGTACTAAAACCCGAGAAGAGGCTGCCAAGGTTGGGCGTGAGATCGATGGCATGGCCGTGTCAGGTATTGCTCACACGGGAAAACGGGTGCCGCATCAGGATCGCACCCGCGAGGTCATCGGCGTATGGTCATCGCTGGTCGCGCGCGAAAAAGTGTTTGCCTCTGTCAATTATTTTGTGAGCTAAGCCATGAAAGTCAAACTGCAACACGTGGCCCATGCAAGGTCCGGTGACAAGGGTGATACCTCTAATATCGCTGTCTACGCGTATGTGCCTGCGTTTTACCCGTTGCTCAAAGACCAGTTGACCGCCGACGCCCTGAAAGCTTTTTATAAAGGCGCGATCAAAGGAGCGGTGACGCGTTACGAAGTTGAGAACTTGCACGCGATGAATTTTGTTGCGCAAGGGGCGTTAGGGGGGGGCGTTTCAAGAAGCCTGTGCCTTGACAACTACGGTAAGGCGTTGTCGGCTGCGATTCTTGGTTTTGAAATCGAGGTGCCCGATGCCTTGCGCGCTTCATTGCGTGGCCAGCATTTGTTGGCAAATATCTGATTTATTGATCAATAGAATTTTGCGCTTGACCTTGTGATGAGAAAAAAACACACCATATTGATTGTCGGGGCGAGTGGCGTTGTGGGTGCCGCGGCCTTGAACCATTTTGCTTCACTGCCCGACTGGAATGTGATCGCCTTGTCGCGTCGCTTTGTGAACTTGCCTTTTTTGGCGCAACACATCAGCGTAGACCTGACAGATCGCCAGGCCTGTGAGCAGGCTGCTTCAAGTTTGTCAGAGGTCACACATATTTTTTACTCGGCGCTGTATGAGCTGCCCGAGTTGGTGGCAGGTTGGCAAGACCCGCGACAGATGGCTGTGAATGAGGCCATGCTGCGTAATTTGCTTGACGCACTTGCGCCGGTTGCCAAGCGGCTGCGCCACATTACCTTAATGCAAGGTACAAAAGCTTATGGCGGGCATATTGAGCCGGCGCCCGTGCCGGCCAAAGAGAGTTTTCCACGACATCCGCATAAAAACTTTTACTGGTTGCACGAAGATTTGTTACGTGAGCGTCAGCCAAAGTCGGCCTGGACTTACACAATCTTGCGTCCGCAAACCGTGTTTGGCTACTCGGTGTTTAGCCCCATGAATATCGTGGCAGCCGTAGGTGCCTATGCAGTATTGCAACGCGAGCAAGGTTTGCCTTTGAGCTTCCCGGGCGGGGGTCGTTATATCAACGGTGCCACAGATAGCCGTTTGATTGCGCGCGCAGCCGAGTTTGCGGCAACGCACGAAATTGCATCAAACGAAACCTATAACGTCTCGAATGGCGACGCATTGGTCTGGCAAGATATCTGGGCCTCGATTGCCGCACGTTTCAAGATGCCCGTGGGTGAACCTGTGCCCTTGTGCCTGGCTGAAAATATGCCGAAGCATGAGAAGCTCTGGGAGCATCTCGTCAACAAGCACGATCTTGCTTCCTTTGCCTTGTCAGAGATTATTTCAAGCTCATGGGAATTTACCGATCGAGCTTTTGCGCACGGGGCGCAATATCCAGCCGATTCTGTGGTCAGTACGATAAAGCTGCGCAAGCATGGCTTCACGGATTGTTATGACACCGAGGCTTCCTTGCACGACTGGCTAGAAACAATGCAAAAAAATCGCCTATTACCGCGTTAGTCAACGTCCTTCACTGGAGCTACGATGCATACAGCAATCTCTGCGATGAATCGATTGATCGCAATACCGAGCGCGGTCTTGAGGGTGAAGCGAGCCGCTGCAACCTTCATCGGTTCATTCAAACATGTATTGGTTTTTGGCGGTTTGCTAGCATGCGCGTTCTTGAGTTCGCTGCTGCTTTCTGAAAATGCCTCAGCGCAAGTCACTTTTTCCGATCGGCCGATCCGGATCGTTGTACCCTATCCGGCGGGTGGCACGACTGATCTGTTGGCACGTGCGGTGGGTGGGCGCTTGGGCGAACTGTTAGGTCGCACTGTTGTCATTGATAACAAACCAGGTGCGGGCGGCGTGATTGGCTCGCAACAAGTGGCGAAATCGACTCCTGATGGTCACACCTTGGTGTTTGCCAGTATTGCGTCGCACGGCATCATCCCCGCGTTGCAGACCCCGCCACCCTATGATGCGGTAAAAGACTTCATGCCGGTTACGTTGGTTGCGAGCACGCCAAACGTCTTGCTCGTCAATGTGAATTTACCCGTCAAAAATGTTCAAGAGTTAATCGCCTTGGCCAAAGCCAAGCCTGGCACGATCAATTTTGGCTCGACCAGTCATGGTGGTTCACCTCACATGACGGGTGAATTGTTTAAAACAATGACTGGTATCGATATCGTTCACGTGCCCTATAAAGGTGCCTCACCAATGTTGATCGATCTGATTGGCGGGCAAGTCGCGATGGGCTTTGATAATTTGCCGTCGTCGATGGCAAACATCAAGGCCGGAAAAGTGCGAGCCTTAGCGGTGACGACAACCACTCGGTGGCCCGGTGCTCCTGAGATTCCGACGATGATCGAAGCTGGTGTGGCGGGGTATGACGTTTCGGCGTGGTTTGGCTTGCTGGCGCCCGCTGGTACCCCACAACCCTTAATTGATATCCTGAGTAAGCACTTGATGGCGATCTTGCGTACCGATGCGATTAAGGCGCAATTTTTAGAGCTTGGCGCGTTACCTGTGGGGGATACGCCGGCCGAATTCAAGCGCTTTATCGAAATCGAGCGCGACAAGTGGAACAAAGTTGCGCAGGCGAACAATATCAAGCTTTGAGGGTTAGCCAAGCACCGTATACAAAGGGTAAAAATTTTGAAACAAGCATATATAAAAGGTGTCGGCAACACTCCCTTTGGTCGACTCGAGGGTCGCAACACCCTTGATTTGATGGCTCAAGCGGCGAACGCCGCTTTGACGTCAGCTGGCTTGATGCGTACGCAGATTGACGGTGTGTTGTGTGGTTATGCGACTACGCTGCCGCACCTGATGCTGGCAAATTTATTTTGCGAGCGTTTTTCGTTACGTCCTCAATATGCGCACGGTATGGCTGCTGGTGGTGCCACCGGTGCGGCGATGCTGATGCTTGCGCGCGAACTGGTGCAAAGTGGGCGTTGCCGAAACGTTTTGGTGGTGGCTGGCGAAAATCGCTTAAGCGGTCAAACCCGCGATAGTTCGATTCAGACGCTTGCACAGGTAGGGCATTCGGATTTTGAGGTGCCAAACGGCGCTTCGGTGCCGGCATATTATGGCTTGATGGCCTCGCGCTACATGTATGAAGCAGGTGTCACCAACGAAGATCTTGCTGAGTTTGCTGTGTTGATGCGCAACAACGCACGCCGTCATCCAGACTCGCATCTCACACAAGAAATCACCGTGGCTGATGTGTTGGCCTCAAAGCCGATTGCCGAGCCGTTGCGGTTGATGGATTGTTGCCCGATTTCTGATGGCGCGATGGCCCTGATCGTTTCGTCTGAACCCGGTACGGGCGTACGCGTCAAGATGGTTGGGGCAGGGCAGGCGCATTTTCATCAGCACCTCACCGCACTGCAAGATGTCATGAATACGGGTGCAGGGGCTGCTGCAAAGATTGCCTTTCGAGAGGCTGGCTTAACAACGGACGATATTGATTACCTTGGTGTCTACGATTCGTTCACCATTACGCTGTTGATGCTGCTAGAAGAAATCGGTTTTGCTGCCAGAGGTCGGGCCGCTCAGCGTGTACGCCAAGGTGATTTTTCACAAGACGGCGTGTTGCCTTTGAACACGCACGGCGGTTTGTTATCGTTTGGGCACTGTGGTGTAGCGGGTGGCATGGCACACACTGTTGAAGCCTATCGGCAATTTACGGGTCAAGCGGGCGTGCGCCAAGTCAAAACGCCTACGCATGCCTATATTCATGCCGATGGCGGTGTGATGTCATCGCACGTTAGTCTGATTTTGTCGCGTGAGGGTTAAGCCATGACCACCAATCAATTACCTATGACGTCTTTGGCCCAACCTTACCTTGAAGGCCTGACCGAGCATGTTCTGCGTTATCAACAGTGCACCGCCTGCGCACGTGCACAAACCTTTGCGCATGACGCTTGTCAGTTTTGCGGTGCTGAGGCGCTTGCTTGGCACACTTCAACTGGCCGTGGGCATGTGCATGCCGTCACGGTTGTTGGTCGTGCACCTTCAGATGCTTTTCGTTCGTTGGCACCCTATACGCTTGTGGTGGTCGCACTTGAAGAAGGTGCGCGGCTGATGGGTCACGCCACACCAGGCGTAAAAATCGGTGATGCGGTCACCGCGACTTTTTTTAAACATCTTGATCAGACTCTCGTGCGTTTTGAACCTGTTGACTAACGCTCGACCAGATCGTCTCCTACTTTCATTAAAGACTTTTTTCGTGTCTCGGTTTCGCCTTAGGGAGAGACGAGCACTTGAGCCAGAGGGTCTTTTTACGATCTACGCTTTCAACCGGAATTTTTATGTCTGACTTACTAGAAACAGCATTGAATCCTCGCACCGTTGCCATTATTGGCGCGTCAGAAAATATCCATAAGATCGGTGGACGTCCGATTTATTACATGCAAAAAGGTGGCTTCAAAGGCACGATCTATCCGATCAATCCAAGCCGCGAAGAGGTGCAAGGCTTAAAAAGCTATGCGTCGCTGGCGCAATTGCCTGAAGTGCCTGAACTCGTGCTTATTGTAGTGGCGGGCGATAAGGCTGTTGAAGCCGTTGAGGACTGTGCAGCACGTGGCGTGAAGTCGGTTGTGGTGATGGCCTCGGGCTTTGGTGAGACTGGCCCTGAGGGGCGCGCCGTGCAACAACGCATGACCGATGCAGCGCGTGCGACTGGTATGCGCATCTATGGCCCCAATACCCATGGCCTTGCAAATTTCGGGACTGGTGCGATTGCAGGGTTCTCAACCATGTTTATCGAGCGTCCGCCGCAGGATGGACCCGTGGCGGTTTTGAGTCAAAGCGGCGGCATGAGCGCGATGGTGTACGGGTTACTGCGCGAGCGTGGCATCGGAGTGCGTCATGTGCACGCCACTGGAAACGAAGCAGACGTCACTGTGGCCGAGATGGCGTGGGCGATTGCACACGACCCCGAAATCAAACTGCTGCTGCTATACCTTGAAAATATTGCTAATCCTGAAATGTTGGCCCGTACCGCTGCTTACGCGCGCACGCGTGACTTACCTATCATCGCGGTCAAAGCTGGTCGCACCGCTGGTGGGCAACAGGCGGCGTCGACCCATACAGGTTCGATGGCTAACGAAGAGCGCGTGGTCGATGCCTTCTTTAAAAAGCATGGCATTTGGCGCGTGCGTGATCCGCATGCGCAGGCGCTTTGCGCTCAGGCCTATTTAAAAGGCTGGCGACCAACCGGCAATCGGTTGGTCGTGATTAGTAATTCAGGCGCCAGCTGTGTGATGGGTGCTGATGCTGCTGAAGAAAACGGGCTAGCGCTTGCGGTCTTATCAGAGTCGACCCAAAGGGCCGTTGCAACCTCTTTGCCGGGGTTTGCCACCACAACGAATCCAATTGATATCACCGCTGCGCTGTTATCCAATAGCAATCTGTTTAGCGAAGTGCTGCCCGCCGTGGCGCAAGACCCGTCGGCAGATATGTTTTTTATCAATATCCCGGTCGCAGGTGCCGGTTATGACGTCGAAGCCTTTGCCCGCGATACTGCAAAATTTGAAACGCTCACTGGTAAGCCGGTGGCGGTGGCTGCCTGGCAAGATACCGTCGCCAAACCCTTTATGGCAGCGGGTGTGGCGACCTTTGCGAACGAGGCACAGGCAGTTGGTGTACTGGGGCAGTTGTCAGCCCACACTGCGTTGATGCGCGAATCGTTCGAGCCCTGGCACGACCTCCAGGCGGTAAACATCCCCCAAGGTACTGGCGCCTATTGCAGTGAAGCGCAGACCCTGAAGCTTTTGGCTGCGCATGGGATTCCTGTGGTTAAGCATCAGTTATGCCAGACAGCAGCTGAAGTTCGAGAGGCCTTTGTCGAAGTAGGGGGGCCTGTGGTGATTAAGGCTTGTTCGGCCGAAGTGCCACATAAGTCTGAATTCGGTTTGGTGGCGTTGGGCGTGCAAAACGCAGACATAGCCGCCACAATCTTTGAATCGCAACGCAAGAAACTTGCAGAAATGAAGGTCGGCCAAGAAGGCATCATCGTGGCTGCGATGAGTCGCGGACGTCACGAATGCATGGTGGGCGCCCGGTTTGATCCGGTGTTTGGGCCGGTAGTGATGATCGGTGCAGGCGGTAAGTATGTTGAGGCGCTTAAGGATTATGCGGTGCTGTTACCGCCCTTTAATGTTCAGCAGGTTGAGACTGCGCTGCGCGGCTTGCGCATGGCGCCTTTGCTTGACGGCGTTCGGGGCGATGCACCGATGGATGTCAAGGCCTTTGCAGAGGTTGCTGTGTCTGTCGGTCGCCTGATGATGGCGGCTGGGCCAAGTATCGCGTCGCTAGATTTAAATCCGGTGATGGTCGGTGCGGTGGGCGAGGGGGCCGTGGTGGTCGATGCCTTACTTGAGCGAGGTGGTTGCAGCTAAAGCCCTTTTGCTCATGGTCAAGCAAGCAGCGAGTGACGAACGAGGTAACAGGGGCGTCTCAAGAGGTCAAAGAAAAGACGGCAAAGGAAAGAGGGCAAAGGAAAGAGGGCAAAGGAAAGAGGGCAAAGGAAAGAGGGCAGAGAGGATTCTAGGTAGAAAAGCTAATGAAGGCTTAGATCTGTAAGTTTCAGACTGGAATGCTGTCGATCTGATTGACGCACTCTTTGCAGTGCGGCAATATCCTAAGTTAATGACAAAATTTTTAAAGGAAATCGCTATGCGTCGTTCATTTCTTGCTGTTGCGCTCGCGGCTGCTCTGGTACTCCCAGGCGCAGGTGTTGCAAAAACCTTTAAATGGGCGAGCCAGGGTGATATCTTGACGCTCGATCCACACTCACAAAACGAAGGCCTGAATATTGTGGCCAACCTCTGGGTGTATGACGCTCTGGTTCGCTACGACGACAAGTTTGAAGTGACGCCCGCGCTGGCAACGTCTTGGGAGCAAGTGACTCCCACCTTGTGGCGCTTTAAATTGCGTGAAGGCGTCAAGTTTCATGACGGTTCGGCCTTCACCGCAGATGATGTGGTGTTTTCAATTAACCGCGCGCTGGCACCCTCATCGCAATTTAAGTCTTACGCCGCCGGTATTACAAAGGTGACTGCGGTTGATCCACTGACGGTTGAGATTGCGACAGAAGGCGGACCAAATCCCGTACTGCTGCGTCAATTGCCCACCTTGACCATGATGAGTAAAGCCTGGTCTGAAAAAAATGGTGTGACGGCACCGCAAGATTTTAATAAAAAAGAAGAAAGCTTTGCTGCGCGAAATGCGATGGGTACTGGCCCATACATGTTGCAATCGCGCGAAGTCGATATCAAAACTGTGTATGTTGAAAATCCAAACTGGTGGGGTAAGCCTACTAAAAAAGGCAATGTCACTGAAATTGTTTACACACCGATTAAACAAAACGCCACGCGCACCGCGGCACTGCTTTCGGGCGAGGTTGATTTTGTTCTAGACCCGGCAGTGCAAGACTTAGACCGCTTGCGCCAGCAAGTCAAAGTGCTAGACGGTAACGAGCAGCGCACAATTTACCTTGCCATGGATGTGGCAAGCCCAGAGCTGAAGTACAGCAACATCAAGGGTAAGAACCCTTTTGCAGATGTGCGTGTCCGCGAGGCGCTTTACCGCTCGATCGATATCGAAGCGATCAAAAAGGCGGTCATGCGGGGCTTGTCGTTGCCTACGGGTACGATGATTGCACCCCAGGTTAATGGCTGGACGCCAGAGCTAGGTCAACGTATCCCCTTCGACTTGAATAAAGCCAAAGCCTTGCTGAAAGAGGCTGGCTATGAAAACAATCTCGAATTTACGCTCGATTGCCCAAATAATCGCTATATCAACGACGAGGCGATCTGTCAGGCGATTGTTGCGATGTGGGCCAAGGCGGGGATGAAAGCCAAGCTCAATGCCATGCCGCGTGCCACGTTTTTTCCGAAAGTTGGAAGCAATGACACCAGCATCTATCTTTTCGGCTGGGGCGTCCCTACCTTTGATGCTTTTTATTCGCTTGAAGCCTTAATTCATTCTAAAGGTAAGGGTGCGTTTGGCTCATTTAACTATGGCAATTACTCAAACCCAAAGGTCGATGCGCTGATCGATACCATTCAAACTGAAATCGACGCGTCAAAGCGAACCGCCATGATTCATGAGGCTTTGGGCATTGTGAAAAATGACTTTGGCATGATCCCGCTGCATGATCAGATCATCCCCTGGGCCATGAAGAAAAACGTCAACGCGATTCATCGGGCCGATAATCGCCCCGTGGTTGACTGGATTACGATTGATTGATTGGGATGCGCGCCAGCAACGCTCAGATCGCTTCGATGCGACGCTCGTAGGACAAGCGTTTGGCGCACAGGTCACAAAGGTTAATCGCGCAGCCAGTGCTGTGCGGCTGACGACAGCACTCATCTTGCGGCACCTTTGAGGTGCCGTGCTGTTTATTTTCTGAGAATACATGTTTGCTTTTATTTTGCGCCGATTGATTCAAGCCGTGGGCGTCATGCTTGCGGTGGCGCTACTGGCGTTCATTTTGTTTCAG
>CAIZGG010000322.1 GCA_903932425.1 uncultured beta proteobacterium | reverse complement strand
CGCACGTTATAAGACAGACCTTCTTTTTCACGTACGCGCATCCACAGGCGAGAGGTTTCGGAGGAGCCGAGTAGAAAGTTCGCAAGATACAGAGCAGGGTAGTCTGGATCCGTCCTGACTTCTGCCACTTTTGCTGATATTTGATAGGTCTGAATAATTAGCTTTTATTTTTCAATTAGTTACGTTTTTTGATTTCTCGAGTTTACGCACTAATGCTATCTTTTAGGCATGCGCGGCGATCTCACAACTCGAAAGACAAGAACGGCCTCAGGCTCGACAGCCGTTCAGGTGGTGCGCCATGAGGGCAAACGGCGTATTGTGGTCAAACACATTGGCAGTGCACGTGATCAAACACAGCTTGAGGCTTTAGTCGTGCAAGCCGAACAATACGCCGAAGCCCATCGTACTCAACCAAGCTTGTTTACTCAGAATGCATCGGAGTCCCTTGATCTAGCGCACACCACGCTGGCGGGTGTCACGCACCTGTTTGCCCGAGAGGCCTTACTTGTTTGCGTATCGCGCTGCGGGCTGGGCTCATTGCCGATGTTGTATCAAGATCTAGCGCTCATGCGCATCGTTGAACCGGCCTCTAAACTGCGCACGATACAGTTGCTTGAGCAGTACTTCAATGTCGGCTACGCCGAGCGAACTGTCTATCGACAACTACCAAAACTAACAGAGCACCAAGAGGCGATAGAGTCTGCCGCCATTGAGACTGCACGACAAGATTTACAAGAGACCTTTAGCCTAGTTCTTTACGATGTCACGACGCTGTATTTTGAATCTTTCAAGGAATATGACCTTCAGCGCCCAGGTTTCTCCAAGGACAACAAGCCACAGCAGCCTCAGATCGTGATCGGCCTGATCACGACTCGCTCAGGGTTTCCTGTCATGCACGAAGTGTTTGAGGGCAATACCTTTGAAGGTCACACCATGCTTAAGATCTTACGCCGCTTTGAGAAGCGGGTTGGCCAAACAAAGCCCATCATCGTGGCGGACGCGGCAATGCTATCCAAGGAGAACATGCAGCAATTGAACACTGATGGTTATCGCTATATCGTGGGCGCCAGGCTTGCCAACACGGCTCAGCGTTTCATTGATCAGATTTATACCGAGTTGCCTCGAACCGACCAAGCCATCAAGCGCTTTGAATACGCCTACGCAGGCCTCAAGGCCCCGATCGTGTGTGAGTTCTCAACGACGCGCTATCGAAAGGACAAACGCGAGTTTGACAAGCAGGTCGCACGCGCCATGACGCTCATCGAGCGCAAAGAACCGGGTCGGCGAGCCAAGTTCGTCAAGAAGTCTGATCAACCAGGCGCACCCTTTGTGTTCGATGCAGACTTGAGGACTAAAACCGAGAAGCTCCTAGGCATCAAAGGCTACGTTACTAATATTCCAGAGCAGGAAATGTCCAACGCCGAGGTTATCGCCTATTACAAAGATCTCTGGCACGTCGAGCAAGCGTTTCGCATGAGCAAGTCCGATCTCAGAGCTCGACCAATCTTCCACCACACGCAAGAGGCTATCAAGGCTCACGTATTAGTCTGCTTTATGGCATTAATGGTGGGCAAGTATCTCGAAATCAAAACCGAGCAGTCGCTCAGGCAGGTCAGAGATCAACTGTGGAAGGTACACGAGGCGCACCTGCGTGATGATCGCACAGGAAAAGTTCATATCCTGCGCACAAATACCGCCGATTGGGCCAACACTGCGCTGGGCAAATTACTAGACCTCAAATTTACGCACTAAATGGCAGAAGTCAGGAGGTGTATACCAAGTGCTCAACTGCGTACGTAAGGTCGCTGCAGGAACTTGAACGGCAGCTTGAAAGGCATCAAAGGCCGCTGCGTCTGAAAGGGTGTTGCCTACGACAAGATCAATCCCTTGAAAGAGTGCGTATAAATTAGAAACCGCGGGTCCGCCATCAATGCGGTGTTTAATCCCATCAACTTGAATCTGTCGAGTGTGGCAGGCCGCACAGTTCATGGATAGCTGTTGGTTTTTAGTGCCAGGATTTGCAACTAAAAAGCCAACAGGCAATCCCTCGGGATTGGTCGGACTGACTGGGTTTGGTATGTAGCCATAGCTGCTGGTGAGTTGACTTAAAAACGATTGGCCATTCGGTAACTTCAGGGCCTTTGCCCATTCATAGGGCATGATCCAGGAGCCTTGATCGGCAGAGTAAAAGGCTGCCTGATTTGTCGCATTCCATTCTGCACCCTGATTCATCGCAACAGCAGCGCTCGGAGCAGAAACCGAGCCATCCCCAGTGCCATCCCCACAGCTGGCTAAGATAGCAGTCAGGCCAAGGAATGCGAGACGCCGCCAGGCTCCCCACGAACGAATATCGTATTTAAGTTTGTTGTTCATGCGTCACCAAGTTTACTGATTAAAGGGGCCTGCTTCAGACCTAAGCTCGTGACCAT
>CAIZGG010000321.1 GCA_903932425.1 uncultured beta proteobacterium | reverse complement strand
GTTTGAAAATAGGCCGGACACGCACGCTCACCGACCTTAAAACGTGTGACCCCAGCGCCGATCTCAACCACTTCGCCTACGCCATCGGAAATCGGGATTAAAGGCAACGTGCCCGTCTGCGACCCATAGCCACGCTCGGGCACGATCGGATCACGAAAATTCACCGACGAAGCTTGCATCTTGAGCAACACTTGCCCCGCTGCGGGCTGCGGTACTGAACGAGTACTCAGTTTGAGATGTTGAATCCCCCACTCACCTTCTATCTGAAACACGCGCATTTTCTTCAACCTGTTTGATCTAAGTTTTTACCAATTCGCTCTAACAGCATTTCAGTCGACCCATCGACGAGCGTGGCAATCTGGGCTGCCGCAACGTGACGCGCCAACGGATACGTATCACGCAGGCCTTCTGCACCCAAGGCATGTAACAGCGCCGGAAGATGTCGTTGCGCGGCACGGGTCGCAAACACCTTCGCTTTGGCAGCAAGATCTTGCACGTTCTTTTTCTCGTCGATGGCCAGGGCCGCACGGTCGACCAACACACTAGCTGCTTCAAGATCTACCGCGGCATCGGCCAACACCCAACGCCACCCCTGGTGCGCGCCAAGCGGTTGTCCGAAGGTGTGGCGTTCTCGACCGTAAGCGTGCGCAAGGCGTAAGCTCTCTTTCAACATGCCCACACACATCGCCGCCACATAGACGCGCGCACCGTTGATGGAATCGAGTGCTCGTTTAAAGGCCAAGCCTGGCGGGTGCACCAATTCGTCGCTCTGAGCCAGATAGCCGTTTAGCCGAAAGCCACTCGCATTGGCCAGTGCGGCGACTGAGGTGAACGAATCAGCCGACCGTTCAAAGCCTTCACCACTGGCCTGCACAACAAAGGCTGCAATGCCTGCCGCACCCGACCCAGGCTGCGTCTGAGCGTAAACCAAAAAAAGATCAGCAATTTTTGCGTTAATGATCCAGGATTTTTCACCAGTCAGACGCCAACCGTCAGACGTTTGTTCGGCCTGCATGGTAATCGCTGAAAAATCTGATCCGGCTGAGCGCTCAGTCAAGGCAGTACAGCCAACAAGTTCGCCCGTCAGCAGGCCTGGCACCCAACGCTTAGAGACTTCACTGGGCAACCAATGCGACAAATTGTCAGCGATATTCTGTGAGTTCACAACTGCCATTGCGACACCAAAATCCAGTCCAGCCAACCGCTGTGCCAACTGAGCTTTGACCGAAAAGGGCGCACCAAAGCCACCGTGCTCGACGGCCACTTGAATGCCCATTAAGCCGAAACTGGCAGCGGCCGACAGACGTCTGCGTTCGCGCACAGGGTCGTAGGCGCCCAACAGTGTTTCGACGCTCATCGACTGGGTGCAGAACTGCTCAAGCAGTGCCTGCCATTGAGCAAGCGTTCGGGTATTGTTATTCATGAGGTCTGAGTTCTGTTGAAAAACTGCCTGAGCCGTTGCCCCCCTTTGGCGATCAACGGTACGATTCCGCGCGGCATGAAAATTGTTGTTAACACCAACAATAAACCATAGACGATCAACCGATAGGTGTCAGCCACACGCAAGAACTCTGGCAACACCACCACTAGAAAAGCCCCGACAACGGGCCCTGTCAAGGTGCCGCTGCCACCAAGAATCACTGCCAAAATCGCATTGAGCGACTGATCCACGCCAAAGGGTTCTGGATTCAGGAAACCAATAAAGTGCGCATACAACGCACCCGCTAATCCACACAACGCTGCACTCAAGACGAACGCAAACATCTTATAGCGCCACACGTGCACACCTAAAGCGTCGACTAAGATTTCGTTTTGACGAATCGCTAATAACACTCGTCCCACCCGTGAGTGCAACACTAAACCACAGACCGAGGTTGCGACGACAGCAGCACCGAGGGCGAGATAGTAGTAGGCCTCGCGTGTCTCAAACTTGAACGTTTGACCCAGCATCGAAATACTTTCAGGTTTTAGGACACCGGTGATCCCGGATTCACCGCCAGTCAAAGAAGTAAAGTTGACCAACACAATGAAGATCACCAAGTTGTAGGCCATCGTCACAATCGCAAAGTAATGACCTTTGACCCGCAAACTTGGATAACCCACCACAATCGCTAGCAACCCTGCCACGAGCGGCGCGCACGCCATGCCTGACCAGACAGTCCACCCTAGCTTGATACTTAGCAGGGTGGACGCATAGGCTCCGACCCCCATAAAACCAGCCGCAGCAATCGACACATACCCCATAAACCCTTGCACAAGATTCTGACCTTGAGCAACGATCACCCAAATCAACGCGAGAATCCCCAGATGTAAAAAATACGGTACTTGAAACAACGTGGGCACAAGAATCAAGGCGCATAGCCCGAGGATAGTCAGCGCAACCGGTGTTTTCAAACCACTCATTTCTTACCCAACAGGCATTCAGGCCTAAAAAACAATACGATGTTCCTCACT
>CAIZGG010000320.1 GCA_903932425.1 uncultured beta proteobacterium | reverse complement strand
GTCGCTTGGTAGCGCCAGACTAAGTCTTTGGTATCAAGCGTTGAGATCGCGGGTGCACCCGAGGTGTTCATTTGGATGATGTCGGCCGCGTCAGTCAGAGGCATCACCGCTAAGGTGACGCCCGAAGACCAGGTGCCTAACAGTGCCTGAACTTTATTAATTTCAATCAGCTTCTTGGCCGCCAACACGGCCGCCTCTGGCTTGGTTTGACTATCTTCGGTAAAAAGTTCGAGTTTGACGCCACCCGCGCCGCCGGCCGCATTGATTTCATCGACAGCCATACGAATTGCCTGCTGCATGCCCGAACCATAGGGGCTCCCTGCGCCCGAGATGGGGCATAGCGTACCGACTTTAAATACGCCACTGCTTTGCGCCAACGCTAAGCCCGGCAGCCATTGCAGGGCTGCGCTTGCGGCAGATAGTTTCAAGAGGTTTCTGCGGTTCATGAGAGGATCTCCGTGCACTTAAAGTGATGTTTTGTAAGTTTTGCCATCTTTGATGATGGCCTGAATATGATCGCCCTGCCCAAGTAGGCAAGCGATGTCTTTCAATGGATTGCCGTCGACCACCAGCAAGTCGGCAACCGCTCCGACTTTCACAACGCCCAGTTGATCGGTCATACCCAGAATTTCGGCGCCAACCAGAGTGGCCTGCTGCAAGGTCAAGCCGTTACCCAAAATATTAGCGCGTAATTTCAGTTCTTCAGACTGGTGCCGATGCAAAGCACCCAGCAAGTCTGTACCAAAGCCCATTTGGACCCCTGCTTTAGCAAGAATTTCAAGAGCTTTTTTGCCATCGGCACGCACCGCTTCAATTTTGGCCACCGACTCTGCCGGAAATCCAAGCGCCGCACCCTCGTTGGCCAGAGCTTCGTAGGTAATCAGGGTGGGTACCATAAAGGCCTGATGATCGCGCATGATCTGAGCGGTCGCTGCATCCACCAAATTACCGTGTTCGATAGTGCGCACGCCAAACTGCACAGCGCGACTAATCGCGCGCGGCGTGTAGGCATGCGCCATCACATAGGTACCCGCGTTTGAGGCTTCTTCAACCGCGGCACGAATCTCGTCTTCTGAATAGCCTAAAAAGTGTATGGGGTCGTTAGGAGAGGCTACGCCACCCGAGGCCATCATTTTGATTTGCGTGGCCCCTTTCAGGATTTCTTCGCGCACAGCGAGCCTGATGTTTTCTACGCCATCGACGACGCGCGCAATATTGCCGACCTTTTGCATGCAAGCGCAGGGGTCGAGAATGTCGTTACGGGCTCTAAAGTCACCGTGGCCACCCGTTTGCGAAAAACCGCGTCCGGCAGGAAAAATCCTCGGTCCGTCTACAACATCGGTGCGTGTCGCTTCAGACAGTGACCAGTCGGCCCCACCGGCGTCGCGCACGCTCGTGAAGCCGCGCATCAGAATGCCCGACAAAATGGGGACGGCACGCAGGGTGGCCAAGGCGTTGGGTAGGTTAGCGTTCAACCCTAAATTTAATTGCGAGGCGACGATGTGCGTATGGCAGTCGATCATGCCGGGCATCACTGTTTTGCCTTTGGCATTGATTGTTTCAG
>CAIZGG010000319.1 GCA_903932425.1 uncultured beta proteobacterium | reverse complement strand
TTTCACCCTTGATCGCCTTGATGCAGGATCAAGTAGATGCGCTGACAGAACTTGGTGTTCGGGCGGCTTTCTTAAATTCAACCCAAGACTGGCAAGATTCGCGTGAGGTTGAGCGGGCTTTTTTGGCGGGAGAGCTTGATCTGTTGTACGTGGCGCCCGAGCGTCTGCTCACAGATCGCTGCCTGCAACTGCTCTCGCGCGGCAAATTAGCCCTGTTTGCGATTGACGAGGCTCATTGTGTGTCGCAGTGGGGGCACGATTTCCGGCCTGAATATCTTGGTTTGTCGATGCTGCACGAGCGCTGGCCAAACGTACCACGCATTGCACTGACGGCGACCGCCACCGACGTGACCCGCACCGAAATCGCTGAGCGCCTCGCGCTTGGTGAGGCACGCCATTTTGTGGCGAGCTTTGATCGCCCCAATATTCGTTATCACATCGTCGAAAAGCAAGAGGTGCGCAAGCAACTGCTGCAGTTATTGCGACAAGAGCATGCCGGCGATGCGGGCATTGTGTATTGCTTGTCTCGCAACAAGGTTGACGAGACTGCAGAGTTTTTGTGCGCGCAGGGCGTTGAGGCCTTACCCTACCATGCGGGGTTGGGGCCTGCGGTGCGTGCCAAAAATCAATCTAGATTTTTGCGCGAAGAGGGCATCGTGATGGTGGCCACGATTGCGTTTGGAATGGGGATTGATAAGCCTGATGTGCGCTTTGTGGTGCATATTGACATGCCAAAGTCGGTCGAAGGCTATTACCAAGAAACCGGCAGGGCTGGACGCGATGGCATGCCAGCGACCGCCTGGCTGGCGTATGGCTTGCAAGATGTGGTGCAGCAGCGTCGCATGATTGATGAATCAAGCGGTGATGATTCGTTTAGACGCCGTTTAGGGTCACAGTTAGATGCCATGCTTGGCTTATGCGAAACCATTACATGCCGCCGCCAAAGGCTTCTGCAGTATTTTGGTCAAACGATGCCGGCCTGCGGCAATTGCGACAATTGTTTGGTTCCTCCTGAGGCGTGGGACGGTACGGTAGCCGCTCAAAAAATGTTATCCACCATTTATCGGCTCTGGAAAGAGCGCGGACAACGCTATGGGGCCGGTCACCTGATCGATATTCTGCGGGGCAAACAAACGCCGCGCGTGCTTGAGCACGGTCACGCTTCGCTAACGGTGTTTGGGATTGGTCAGGATCTGTCTGAGCAAGCGTGGCGTAGTGTCTTGCGGCAGTTGCTGGCGCACAGTTTGCTGATGGTGGATCAAGAAGGGTATGGCACGCTTGCGCTCACCGATCAAAGTCGTGCAGTGTTAAAGGGCGAGCGCACCTTGCTATTGCGTCGCGAAGCTGAGCGTACGACCGAGCGCTCGGGGCGCGCAAGCGCCACAGCTCGAGGTAAAACTGCACAATCGGATCTGCCGCTGGCTGCGCAGCCTATTTTTGAGGCCTTGCGCACATGGCGTGCAGGTATTGCGCGCAGTCACGGTGTGCCGGCGTATGTGATTTTTCACGATGCCAGTTTGCGCGAGATCGCCTTGGCCCGCCCCGATAGCCTTGAGGCACTTTCACACGTTAATGGTGTGGGTGCTCGCAAACTTGAGTCATACGGCGAATCGATTTTGGCGTGTATTGCCGAGTTTGAAGACGGGAGTTGATTTGAGATGACAGCGCGCGGTATTGAGGCGCGAGTCATCGTGCGCATCGCCCGCCCGTCAGCGGGTCGTCGTCAGTCAAAAAGCTTTCCGTCTGCTGTCGTACTGGGTGGCTTTAAGCCTAAATGCCGCCAAGTGGTTTGCGTGGCCATCCGCCCGCGCGAGGTGCGCTGCAAATAGCCGTGCTGAATCAGATATGGCTCGATCACGTCTTCGATGGTGTCGCGTTCTTCGCCGATGGCAGCTGCCAGGCTATCGACCCCGACTGGCCCGCCATCAAATTTATGAATGATGGCTTCAAGCAGCTTGCGATCCATTAAATCCAAGCCTTGCGGGTCGACTTCAAGCATGGATAAGGCGGCATTGGCAACTGCTGCATCAATCGTGCCGTTGGCTTTCACCTGCGCGTAGTCGCGTACACGCCGCAGCAAACGGTTCGCGATACGTGGCGTACCACGCGCGCGTCGCGCAACCTCAGCGGCGCCATCTGGGGTGATAGGCACCTGTAATAAGCCTGCACTGCGCGTGGCAATGCGGGTCAGTTCGTCGGGCGTATAAAACTCTAAGCGCGACACAATCCCAAAGCGATCACGTAGTGGATTGGTCAGCATACCGGCACGGGTTGTCGCCCCGACTAGCGTAAAGGGCTGCAGGTCGAGCTTGACGCTGCGGGCCGCCGGGCCTTCACCAATCAAAATATCAATCTGAAAATCTTCGAGTGCGGGGTAAAGAATCTCTTCGACAACGGGCGATAAACGATGGATCTCATCGATAAACAACACATCGTTGCGCTCAAGATTGGTCAGCAAGGCGGCCAGATCACCCGGTCGTTCAAGCACGGGCCCAGAGGTTTGACGCAGATTGACACCCATTTCGTGGGCGATGATGTGGGCAAGCGTTGTTTTGCCCAGACCCGGTGGGCCAAACAGCAAGACATGGTCGAGCGATTCTTGGCGATTGCGTGCTGCCGAGATAAAGATCTGTAATTGCTCACGCACCCGTTGTTGCCCCACGTATTCTTCAAGCGCACGGGGGCGCAAGGCGCGTTCGATGGATTCTTCGTTGGGCGAAGTCGCCTGGGGGGCCACCAAACGAGTTGGCTCGGCACGAGAATTCAACGAATCGGACTGTATAGCCATGAAAGTATGATCTTTAGTATCAGAATTGCAGTTGGCGCAAAATTGCCTAGACAATCGTACACTATCCCCCACGTTGATCCCCTATTTCAGAGAAAAATCATGTCGCTCGTTTTGCCTACTTATGATGACGTTGTTCATGCTGCGGCCACCCTTCAGGGTGTTGCGCATCGCACCCCCGTGATGACCTCAGAGACAGCAGACCGCCTCACCGGTGCGAAACTGTTCTTTAAGTGCGAAAACTTGCAGCGCATGGGCGCGTTTAAATTTCGAGGTGGCTATAACGCGATCGCGAACCTGTCGCCTGAACAGCGCCGCGCCGGCGTCTTGACCTACTCGTCGGGCAATCATGCGCAAGCGATTGCTTTGGCGGGTAGATTGCTAGGGGTTGCCACCACCATCATCATGCCGCACGATGCGCCAGTGGCTAAAAAGGCTGCAACCGAGGGCTATGGCGCCACAGTAGTCACGTACGACCGTTATAAAGAAGACCGCGAAGACGTTGCACGCGCACTTCAACAAAAAACTGGCATGGTGATTATTCCGCCCTACGATCATCTTCACGTGATCGCGGGCCAGGGCACTGCGGCCAAAGAGTTGATTGAAGACGTGGGCGAGTTAGATTACCTGATGGTGTGCCTGGGTGGTGGCGGTTTGCTGGCTGGTAGCGCCTTATCGGCCGCTGCGTTGAGCCCCAAGTGCAAGGTCTACGGTGTCGAACCCGAGGCCGGTAACGATGGCCAGCAGTCCTTGCGTAAAGGTGAAGTGGTGCGTATCGAGCCTCCGCGCTCGATTGCCGATGGTGCGTTGACGCTTTACCTGGGTAAGCTCACCTTTGGTGTTATTCAACAAAAAGTGACGGATATTTTGACGGTCACCGACCCTCAACTCGTTGCCACAATGAAATTTTTTGGCGAACGGATGAAAATCATCGTTGAACCGACCGGCTGTTTGGGCGCTGCCGCGGTCATGCACGGAGCGCTTGCAGTGCCCCCGGGTGCACGTGTTGGCGTGATCTTGAGCGGTGGTAATGTAGACTTGAAGTCCTATGCGGGCTTTATCACGCAGGCTTGAGTATCTTTGGAGGGCGTATGCGCATTCTGGCAATTGGCGGGGCAGGGTTTATTGGGCGGCAAGTGGTGGGCCGCCTGGTGGCGCAAGGGCATGTCGTGCATGTGCCGACCCGTCAGTTTCAGCATGGTCGCGAGCTCTTGGTACACCCCACTGTGACGGTGATGCAAGCTGATATCCATGATGACGCTGCGCTTGACCGCTTGGTGGCGGGCTGCGATATCGTGCTGAATTTTGTCGGTATTTTGCATAGCCGCGAGGGTCAGCCCTACGGTCCCGATTTTGATCGCGCACATGTGCAGTTGCCGCGTCGCATTGCGCAGGCGTGCCGCGCTCATCAGGTTAAGCGCTTTATTCATCTGAGCGCCTTGGGTGCAGATGCAAAGGCGCCCAGCGGCTATTTGCGCTCAAAGGCGGCAGGCGAAGAGGCCATCCGCAACGCCTATTCGGGCGCCAACACGGGTGACTTTACGATCTTCAGGCCTTCAGTGGTGTTTGGCCCTGAAGATAAATTTATGAATATGTTTGCGCAGTTGGCGCGTTTCTTTTTTGTGTTGCCTATTGCTGGCGCCGGCGCAAAAATGCAGCCAGTGTATGTAGGGGATGTGGCCAGCGCTGTCATGAACGTATTAACCTTGCCCGCGGCAGCCAATCATACGTACGATCTGGCGGGCCCGCGCGCCTATACATTGGGTGAATTAGTTAAGCTTGCCGCGCTCTGGAGTGGTCATCCGCGCGTGGTCGTTGAGCTGCCGATGGCGCTTGGTCGCATACAAGCACGATTGTTTGAGTGCTTGCCAGGCGAACCCCTAATGTCGCGCGATAACTTGCTGTCGTTATCGGTTGATAACGTAAGCACCGAACCGATGGCTGCGGTGTTAAACCTGGTCGCTACCCCGCTAGAGTCTGTGGCACCTATTTATTTGAAGCCCGCCGCTTAAACTCAAAAAATGGCAGAGATCAAGCAACGTTACTGGTTGAAAGGGTGATTTAGTTCAGACTTCAAAGTTCAAAGTAGACGCAGTTTAAAATTTCTAGCACGATTGCATTCGATCAATAACAAAACGAGACAATTCAAAGATGACAACGGTTAAGCAAGGCAAAGCCTTAAATATTAAAGAGTCGCGCATTCTGATTGCTGGTGCCGCCAGTTTGGTAGGTTCGCATACGGCTGATTTGTTACTAAAAGAAGGCGCCCGCGAAGTTCTGCTGCTTGATAACTTTTCGTTTGGTTCGATGGATGCGATCGCGCATTTGCAAAATGATCCACGCATCAAGATCGTACGCGCAGATTTAATGCGTTTGCCTGATTTGTTGGATGCAACCAAGGGCGTTGATGGCGTGGTGCATTTAGCGGCCTATATGACGCTGGGTTTTTCGCAAACTCCGTGGCAAGCTGTCGATGTCAATATTCGCGGTGCGCAAAACATGCTCGAAGCGTGTCGTGTCAATCAGGTCAAAAAAGTCGTCTTTGCTTCGTCGAACGCTGTTTACGGTTACGGCAGTGGGATCAAGGGCGCGTTGCATGAAGAAACGCCGTTTTATTCGGTTGGCGCGCCACCGGCTGCGATTTTGTATGGTGCCTCAAAAATTATGGGCGAGCAGTTGTGCCGCCATTATCACCAAAGCGCAGGTCAGGATTATGTCGTCTTGCGTTATTCAACAGTGTATGGCGAGCGTCAGCACTACCGTGCTGCGAATTCGCTCTACATCATGGAAACCTATGATCTGGTGCGCCAAGGTCAGGCGCCTGTTTTGCCGGGTGATGGTACCGACACCAAGCACTTTGTGCATGTCTCAGATGTTGCACGCGCCAATATGGCGGCCCTACAAAGTACTGCGACAGATGTGGCGGTGAACGTCTCAGGACCAGCCCCCATCACGACAGGCGAGCTCGTTCAGTTGGTACTTGAATATTGCAAAAGCTCGCTCAAGCCAGAGATTCGCCCCGATCCACCTGGCAAAGTACGCTTGACCTCAGGCGGTGCGTTCAATATTCCGCACGACAAAGCCGGCGACGTGATTGGCTGGAAGCCAGTTGTCACCATGAAAGAGGGCGTCACTCGCTTATTGTCGTGGCTTGAGCAACAAAAAAAGTAGAGCCAAGACGAAGTAGAGCCAAAACTCAAAAAGAGACATTGGTACAGTCACGTGAGAACATTTACGCAGCAATAGAGACAATTCATTCAGCGATAAAGAGCAAGATGAAAAATATATTTGTAAAAAAAATCACTCAAACTTTCTTTGGCCTGTTGTTCGCTTCTCTGGCTGTGTTGTGCTCCGTCACAAGCGCTTACGCAGCCGAGTTTCCTGAAAAAGCGGTCACGCTTGTGGTGCCGTATCCTGCAGGCGGTGCGACTGATGTGATTGCTCGACTGATCGCAGAGAAATTGCCTGCGGTGTGGGGGCAACAGGTTGTGGTCGCCAATCGACCCGGGGCCGGCACGACCTTAGCTGCCGAGGCTTTAGCGCGTGCGCCTGGCGATGGTTATATGCTTTACATGACAACCGCGGCGCACACGATTAGTGCCAGTCTGTATAAAAAACTCAACTACGATCCGATCAAAGACTTTGCACCGATCACTCTGGTATCAACGATCCCCTTGGTGTTGGTCACGACCGCGGCGCTGCCGGTCAACACAGTGCCTGAATTAGTCGCGTATGCCAAAGCGCAAAAAAATGGCTTGTCGATGGCGTCGACCGGTAACGGTACTCCGCAGCACTTGACCGGTGAGCTCTTTAAAGCCAAGACAGGGGTCCCTTTCGTACACGTGCCCTACAAGGGCGATCCGCCGATGTTGACGGATTTAATTGGCGGCCAAGTACAGGTGGCGTTTGTAACCTTGTCTGCAGCGCTGCCTTACATTAAATCGGGCAAATTGCGCGCGATTGCGCTGGCCCACCCCACACGTGTTGAGGCGCTGCCTGGCGTACCCACCATGACAGAGGCGGGGATGCCCGGTTTCAATGCGGCG
>CAIZGG010000318.1 GCA_903932425.1 uncultured beta proteobacterium | reverse complement strand
TTACTCGGCCAAACCGATTTGCGGATAGCGGGCAGAAGGCAGTTGTTTTAAGCCTTAAAGTCCGGCGACGAAGTATAACCCGAGGGTCTAAATAAACCCATGACTTTTATAGGGATAACCTTTAATAATTGAAGGTTATTTTTATATGCGTTGTACGAACGAAACAACACAGAATGCCCAAGGGGCTCAACCAGATGACTTAGGGTGTGAGCACATCTGATCGCTTTTGCGGGCGTGCGACTCAGGTGTGCACTCAAAAAAGCTAATTTGAAAGAATCTTCAAGCAGGAGGAGCCTCTGCCTTGAAAAGAAAAAACCCCACAAGACAGGACAGGTGCCTAACTTTGTGGGGTCATTTCACTAGGATTGGCTTGCACAAGACGCACAAACCAAGCCAAACACCAGGTACTTACTTATTTACGCTTGGGAACAGAACGTGAAGTCGCGCCTTGATACAACTGACGTGGACGACCAATTTTGTATTCAGGGTCAGAGATCATTTCGTTCCATTGCGCAATCCAACCGACAGTACGCGCTAAGGCGAAAATTGCGGTAAACAGCGCAGTTGGCACGCCAATCGCACGCTGCACAATGCCAGAGTAGAAATCGACGTTTGGATAAAGCTTACGCTCGACAAAATACGGATCTTCGAGCGCAATACGCTCGACTTCCATAGCGAGTTTGAACAGAGGGTCGTTTTCGAGACCTAAAGCAGCCAACACCTCTTTGCAGGTCTGCTGCATCAATTTGGCGCGTGGATCGTAGTTTTTGTAAACACGGTGGCCAAAGCCCATCAAACGAACTCCTGAGTTCTTGTCTTTGACTTGCTCCATAAACTCACCGACCTTGGCCATGCCACCCTTCGCTTGCAAATCTTCGAGCATTTGCAGGCAAGCTTCGTTGGCGCCGCCGTGTGCCGGGCCCCACAAGCAAGCAACACCTGCCGCAATAGCGGCAAAAGGGTTTGTGCCGGACGAGCCGCACAAACGCACCGTTGAAGTTGAGGCATTTTGTTCGTGATCAGCGTGCAAGATGAAAATACGATCAAGCGCGCGTTCAACGACAGGGTTTACGACGTATTCTTCGCAAGGTGTTGCAAACATCATGCGCAAGAAATTGCCGGTATACGACAAGCTGTTTTTCGGATAGATGTAAGGCTGGCCTTGTGAATATTTGTAGGCCATTGCGACCAAAGTCGGCATCTTGGCGATCAAACGGATCGCTGCGACGTGGCGATGGTGCGGGTTGGTAATGTCATTAGAGTCATGGTAGAAGGCCGACATGGCACCGACCAGTCCAGTCAACACTGCCATCGGGTGCGCATCACGGCGAAAGCCACGCAAGAAAAACTGCATCTGCTCGTTGACCATCGTGTGATTGGTCACTAAGGAGTCAAAGGCAAGCTTTTGCTTCGCATCTGGCAAGTCGCCGTTCAGGATCAAATAGCTGATATCCATGAAGTCGCAATTGACCGCCAACTCTTCGATCGGATAACCGCGGTACAACAACTCGCCCTTGTCGCCATCAATATAGGTAATGTCAGAGGTGCACGAAGCGGTCGACAAAAAGCCGGGATCATAGGTAAACATTCCCGTCTGGCCATACAGCTTACGGATATCGATTACCTGTGGCCCGACGGTACCGTCGTAGACCGGAAAATCAAACGAGGGGCTGCCGTCAGAAAATGAGAGGGTAGCTTTTTTGTCAGACAGTTTCATATGTTGTTCCTTCGATAATTTTTTTTGACGCATGTTCAACACGCGCGAATGTTTGTTAGCACTGCGCGCACCGCCGGGCGGTCTAGCGCCCCCGTTGGCTCGATTCGGGCTAGTAGCAAGTCTAACAGTTCATTGTCACCCAACTCAAACAGCTGGGTGAGCGCAGAGACATCCACATCAGTCAAAGCAGACTCGTAATTGTCTAGATACTTCGTGAGCATCAGATCATTTTCGAGCAATCCGCGCCGGGCGCGCCAGCGCAGCCTGGTGCGGTCCATGTCTGTGAGTTGGCTCATGCGCGTGATATCCAACTATACCGTACGACGCACAAGCATTTCTTTGATCTTGCCAATCGCCTGGGTTGGGTTCAATCCTTTCGGGCAAACATCAACACAGTTCATGATGGTGTGGCAGCGGAACAAGCGATAAGGGTCTTCGAGATTATCAAGACGCTCGGCAGTTGCCTGATCGCGCGTATCTGCGATAAATCGATAGGCTTGCAGCAAACCGGCTGGGCCCACGAATTTGTCGGGGTTCCACCAGAAAGATGGGCACGATGTTGAACAGCAGGCGCACAAAATACACTCGTACAAGCCGTTCAGCTCGTCGCGCGCCTCGGGGGTTTGCAGACGCTCTTTTTCAGGCGGAGGCGCATCATTGATCAGGTAAGGCTTGATCGAGTGATACTGGTTAAAGAAGTGCGTCATGTCGACGATCAGATCGCGAATCACTGGCAAGCCAGGCAAGGGACGAAGCACCACAGGCTCGGTCAATTCAAGCATGTTGGTGGTGCAAGCCAAGCCGTTTTTGCCATTGATATTCATCGCGTCTGAGCCGCAGACGCCCTCGCGGCATGAGCGACGCAAGGCCAAACTGTCGTCCACGTCCATCTTGATGCGGATCAGTGCATCAAGCAACATTTTGTCAGTTGGCTGCAGCTCAACTTCAAGCTTTTGCATGTAGGGACGCTCGTCCTTATCTGGATCGTAGCGGTAGATTTCAAACTTCACGATGCGTTTAGTGCTCATGATTGGTATCCAGGTAACTTGTCTTAGAAGGTACGCGACTTGGGCGGGAAGCTTTCGACGGTGAGTGGTTGCATCTGCACTGGCTTGTAATCGAGGCGATTGCCCTCTGAGTACCAGAGCGTATGCTTGATCCAGTTGTCGTCGTCGCGTGTTGGATGATCGTCAAGTGCATGGGCACCACGACTTTCAGTACGCGCTGCGGCAGAATGAATCGTTGAGCGCGCAACCTCAATCATGTTGCTCAATTCAAGCGCTTCGATCCGCGCAGTGTTGAACACTTTTGATTTGTCGGTGAACGCGATGTTGTCGACTTTTTCGGCCAGGGCGTCGATTTTTGTCACGCCCTCTTTTAGCGATGCCAACGTACGGAACACGCCGCAATGCTGTTGCATGGCGTTGCGAATCTCGTTGCCCACCACTTGAGTTTTTTCGCCCTTGGTGCGGGTTTCAAGTTTGTTGACACGCTCAAGCGAGAAATCGACAGACTCTTGTGGCAAGGGTTGATGTGCATGCTGACGCTCAGGATGCGCGGCAACGATATGGTTACCGGCAGCCCGACCAAACACGATCAAATCTAGCAGTGAGTTCGTACCTAAGCGATTAGCACCGTGCACCGAGGTGGCCGAGCACTCGCCAATGGCATATAAGCCATTCACGATCTGAGTTTGCTTACCATCCCAGGTGGTGACCTGACCGTTGTAATTACAAGGGATGCCGCCCATCTGATAGTGAATCGTTGGCACGACTGGAATTGGCTCTTTGGTTGCATCGACGTTGGCGAACTTGTGTCCGATTTCAAGAATCGAAGGCAAGCGCTTGCTGATGACGTCAGCGCCAAGGTGATCAAGCTTGAGGTGCACGTAGGCACCGTCTGGGCCACAACCACGACCTTCTTTAATTTCTTGATCCATGCAGCGCGAAATAAAATCGCGTGGTGCCAAGTCTTTAAGCGTCGGGGCATAGCGCTCCATGAAACGCTCGCCGTCTTTGTTGAGCAAAATACCGCCCTCACCGCGCACACCCTCGGTAATCAACACGCCAGCACCGGCAACACCGGTTGGGTGAAATTGCCAGAACTCCATATCCATCATGGGGATTCCAGCACGTGCGGCCATGCCCATACCGTCGCCAGTGTTGATAAAGGCGTTGGTCGAGGCAGCCCAAATACGACCCGCACCGCCGGTAGCGATCACAGTCGTCTTTGCTTCGAAGATATAGATCTCGCCGGTTTCCATTTCGAGCGCAGTCACGCCCAACACGTCACCCGCCTGATTGCGAATCAGATCAAGCGCCATCCACTCAACAAAAAACTGTGTGCGTGAAGCCACGTTACGCTGGTACAGCGTGTGCAGCAAAGCGTGACCAGTACGATCAGCCGCAGCGCAGGCACGTTGAACAGGCTTTTCGCCGAAGTTGGCGGTATGACCACCAAATGGACGCTGATAAATCGTGCCATCGGCGTTACGGTCAAATGGCATACCCATGTGCTCGAGTTCGTACACAGCGTTTGGCGCTTCGCGGCACATAAACTCGATAGCGTCTTGGTCGCCCAGCCAGTCCGACCCTTTCACGGTGTCATACATGTGCCAGTACCAATTGTCTTCGCTCATGTTGCCCAACGAGGCGCCGATACCACCCTGCGCTGCAACGGTGTGCGAGCGAGTTGGAAACACCTTGGACAACACAGCAACGGAAAGCCCGGCGTTTGCGAGCTGCAACGAACAACGCATGCCGGCACCGCCGGCCCCCACGACCACCACATCAAACTGACGGCGCGGTAAAGAAGATTTGACAGCAGCCACGACTTAATTTCTCCAGAGGATGTGTACGAAGTACACGACCGACCCGACCAACCACAAAATGGTCAGAACCAGCAAAAGGATACGAAGGCCTACGGGCTTAACGTAGTCCATCCAGATGTCACGCACACCAATCCAGGCATGCCAAGCGAGCGAAATCATCGCCAGCGTCGCCATGATCTG
>CAIZGG010000317.1 GCA_903932425.1 uncultured beta proteobacterium | reverse complement strand
TCCTGTCCCTGTCTGTGGATGGTCTGCCGGGCCTGAATGTCAAGCTGGCCGATCAAAGTGTGGCGGGAACGGGTGTTGCTGCGGCGACCACAAATCAGGTCGGGTCCTCGACCGTGGCTGCGCAGTTTGAAATTGCGGCGGCGTCAAATCGCGTACTTGCAGTCGTCGTGCGGGTGGCACAGACGGCCGCTAAGCCCGGTTCCCATCCGATTTATTTTGTCGCAACCTCGATGCCATCTAGTGGACAGGGGTCGATCAGTATTCGAGAGGCCTCGAGTTTTATATTGCCCCCCTGAGTGGTTTCGCAAGTCGTACCGATTTTTAGGATAAAAATGATGATATCGAGACAAAAGATGCTTGCCGTTGTGCCACCTTGGTGGCGCCAGAGTTGGCCTTGGCTGTTGATGGCAGGGCCCGCGGTGGCGATCGTGGGCTGCGCCATCACGATTATCCTAGCGTTTCAAGGTTTTTCTGATCAACCGATTGTTGATGGTGGTGTCAAACACGGCTTAGTGGTTGAAAAAAATGTCAAGCCAACAACTAGCCAACCGCATTGATTGAAAGGCTTCCTATGAAATGGCGATCGAAGATGTTGATACTGTGGCCGTCGTTCTTAATGGCTGGGGTGGCAAGCGGTTTGGTGTTTGCCTTGATTGATCCGCTTGACGTGGCAATTTTTGGCTATTTTCGTCCTGAACGCGATGTACTGTATGCGGCAGGTTTTTTCTTTTTTTGGCTGGTGGCGGCGCTCTCGAGTATGTTGACTCTTTATATGTTGCCTCGCGAACACGATCGTCAGAACGATATCGGCTTTTAGCCAGTGGCTTGCCCAGAGAGTGATTCCCTGAGGGTGAACGAAGGGCTTGCGCGCCTCGTTCCGACTTGCCTTGCCCGCAGAATCTTACGGATATCTTGGCAAAAAGTCTTGTTTAGTGGCGTTCGCCGGCGAGCAAACGAGTAGCGGTGTAGGTCATGACGTCGATATTATTTTGATTTTTCACATCGATGCGCGACGTGACTACCGCACGATTCTGTTTAGAGGTGGGTCGAATGGCGGTTACTTCAACTTCAGCCCAAACAGTATCGCCTGCGACAACCGGATGAAGCATCTTTTTATGAACTTCCAGCAAGGCAAGCCCTGTGCCTTGCACCATACCTTGCATCAATAGACCTTCGATGAGTCCGTAGGTCAGGCCCCCAGGGCAAGGGCGACCCGCCATGGCTCCGTGCGAAAAGGTACGGTCGATAAAAATCGTTTCAAGCATACCCGTCACGCTAATAAAGTTAATGATGTCTGTTTCTGTGATGGTGCGACGAAAGGTTCGAAAGCGTTGGCCGACCGACAGCTCTTGCCAAATGTAGCCAGCGCCTAGCAATTGAGCCTCGCTCATAATGTCTCCAGTTTGTTTAGGTTTGTCACAAATCAATATAATGGTCGCACCTGCCGATACATTTTTTCGTATCTGCGGTATATTTTTTTGTGTCTGCGGTATATTGCAGCAGTATAAGTCAAGTGCCTCTTGTCGGTGCTGAGTCTGTCGCGCAGTGATTTTTCGGATTATTTTTATCATGTTGACTGCACTTGAATTCACCGAGGTGCCTGTTGAAGAGGCAAGCTTTCGTGCCGAGATTCGGGAGTTTCTAAACGAGGCCTTAAAAGACGTGCCCTCGCACGTCAGGGCGCGTTCATGG
>CAIZGG010000316.1 GCA_903932425.1 uncultured beta proteobacterium | reverse complement strand
TTCGGGATTTTTGTAATAGCCCAGCATGACTGTCTCGCCGCGGCACCAGATTTCACCGACCTCACCGCGAGCTTGCTCTTTACCATCAATGGGGTCGATGATTTTGACTTGGCTAGGGCCAAGAATGGGCGCACGATTTTGGCAGCAGACCTCGAGGGGATCGGTCAGTCGATTGAAACTTGTCGAAATTGTATTTTCAGTCATGCCGTACGTCGACATGAGTTGTTTGAGTCCAAGGATATTTTTAAAGTTCTCAAAGGTTGCTTGCATGACGGGTGACCCACCAATCCACGCATGTTCGAGCGCAGAGAGATCGCGTTGTGTCACCGTGGGGTGATTGACGAGGTCAACAAAATGCGTGGGGATGCCACCGAACGCCGTGATCCGCTCTTGCTCAAGCAACTCGAGCGCACGGCCTGTGTCCCACTGCGCCATGTTGACAAAGCACGCCCCTAAAGTCAGAGCTGGTATAAAACCCATATATAGACCGGCGACATGGTACAGAGGCATGTGTCCCAAAATGCGTCCGCCCGCTTTAAGATCGAGTGCTAAGCCCACTCGAGTCGCTTGCTTGAGCACTCGGTGATTGTGCATCACGCCCTTGGGCTTACCCGTGGTGCCCGAGGTGTAGCAAATTAATAAAACATCTTCTGCGGTTACCGCTTCTTCTGCCAGAGTTAACGGGTTGCGACGCGCTGCCTCGTCGAGCGAACGGTGCGCTAACTGATCGATCGTTGGCTCAGCGAACACAATACCTAGCGCTTCACGCGCAACGGTGTTTTCAAGCAGAGCCTCTAGAGGGATTGCGTACGCCGGGCTCTGTGCGGTTTCGTGATGTTCGGCTTGGAGGTTCTGAGCGTCATGAACGATGATGCGCTTGAGGGCGGGTAATTCAGCCAACCTCAGTAAGTTGTGTTTGGCCTGTTTCAAACCAGGTGCAAGGTCTTCAAGCATCTGCAGGTAGTTCTGGCCATAGAGCCCCGTTGGCATCACAAGCGCTTTAGCGTCAGATTGCGCCAAAATATAGCCCGCCTCAGAAGCCGTGTAGCGCGTATTGATGGGTACCACGACTGCACCAATTCGTGCGCAGGCACAAAAACATAAAGCCCACTCAAGTGAGTTGCCCAACCAAACAGCGATGTGATCGTGTCGAGCGAGGCCCAGCCCTAACATTGACTGCGCCAACTGATCAACAAGTTGATCGAATTGTGCGAAGGTTAAGGAGGCGTCTGTCGCTTTAAAAAATTCTTGACGAGGCCACTGCACAGCCGAGCGTCTAAGCGCGCGACCGATCGTTAGGCCGTCTAGGTCAGATAGAAGCGACTCGTTAATCATTTTCTTTGCGATGCTTGGTTTGGTGGACTGCTTAATCTTTTGATGCCATCAAACCGAGTAGCCGCCATCCACGCACAGGTGCTGGCCAGTCACGTAGGCTGCAGCAGGCGTAGTCAGAAAGGCCGCAACTGACGCGACCTCGTTGATGGTTCCAAAGCGCTTCAGTGCTGTGTTGCGCTTCATGGCTTCAATGAACTCTGGCTTGACTTGTGGCTTGAGGCGTTCAAACAAGCCCCCGTCAATGACTCCGGGTGCGACACAATTGGCACGAATGTTATAGCGCCCCTCTTCGCGCGCGATTCCTTTCATGAGTGCTTCGATACCCGCTTTGGGGGCGGTTGACAGGATATCCAAGGGTGGGTGGCGATCTAGCCCGGCGGTTGTGATGGCGACAATCGAGCCACCGCCAGTTTGACGCATCAGGGGAAGGGTGGCCTTGATGACATGAAAAAAACCATTGAGCTCGCCATTGATGGTCTGTTGCCATTCAGCGGGATCAATGTTGCCGACGTACGTCATCGTGATGTCGGCGCCCGCGGCAAAAATTAAGGTGTGAATACGGTGATGACGGGCTTGGATATCAGCCAACGCAGCACCAACCTGCTCAAGTGATGAGAGCTCTAGGGCGAACGCCTCGGCGCTAGAGCCAAGCGCTTCGACGTCGTTGATGGTTTGCTGTGCGGCTAAGGCATTTGAGCGATAACTCAGTGCGACTCGGGCGCCACGCCTGGCCAACTCAAGGCAGATGCCTTTTCCGATTCCGCCACTGCCGCCGATGACAACAGCAACCCCCTCAGGGTAGTTGCCATCAATCGGCTGTATGACTTGGTGGGTGTTCATGGAGTGCTTCTGTTGCGCTGAAGGTGCTGAGGGCTGGGTGCAGAATTATTCTGCCTTGACCCCCACCGTTTTAATCAGGTTACCCCATTTCGCGATTTCGGCTTTGAGAAAAGCGTCCGCCTCGGCGGGAGTGTTGCCTACTGTGAGGATCCCTTGCTCGGCAAAGCGTTTGATCAGTTCTTCAGATTTGAGCGCCTCTTTGACCGTGACTGAGAGCTTGTCGACAATCGCCATCGGGGTGCCAGCTGGCGCGTAAAACATCACCCAACTTGAAGACTCAAGTTTTGGACCACCCGATTCAACAATGGTGGGTACCTCTGGATAGCTTGGCAGACGTGTATCGGCGAAAAATGCCAAAGCTTTGATTTTGCCGGCACGAATATTTGCACCGACCCCGCTTGGCGCATCGACCAAGATCTGTATGCTGTTAGACATGAGGTCTGTGAGGGCAGGTGCCGTGCCTTTATAGGGTACGTGCACCATCTGCAGGCCAGCGGTGTATTGAAACAGCTCAGAGGTCAGATGGGCTGCAGCGCCGACACCCGACGAACCATAAGACAGTTTGCCTGGGTTCGCTTTAGCATACGTGATCAGCTCGGCAATTGAATTGACGGGTAAATCTTTGTTGACCGACAGCACCAGAGGTGTAATTGCAACGAGCGAAATCGGAATCAAGGATTTGTAGGGATCGAAAGGCAGCTTTCCCTCATACAGCGTCACGTTCGCCGCGTGCGCGGTAATGGTCGTGAGCATGGTGTACCCGTCAGGGGCCGCTTTTGCGGCTTGATCGACGCCGATAATCGAATTGGCGCCTGGCTTATTTTCGATGATGATCGATTGCCCAAGAATCGTAGCCATTCGGCTGGTGACTAAGCGGGTGACGTTATCGGTGTAGCCTCCTGGCGTGTACGGGACGATCCATTTGATGGACTTGGCCGGATAGCTCTGTGCAAAGCCTGTGCCTGTAGTCAGTGCCAGCACCGCAGTAGCCAACGCATACTTTAGATTTTTCATGGATCCCCCAGACGCTTTAGAATGAATGCCCACAAGATTAACCGCGAAATCCACTCAATAATCCGCCAAACCTATTAGGTAGAACCCTTGTATGAGTCTGCGGGCGTTGCGATCGCGCGCGTCTGGCTTTACGATGCACCGATATTATTTAAAACAGAGAGAGACGAAGATGACCGACCGTCGTGAATTTTTATTATCGACCGCAGCATTGACTGCGAGTGCACTTGCGCCTAGCTTGGTTCAAGCGGCCAACTTCCCGACGCGTCCCATCAAATATATTTGCCCCTGGCCGGCTGGCGGAGCAACCGACGTTGTCATGCGGGTGCTGGCAGAGAGTGCGTCAAAAGTACTTGGTGTGAACGTTATCGTCGAGAGCAAGCCCGGCGCAGCAGGCGTGCTGGGTGGTGCTGAGCTGGTCAACGCAAAACCGGATGGTTACACCTTGGCACAGCTGCCCATTTCGGTGTTTCGCGTACCGCATATGTCGAAAACGACCTTTGACACGGCTAAGGACTTCACCTGGATTATTTGCTTAACGGGCTACACGTTTGGCCTGGTCGTGCCGATTGATTCGCCGATTCAGTCGATTAAAGACTTAGTCGCCTGGGCTAAGCTCAATCCAAATAAATTCACCTACGGTAGCCCCGGAACGGGCTCAAGTCCGCACTTAGCGATTGAAGAGTTTGCTCAACAAGCCGGTATCGAACTGTCGCATATTCCGTTTAAAGGTAGTGCTCAAACTCTTCAGGCTGTGATGGGCGGTCATACCATGGGGATGAGTGATTCAACCGGGTGGGGGCAGATGGTTGATGCAGGAAAACTGCGCTTGTTGGCAACGTACGGCAGCAAGCGCACCACACGCTGGCCAAACGTGGCGACTTTGAATCAACTCGGTTATGACACGGTGGCAGACTCACCCTATGGCGTGTGTGGCCCGAAAAATATGGATCCAGCAGTCGTCAAAATATTGCACGATGCATTTAAAAAGACCCTGACTGATCCCGCCGTCCTTGCCGTGTTTGCTCAGTTTGATCAACCGGTGATCGAAATGAACACAGAGGAATACACCAAGTACGCCATGCGGACCTATGCCGC
>CAIZGG010000315.1 GCA_903932425.1 uncultured beta proteobacterium | reverse complement strand
GGCATCGACCCCCTGCACTTCGGTATTTTGGCTATCGGCACAGTGGGCGTTGGGATTTTTCTACCGCCGATTGGGATTGGTTTGCTTTTGTCGGCAGGCATCGCGCAGTGCAGCATGAGAAGCGTGACAAAGGTGTTTATGCCTTATTTACTGGTGCTGATCTTTTCTTTAGTCATCATCGCTTTGATACCCGCGATCACACTCATTTTGCCCAAGCTGTTAATGGATTGATGATGCAAATTTTTAAAAAACTAGCCGATTTTATCTATCGACTGACCTGCACGATCGCGATCGCAGCGTTGATTGTGATGACCTTGGTCGTCTGTGCCGACATTTTCGCGCGCAGCGTATTCAACGCGAGTTTTTCTTGGAGCGAAGAGGTTGCCCGCTTTCTAATGATCTGGGCCGCTTTGCTTGGCGCTGCAATGGCCGTGCGCAAAGGGGCGCATTTCAGAATGGATTTGTCGACTCAATTTGGTGTCTCGGCAAAATGGCTCAATCAGTTACCCGCTTGTGCCGCAATCGGCATCGGGTTGCTCTTGTTTTGGCAGGGCCTGATTCTGGTAGAGATCACTTCGATGCAATTGGCTACAGGCACTCAAATCCCAATGAGTATTCCTTATCTCTGTCTACCGGTCTCTGGTTTATTCATGGCGCTTTTTGGCCTTGAAGCCTTGCTCGGCTTAAACACAGCCACGCCTTTGCACGGCCAGACGTTACCCGAGTAAACACTGCACGTCACACAACCTAGGCCTTCAGCCCACCGGTCTTCAGGCTAAGCCTTGAGCAGACCTAGACGTTTTGCCAATGCTACGGTGTGTTCAGCCTCGGTAATGAAAGGCCCATCAATCAAACGGCCATCGACCACGAAAGCACCAACGCCTTGCGCCAGCTTTTGCTTGGTCGCTTCAAGCACTCTGACAGCGTGGGCAATCGCCGCATCGCTCGGTCGAAACACCTCATTCGCCAAGGCAATTTGTGTAGGATGAATACAGCTTTTTCCTGAAAAACCTAAACGTTGGGCGCTTTGTGCATCAAGTTTAAAAGCTTCTGGATTCGCAATATCAACGAAGGCACCGTCATAGGCATGCACACCAGCCTCGCCCGCGGCAAAGCGCACTGCCACTCGAACCGCTTGCAACGCTGCGGGTTCGCCAGACACAATGCCTAGGGGCGCGAGTAGATCACCAAAACCAATTTGCAGTCCGACAACACGCGAGTGCGCGCAGGCAAGCTCTGCAGCGCGGCGCAACCCTTTCGGCGATTCAATATTGACCAAGATACCGATGGGCCGTGTCAAGCCACGCTCGGTCTCTAAGCGCTCGAGCGCAGCCGCTGTCTGTCGAATGGTATCCGGTTCTTCAACCATGGGAATATTGACAACATGGGTTGCCGCACAGGTGATCGCCTCTACATCTGCAGCGAAATGCGGTGTCTCGATAGAGTTGATTCGTACCACGATCAATTTTCCGCTCGCGGACAAGTCGGTTTTAAAGAGCGCTTGCAAGGCGGCACGCGCTGCAGGCTTGCTGGATTCTTCGACCGCATCCTCAAGATCAAACGTAATCGCATCCGCAGCGCTCGCCATGGCCTGGGCGACCAACTCAGGTCG
>CAIZGG010000314.1 GCA_903932425.1 uncultured beta proteobacterium | reverse complement strand
TGCAAGATATTGATATTAAAAGGTAAAATGTAGTTTTTTAACAATAAACTCACCGATACGGGATTACCTTTATCGTAAGAATGTTTAAGAATCTTTCGCAGGCGTTCTTCAATTTAAAGGTGCGACTTTTTTAGTCTAGCACTTTCTATGAGACGAGCAACAGAAACCAGCTCATGACACTCTGGCAAGCAACAAAAATGCTAGCATCCATTTTTTCGTAAGCCGTGCCAATTTTTTTTGTGTGGGGACATTCACCTTTGATCACCCGCTGGATCAAACTCTGGTGCCAGTCAAAATATCCAAAACTATTTCTTATCCGAGATTTTCCATTAGACCGATTGAGGCCGATACGCTCGGTCGACTGGGTCGTTTGTGTTAGCCCATAAACCTTCAAACCAAGGCCTTCGTTTTTTTGCAACGGCTAGATTGAGAGTTGGTTTCTTTGTTGTGTCTTTGCCGCTGTTATTCCAAAATGCGCCGACAGCAAGAACCCGGTGATGCAGTGTCGCGAGGGTTTGGTGCGACTTTTGTCGGATGACTGCTTGCCTAAACACACTCATCAAGTTGTAGGCCAACATGACCACACTTAACGCCGCCTCTGTCGCCCAGAAGTCTCGCATGACAAAGCTATCGAGACCAAAGTCATATTTGAGCTCTTTGATTCTGTTCTCACAATCTGCACGTCCTCTGTAAAGTCGCCAAATCTCAAGCGCAGGCAAGTTCAGATCTGTCACCATTGCACCATAGCGCCAGCCCATCAATTCCTCATCGTCTTTAAAAAGAGATAGAGATTTGCCAGGTACGTTTTCTTTGCGTGAGACGTGCTGTCGAACGATCACAAGGCGTTTTGTACTATCCCAGTTCTTGGGTTGATACGAGAGCTCAGAGACTTCAATACCAGCGTCGACTTGTTGCCATTTGCAGTTCCCAATAATTGCGTGCTGCAGCCCTTGCGTCATCTTGGCACTAATGATGTAAGAGATCCTCTTGTCATTGAGCAAAGAGACGATTTCTTTATCGTAAAACCCGCTATCTGCCCGAAAGAGGCCTACCTTGGTTGAGCCTAAATTATCGAGCGTTGTCTCAATAAATGATAATGCGTTATTTGTTGTGTACGCGTTACCGGGGCGTAACCAAAAGTTTGCAACAAGTCGCCAATCGGCGACGAACGCAAGCAACGGATGGTGGCTGTTGCGCCCGTGCGCTTTGGGGTTGTAGCCTTTAGAGGCACCCTCAATCTGATTGCCCCAGCGTGTGATCACCGTTGAGTCCACGTCAAGGGTGATGGGGTTCAGTGCCAACTTGTTAAAAAGCCAGTTGTATGACTTCTTTTGCATCTCGTTAGATTTTTCTTGATCAAAGCGATTAAACAAACGCATGATGGCCTTGTGCTCAGCCACTTTAGTCCAACCAAATAAACGGGCCAATGTGTTGTCCAAGCGTGTAATGTCCGAGTGCACAAAGCGGTTTGCACCACTCCAGATGCTGACCATCATTTGTTCAATCAACTGCGCAGGGTCATACCCACGATTGGATCCGGGCGCCGGCAAATCCCAAGACTGAACGGCCTTGAAAACCCCCATCCCGTCCATCATTTGCTTCAGTAACGCTAGCCCACCCCAAGCACTGACCTCACGAGTTGTGAATTTAATATCAAAGTTCTCAGTTGCTAACATGAGCGGCCTATTCAGCGCAGATAATGCCATGATTCTATTGACATTTTCTAATGGTGTCCATTAGAAAACAGGGTAAGCTAGCAAGCAAGGGTTGGGGTTCATAATACGTTTTGAAGTTCTAATGGAAAATCTCGGTTAAAGAAAACTTCAAATACAAAGTAAAACTTTGACTAACAAGGTGAGTTAGTTGGGATTTTTTTAGCATAGCAGATTTACAGATTGCCAAATCAAAGTCACCATGTTAAAACAGTGTTATCGATAATAATGGAGAGTTTGCCCTGTTGGCGCCGATTCAAAACTGAGCACACGGAGGTGCGGTTAAAAACTTGGACTGGTTTGCGTCATAAGTCCGAGACTTTGTCTGTATTCTAAGGGACTAAGTGATCCAAGGGATATCTTGATTCGTTTTTCGTTGTACCAATGAATATACGAATCGACAATCTCAATAAATTGCTCAATGGTTGTCGCCTGCCAACTACGAGAGTAAAAC
>CAIZGG010000313.1 GCA_903932425.1 uncultured beta proteobacterium | reverse complement strand
CCAGAACAAGGTGCGTAGTTCGGCCTTGCTCCAGTTGGCGACCGGAAACCCGCGCACCAGGCACAGGCCGTAACCAGTTTGTGTCGCTTGCATCACTTCGGTGAGCAGCGCGCGCGTGCGCTCGGTCAATTCAAAATCAGCGGCAGACAATTCAAATTCTGCTTTGCCCAGGGCAAGTACCTTTCGCAAGCTACTCTCAAGATCGGTGATTTCTTCCGCAGTGAGCGGGCGGATCCAAGAAGAATCTTGCTCAAGCTCTGCGCGTACCCAACCTTTAGGTGCGGGTAGTTCGTTTGACAACTTTACAACTGACATCTTTGCTCCTGCTAATGCGACTATGTATATGTAATTTTTTTGCTTTAGCTGCTGGGTGACAACCCGCGGGGACACATGTCCATCTCAACAATACATCCCCACGCAGCGACCTCGATCTATTTCAATCAGCAATCTTGCCCACGCGAAGCCACTGAACCTTCATCAGCGGCGCGCTAGTCATTCTCCTTGCTAGCTCAATCACCTTGCAAATTAATCTTCTTAGCTAGGTCTTGTAAAAACGCAGCTTCTTTTTTAATGCGCTCGTTGAACTCGTCAACAGGCTGCGCCACAGGCCAGGCGGCTTGATCGGCTAACGCGGCTTTCATGTCAGGTGACATCGCAACCTGATGCACTGCTTTTTGCATGGCATTCAAAATTGCCTTCGGTGTTTTTGAGGGCGCGTACATCGCATAGCTTTGCGTGATCTCAAAATCTTTAACACCCGCCTCTTGCATCGTTGGTACGTTGGGCACCGCCGCTGAGCGCTGTGCACTGGTCACAGCAAGTGGTGTCAGGCGACCGCTATCCATAAAGTTACGCGCGGTCAAAATACTAGTGATGCCAACCGTTGTGACGCCTGAGACCACGTCGGTCATCAAGGGCGCACCGCCTTTGTACGATACGCTCACCATATCTAGTTTCTCAGAGTTGGCATACATGGCACCCACCAGCTTGGTCATGTTTTCTGAGCTGCCGTACGAATAGGTGCCAGTCTTGGCGCGCATCGCTTGCGTAAACTCGGCCATGGTTTTGGCAGGAAACTGCGACGACGTCACAAAGATCAAGGGCGAATCAGCCACCACGGTCACACCAATCAAATCTTTGAAGGTGTCGTAGGGCATGTTCTTGGTGACGATCGGGTTGATGAGGTGGGTCGACACCACCACGACATAGGTGTGCCCATCGGGCTCGGATTTTGCGACCAGGTCTGTACCAATGATACCGTTGGCACCCGGTTTATTTTCGACGATGACGTTCTGTTTAAGCACGGGACCCAAGCCCTGCGCCAAGCGCCGCGAAATAATATCGGTACCGCCACCGGGTGAGTAGGGCACGATGATTCGCACGGGCTTGCTCGGCCAGTCTGCAGTTTGCGCCTGCGCGGTGGCGCCCGAACTCAGCGCGATACCGATCGCGACCAAACTCAGGGCAAATACCCCAGCCACACCTGTCTGGCCATTTGTTTCAATCAAATCAGGCTGTTTGGTTATTTTTTTCACTTTAGTCTCCTGTACTTGCATCGTGTCACGAGGTATTGTCCACGAAGTCACGCCCCTCGGGAGTGCTATCCTTGCTCTATTAGCGTTAACCCCTAAGTTGCCCAATGCAGCAGCACCCCGATCCAACGAGAACGCCAGCGCCTCTGAACGCAAGCGACTCGCCCACAACTGCCGCTGCGGTTTCATCAGCCTCGACGCCCGCCGAGCAAACGAGGCCGCAATCACGCCGCGAGCTATTACTCGCGATGTCTGGCATTGCAGCCTCGGCTGTGGTGGTGGCGTTTGACTCGACCATTGTCAGTACCTCGTTACCTAAAGTCGCGCAGGCGCTTGATGGGATGGCAGCGTATGCCTGGGTAGGCACTGGGTATTTTTTAGCGTCAGCCGTCAGCATCATGATTTTTGGGCGCCTCGGTGACCTGTATGGCCGTAAGCCGTTGCTGCTGATCGCACTTGCCATTGTCACGATCGCTTCGGTGCTGTGCGGGGTAGCTCAAACCATGGGGCAACTGATTTGTTTCAGAGTTTTTCAAGGTCTGGGGGGCGGAATGATGATGGCAACCGCCTTTGCCGCACCAGCCGATCTGTTTCCGGATCCGCGCGTGCGGGTACGCTGGATGGTCTTAATCTCGTCGAGTTTTGCGGTCGCAAGCGGGCTGGGGCCCGTGCTGGGCGGTGCAGTCACTGAGGCCTTGGGTTGGCGAGCCGCTTTTTTTGTGACGCCCTTGGCTGCACTCACGGCGCTCTACTCGACTTGGCGGTTTTTCCCGGCCATTCACTCAAAGCGCAGCAGCGCACCACGCATTGATTGGCTGGGTGCCGTTGTACTTGTGATTGCGGTAGGCGCCCCCTTGACCGGTATCGGGCGCCTGTCTGCCGCCACCACAGGCGCTGAGCAACTTTGGGCACTTGGCGTCATGGCCGTCGGCCTTGCCGCCGTGGCGCTGTTGATCCCGGTCGAACGTCGTGCCACGACCCCGATTTTTCCGTTACGAATTTTGCGCTCGCGCGAAGCCAAACTACTCAATCTAGCCGGCGTCATGGCAGGCTCTGTGATGTTTATTTTGATTTTTTATATGCCCTTGCTGCTGCAAGATGAATTTAACTTTTCACCCACCTACGCTGGCTTGCTGTTAACACCCCTGGTGGCGGTCATGCCCTTGGGCAGCATCATCAATGGGCGCTTGTTTCCGCGTCAAAGCGAACCAGCCCGTCTGATGATTTTTGGTAGCGTGTTGCTGGGCTTGGGGTGCTTGCTGACGCAAACGTTTTCGGCCAATAGCCCAGCCTGGTGGATTGTGCTGACGATGTCGATCTGCGGGGCCGGACTTGGGTTTTTATTGCCAAATTTCACGCTGTTTATGCAGATGCTGGCCGAGCAACGCGATGTGGGGGTCGCTTCGGCGTTGATCCAAACAACGCGGGCTTTTGGCGGTGCGGTGGGAACAGCCTTGGTCGGGATCGCCGTCGCAAAGATTTCAGTCACGCTGGGTGTTCGCTTTGGCCTAGTGCTTTGCGTGATTTTGTGCGGGTTGATTGGCTGGGTCTGCTCGCAAATTCATATGAAAAACGTCACCAGATAGGCTAGTATCCACGTTATTCGCTGTTTTATACTGACCGAGCTCTCTTTTGACCGCATCTCTTCCTTACCCTTTCAAAACACGCCTCGCCACGTTTTTGGTGGCAGCATTGATCGCACTCATGCCGATCACACTGCTCACCGATTTGGGGCAGGCCAGTGGCGTGTTTTATGCCTTAGCGGTGACCTGCCTGGCCATCTGTTTGTTACGGGTAGGTGGGTTAGGTGCCACGCTCGCCGATCTGAAAGAGTACCGAGTCTTAGCAGTGGCCTTGGTCTTTTCCTTAGGCGTGATTACCCTTGCAGCGTTGCGTACTGAGCTGCGACTTGGCACCGAATTTGAGCGGGCACTGCGTGTCAGCCTTGGCACCATGGTCATGCTCGGAGCCTGCCTGACGCTAATCCCACAGTGGTTACGCCAGGCAACTTGGGGGTTGATCGCCGCGACTTGGCTCGCTGGAGGTACCGCGATTTGGCTGTCTTGGGAGACCGTCAAGCGCCCTGACAACTTACCCCAGTTCAATGCCGTGTCGTATGGTGATCTTCTGTTGCTCATAGCGGTGTTGGCAACATTCTCGATTGGTTGGCACCTCACCCGTTTTCGTAAAACCGAGATCGCCCTGAAGGTGCTAACCCTAGTGGTGGGTTTACTTGGTTTTATGGCAACCCAAACCCGCGGTGGCTGGCTGGCTGTGCCGTTTTTTATTGTGATCGGGCTAGTACTGGTCAGCGGCAAAGCGAGCCCGCGCAAGCTGGTCTTGCCCGCTCTGATCGCCATACTGATCGCCTCAGCGGTCTCCGCCTCGAGCCCAGTGATGCGGCTGCGCTTTTCACAGGCGATCACGCAAACGGCGGATTGTATAGAACGCCCATTAACGATTTCTTCAGAATGTGGTCGGATACAACTGTGGCATGTGGCTTGGTTAATGTTTAAGGCTGATCCACTGTTTGGTGGTGGCTCGACCCAAAGCTTTAGGCCAATGGTTGACGAATATTGGCGCCAAGGCATCGTCTCTGACTTTACCCATGCTCAAGGCTTTGGCGAACCTCATAGCGACATCATGTACAGCCTAGCCAGCCACGGCTTATTAGGCTTAGCAGCTTTACTGTTGATGTACTTTACGCCCGTCTGGATCTTTGCCAGAAGACTCTCGGCACAAGTCGCAGCGCCGGCACGAGTAGCCGCCGCGATGGGCTTAGTTGTCTGCGTGGGTTTTTTTGTATTTGGCTGGACTGAACTCATTTTGCGCACCCTACGCACGCTCAGCTTTTACGCGATAGGCATCGCCTGGTTGCTGGCGCTGTCAGACGAGCGCTTCTTAAAGCGGAGTTCAGGCGACGTTAAACCGCCAGCTACTTTCGCACATGTCCTTTAAATCACGCGACGCACGCCACCCTAGCTGCTTGGCCGAAAAATCTACACTGGCATAGCAACTGGCAATATCGCCGGCGCGGCGTGGTGCAACGCTAAAGGGTACAGGTTTACCGCTTGCGGCCTCAAAGGCCTTGATCATTTCAAGCACGCTATAGCCGCGCCCTGTGCCTAAATTAAAAGTATGCAAGCCGCTGTGCTGGGTTAAAAACTTAAGCGCGGCAAGGTGGCCTTCAGCCAGATCCATCACGTGAATATAGTCGCGTACCCCCGTGCCATCCGGGGTATCGTAATCATTGCCAAAGACCTTCAGTTGCGGCAATTTGCCAACAGCCACTTGCGCAATAAACGGCATCAAATTATTGGGGATGCCGTTGGGATTTTCGCCGATCAAGCCCGAGGCGTGCGCGCCTACGGGATTGAAATATCGAAGCGCTGCAATGTGCCAAGACGGATCCGACGCACTAAGATCTGACAAGATCTCTTCAATGTGCAACTTGCTTCGCCCGTAGGGGTTGGTCGCACTTGTTGGATGCGCTTCGTCGATGGGCAAATACTTTGGATCGCCGTACACCGTGGCGCTTGAGCTAAACACGAGCGTTTTGCACTGAGCCGCCTGCATGGCCTGCAGCAGGCTGATCGCGCCTTGTACGTTATTGGCGTAATACTCAACCGGCATCGACACCGACTCACCCACGGCTTTCAGGCCCGCAAAATGGATGACGGCGTTGATCTGCTGTTCGGTCAGGGTGCGCTGCAAGAGTGCGGTGTCGCGCACATCGCCTTCGATGGTGATGACAGGCGCGCCCAAAATCTGCTCGAGCCGCTTCAGTGCGCCACGCTCACTATTGCTGAAATTGTCGTACACGACCACACGATGGCCCGCCTCAAACAGAGCCACGGCAGTGTGAGTGCCAATGTAGCCAGCGCCACCGGTTAGTAAAACGTTCATGTTGTATCGGCCAAGCGCATCAAACGCGCGCTCTAAAAATCTTTGAATCTCCATACTAACCGCCCCAGAGCGGTTATAACAAGCACAGCACCT
>CAIZGG010000312.1 GCA_903932425.1 uncultured beta proteobacterium | reverse complement strand
CACGACTTCAAAGTTATGGTGCCCAGGCTCACGGTGCGGCCGTTGCTCCATGATATGTTCAGGACGTAGCCCAAACAGTAAAGATGTACTGCTCAAATAGTCGCGATAGCGCATTGCCTTCTCTTGCGGAACCGGAAAGACAATTTGATCGTTTAGCCGAACCATCAACTGACCCGAGCTGTCTTCAAGCCTACAAGGTATAAAGTTCATTGAAGGAGAACCAATAAAACCCGCTACAAATTTAGTCGCTGGAAAATGATAAAGCTCTTGCGGAGTACCGACTTGCTCAATGCGCCCAGCATTCATGACAACGACTCTGTCGGCCAACGTCATCGCCTCGACCTGGTCGTGCGTGACATACACCGTTGTTGTCTTGACCTTTTGATGCACGCGTTTAATCTCGGTGCGCATCTGCACCCGCAGTTTGGCGTCTAGATTCGATAAGGGTTCATCAAATAAAAATACTTTGGGGTCTCTGACAATGGCTCGTCCCATGGCAACTCGTTGACGCTGTCCGCCAGAAAGTTGTTTAGGTTTACGCTGCAAGAGTTCTGTAATATCCAGGATCTTAGCTGCCGCGTTGACTCGCTCTGTTATCTGAGGCTTGGGTACTTTTTTTAGACGCAAGCCAAAAGACATATTCTCAAAGACTGTCATATGAGGATACAGCGCATAGTTTTGAAAAACCATCGCAATATCTCGGTCTTTGGGCGGCACATCATTCACCACGTGATCGCCGATCAGGATCTCGCCACTCGTAATGTCTTCTAACCCGGCGATCATTCGAAGGGTTGTACTTTTGCCGCAGCCTGAGGGACCAACCAACACTAAAAACTCTTTGTCGGCAATCTCTAGATCAATACCGCGAACTGCCGGCGTGTCGTCATAGTTTTTAACGAGTTGCTGTAACTTGACCTGAGCCATTTGATTATCCTTTTGTAGCGCCTGCCGTAAGCCCGGCAATGTAATAGTCCATCAGGAAAGCGTAGATCACCAACGGAGGTGCAGCCCCTAACAAGGCACCAGCCATAATCTGCCCCCAGTTATAGACATCGCCCTTAATCAATGTTGTGACGATCCCCACCGGCAACACTAATTGGTCTGCCGAGGTCGTGAACGCCAACGGATACAAGAATTGAGACCAAGCCACCGTAAAGGCAAAGATCATGGCAGCGATGATCCCCGGAATCGCAACCGGAATAAAGATCTTTGTCAGCATCTGAAAATAGCCGGCCCCATCAATCAACGCGGCCTCGTCTAGCTCTTTAGGAATCGAGGCAAAATACGCAATCAAAATCCAAGTGGCAAAAGGTACGGTCAGGGTGGGATAAATAATAATCAACGCCCACCAATGGTTAATCAGTTCAATGCCCGTCGTTTGATTGATAAAGGCGAAGATCTTAAACAGCGGAATGAACAACAAGGTATCAGGTACGAGATAGGTCAGAAAGACGCCTGTGGCCAGCGTGGTCGACCCCCAAAACTTCATCCTCGACAACGAGAACGCAGCAGGGATACTGATCAACATCGTGACAACGACAACAATCACAGCAATCACGCACGAGTTTCTGAAAAACGTCAGGTAATCACTTGAGCGAAACAGCGCCAAGTAATTATCAAACGTCGGACGATTGACCCACCACGGATTCGTCACTGCTGAAACTTCACCGCTGTCTTTGAGTGAAGTAATCAGCATGTATATCGGAGGCATCAAAAAGAAGATTGCGAACAGCACCAGAAAAAAGTAAGACCAGAGCAAGGCCCAGCGCCTACTGCGTTGCATGCTGCGCTGAACTGGTGCCACATTGCTATTCACTGCGATTGAATGTTGTGACACGATTAGGCCTCGTTTCCACGTTTGTTAACACCACGCAAAATGAATATCGCAGCAATCCCTAATATGGGCAGCATAAACAGCGAGACACTCGCGCCTAACGGGATATCGTTACCTTGTATGCCAAGGTTGAAGGCCCACGTCGCAAAAACATGCGTTTGATCGACAGGGCCGCCAGCGGTCAGAATTCGAACAATGTCAAAATTAGAAAAAGTGACGATCAGAGAAAACAAGACCGTGATAGAAATAATATTTCTCATCATTGGTAGCGTGATGTACCAAATTTTTTGCCACCAGTTTGCACCATCAATCGAGGCGGCCTCAAACAATTGTTCTGGCACTGACTTTAGAGCCGCTAAATACATAATCAAAAAGAAAGGTGCGCCATACCAAACATTGACGAGAATGACAGAAAACCGTGCCCAGAAAGGATCTCCAAGCCAATT
>CAIZGG010000311.1 GCA_903932425.1 uncultured beta proteobacterium | reverse complement strand
GTTTGAACCAACCAGCATCTTCCATGCGAATGGTCACTTGCGTCAGCAAGCCTTCAAGCACACGCGGGGGAGCAAAATAATAGGTCGGGCCGATATCGCGCATATCGATGGTGACCGTCTCGGGCGACTCAGGGTGATTGACGGTAAACCCTGTCACTAATAGTTGCGTATATGAAAACATGTTCTGCCCGATCCAGGCCACGGGCAGATAGGCAAGCACCTCCTCTCGATCCGTGAGTTGTTCCATGTCTTCGACCGCGCGCGCACGATCGATCAGCGCATGATGCGTCAACACCACGCCTTTGGGCTTGCCCGTCGTACCCGAGGTATAAAACATGGCGGCGGGGTCTTGCGGCTTAACCGCCGAGACGCTGCGAGTAAAAAAATCTTGGTCGACCTGCCTTTGCTGTTCTCCGAGTTGTGCCAGCGCGTCACACGACAACAGCGCAGCATCGGTGTAGTGCCTAAGCCCTCGCGGATCGTCATACACGATGCTGCGTAGCGCCGGACATTGCGCACGCACTTCAAACATTTTATCGACCTGCTCTTGGTCTTCGACCACCACGACTGCGACTTCCGCATCTTGTAAGACGTAGACCATCTCTTGCGCGACCGCGTCTTGATACAACGGAATCGGCACCGCGCCTAAGGCCTGAGTCGCCATCATGCTCATATACAGTTGCGGTCGGTTTTCACCGATCACCGCTACATGATCGCCTGGCTTGATCCCCAAGACGGCTAAACCACAGGCAAGTTGCTGGACCCGTTCATAGACTTGTGCCCAGGTGAGCGTCTGCCAAATACCAAGATGCTTTTCACGCAGGGCGGGGCGCGCGCCACGCACACGCGCATGCTCTGCCAACAGCGCGGCAAACGTCTCAGACTGGGTCATTGGCGGGTGCTGCATGACAGGTGGATGGCTCCGTAGGGGTTGTTTTTGTGTTCACGTTTTTACACCTTGACACTTACACACAAGTTACAAGGTCAAGCGCCGACACAGTGTCATTTTTACGGCATTTTAGTCAAATCTAGGGTATGTCCTAGTGCTCAACCCTGCACTGATCGCTGCGGCGCTTGAGCCCCCCCAAACGACCCTTCAAGAGAGAACAGCGGATACTGTTTGACAAGGTGCTACGGCATTACGGTGTCTAATAGCGCTTGGCGCAGTGTTGGTACCTGAAGCGTACCTCTGCCGTTTTTAAACACCCGTCCCGAAGAAAGTAGTGTTTTTGGGGCGCCTTTCTCGCCCTCTGAGTGGCGAGGTTTTACGGAGATGTGATGCAGACCCCTCGATCCCTCAACACCACGCGCCTCTTGCTTGCGGGATGGGCGCTCGCCCTCGGCGCTTCGATTTCGGCTCAGGCGGCGGACTTCACCGCAGGAGCCTTGAACCTAAACGACCTGTGGGTGCGTGGCTCAGTGCCAGGGCAAACGAACGGAGCGGGGTACCTGCAGATTATCAATCCGTCAGCAGCCGCCGATCGCTTGCTGTCGGTGCAGTCTGACGCGGCCACGCGCGTCGAACTACACACGGTCGTGACCGAAGACGGAGTCGCAAAGATGCGACAGGTGCAAAGTATCGATATCCCGGTGCTAGGCGGAGCAAAGCTTGCCCCCGGCGGCTTTCATCTCATGTTCTTGCAACTCACGGGCCCGTTCAAGCAAGGCGACACGGTGCCTGCGGTTCTAACCTTTGAAAAAGCTGGCGCGGTGCGGGTGAGCTTTACGGTGAAGCCCTCGACTTACAACCCTAGTAGTTCGGCCGGCCATGACCATGGCGCGATGAAGCACTAAGCTCTCACACGAACCTTCGCTGCGGCTCGGCTCGGTATTGTTTGCTCAATACCCGCTGCGCAGCGAACGGTGTCTCAAAAAACTGCAGTCAGTCGCTCACCCGCGCAAACTAGGCGGGCACACTGCGACGACCAAATATCGCCGAGCCTACTCGAACTTCAGTCGACCCCTCTTCAATCGCCAACTCAAAATCCCCACTCATCCCCATTGACAGACGCTCGAGCGACACGCCAGCAATCGCTTCTTGCCGAGCTTGATCCCGTAACAGCCTGAGCTGGGAAAAACACCCACGCACTGCCGCAGC
>CAIZGG010000310.1 GCA_903932425.1 uncultured beta proteobacterium | reverse complement strand
GGGTGCTTTGCGAGTAGGGTGCTCATAGGCACCAACGATATAAGCTTTGTCTCGTATGGTCATGGGTCGTTGTGTTTATCAAGAGTCAAAAAAATAGTGCTGAGTGAGGCACTCACCAATTGGCTTTTTACCATTGATGCGAGCTTGCGTGTAGCGCGCGGGGGCAGGCGCTTTAATTTTTTGAGTTTGGGTGTGGCTTGCGGGGTGTGAGCTTTAACTTTTTTGGGGCTGAGCGGGTCAGGGCCGATACGCCCAACAGCAACCACCCGAGCATGAGTGCCACGCCACCGGTCGGTGCAAGAGTTGTCGCCTGCGTGACCGCAAACAGGTATTTGAGCTCGATCGAGCCACAAAACAACAGGATACCGGTCAGTAAAAATGTGCGTGCGAGCAGCGCCACCTTACCTGGCAAACCTGAGGCATACAGGATGGCGAGGGCGTGAATCATCTGATACAGCGAAGCACGTTCAAGAGCTTGTGCAGCCTGAACGTCAGCCACGGCGTGCGCGGCGACAGCACCAAGCGCGACGGCAGTCAGGCCGAGCAGGGCGGCGGTCAGGCCCCAGGCGGGATGGGCCGCAGTCGAGGGGTGGGTAATGGGGCGTTGGGCTGACACTGGCTAAAGAACCTCGATTAGGGTGGCGAAACAAAAAAAGCGAGTCTGAGGGGGGGCAGTCTCAGGCTTTGCTGGGGCTGTCTTGATCGCTGACAGGCTCAGGTTCAAAAGGACTGTCTTAGGCGCTGACAGGCTCAGGCTCACATTAACGCTAAAATGAGCACTTTGGCGGCAGACTCTCTTGAGGTAGCGATGTTGGATCATTTTAAATGGCTTGCGCTAGTGGTGACTTTGCTTGCGACTGGGTGCATCGGCATCAATTCAAATAGTTCGCCTAAAGAAACCTTTACCCTGCAGCGCTCTTATCAAGACGCTTACAAGCTTGCGACGCTGCAGGCCTTGCAATGTTGGGGTAACGACGGTGAGTTTCCGATCAAAGGGCAGCTCGATACGGCGACGCGCACGGCTCAGGTTGCTGCGACTGGAGGCTTGGGCGGCAGCCGCTATGGGCAGGTCGACATTCGTGCGCTAGATGACCAAAGCTCTGAAATTACGACAACCGTCGCGGGCATCAATAGTTGGGATGCCTCAGCGCTTTCTGCCATGCAGGCTGCCTTGCAGTTTGGTGTGTCAACCTGCACAAACTATATGCCAAGTCCCCGACCTGCTTCAAAAAAATAATTGATGTCTTTTTAAAATCTTAACTACATAAAGTTGACTGTGCCTGACATGTTTGAACCCTCTACTTATTTTGGCCTTGAGATCCCGTATCTAAAGTTTTTGGGCGTTGAGCCCGTGTTGTGCGAAGACGATCGTGCGGTTACACGTTTAAAAATCCGTGAAGACTTGCTCAATAGCCGTCGGGCCATCCATGGCGGTGCGTTGATGAGCTTGCTCGATTTCACGTTGAGTGCTGCGGGTCGTTCGGTAGATCCGTTGGGGCTGGGGATGGCAACAATCGATATCACAGTCAGCTGTTTTGAACCGGCAGTGACTGACTTAACTATTCAGGCGCGCTGCTTGCGACGTGGCTCGTCGATCGCGTTTTGCGAAGGCGAGGTGCTAGACACTGAGGGCAGACTGATTGCCAAAGCTTCGGCATCGTTCAAGGTGCTTAAGGCTCAATACGCCTCAAAAGTTGCTTGAGCCACGCGTCGAATGACGCGCGCAAGCGACTTGCAAGGTGTCTGTCAAGAATACCCTTCGTTGCTGCCTGACGATAACGTCTCCTGCATTGCTACCTGACGATAACGTCTTTAGCCGAGTTTGGCTTTAACCAAGGCAGACAGCGCTGACATATCGGCACGGCCGGCAAGCGCTGGCTTTAAGATTGCCATGACTTTGCCCATGGCTGGGTTGCCCGTAATGCCTTGTGCTTGCACCTGAGCCAGGGCGGCATCTATGGCAGCGTTGACTTCAGCCTCGGTAGCCGCTTGCGGTAAAAACTCTTTCAGTACTGCCATTTCGGCAGTTTCTTGCGCAGCAGTTTCGGTGCGCCCGGCTTGCTCATAGGCTGCGATTGATTCGCGGCGCTGCTTGATTTGTTTTTCAATGATTGCTGTGACGTCTGCATCGGTCACGTCTTTACGCTCGTCGATTTCTTTTTGTTTGATCGCAGCCTGTAAAAAGCGCAAAGTGCCTAAACGCTCGCTCGCTTTTGCGCGCATGGCGTCTTTGACTGATTCAGCGATTCGAAGTTTGAGGTCTGACATGATAAGCCCGGTCGTTAAGTAAGAATGATCGCTAGTATAAAGCCTGGGTGCTTTCTGACGACCTCGCTTTGCCTTGGTTGGCGGGCGGTTTGAATTTGGCCGTTTTGATGCGACGATTTTGCCCGCTTTTGGGCGAAGCGGTTTGGTGGACTAGCTTGCAGAACTCGGCTCGTCGCAAATCGTTGCCAACAGATGTGAGTGATCCTCTAAACGTCCGACTAGCAAGTGTTGTGTGCCTTGCAAGTTTTGCCAGGTTCCGATGGCGGCCAATAAGCGCGCCTGCAGCAGTTCACGACGTTGGCGCACTGCCAGTTCGGCTCGCACGATCAGATTGATCGAACCCGTTTCGTCTTCGAGCGTAATAAAAATCACCCCCTTGGCGGTTTGTGGGCGTTGGCGCATGGTGACCAGACCACAGGCGCGCGCCAGGCGGCCCTGCGGAAATTGTGCCAAGGTGGTCGCCGGTGCAAAGCGTAGTCGGGTCAGTGCTTGACGCAAGAGGGCGAGAGGATGACGCCCTAGGGTAAAGCCAAGGCGCTGGTAATCCATCACAAGGTCGTGTGCCTCGGTAGGGGGTAAGAGCATTGGCTGGTCGTCTTCGACTGGCTCGGCCTCGCGCAATAAGCCTTTGGTGGCCACACTGGCTGCGGCATTCCAGGCAGCCAGGCGGCGATGTCCACTTAAAGCGTGCAAGGCGCCGGCTAAGGCAAGCTGTTGTAAAACAGCTTGATTGAGTTCAGCACGTCGGCCAAGATCTTGTGTATCAAGAAAAGGCCCTGCCTGGCGCGCTTGAAGTAGAGCTTTCGCGGCAGCGATAGGTAAACCCAGGATTTGGTTTAAGCCTAAGCGCACCGCTGGTCGTGCGCAGTTTGAGTTCTGGGTGTCAGATACGCTTTCAAGGGTGCACTCCCATTCACTTGCTTGAACATCGATTGGCAACAGCTGTACACCATGACGCCGTGCATCTTGTATTAACTGCGAGGGCGCATAAAAGCCCATGGGTTGTGAATTTAAAAGTGACACTAGAAACGCTTCGGGTTCGTGACACTTCAGCCATGCACTGACATAAGCCAGCAAGGCAAAACTCGCGGCATGACTTTCAGGAAAGCCATATTCACCGAAGCCTTCGATTTGTTTAAAAATCGTTTCAGCAAACTCTGGGGTGTAGCCATTATTCAGTAAGCCATCAACGAGTTTGCGCCGAAATTGATCGATACCGCCTTTGCGCCGCCAGGCCGCCATCGAACGACGTAACTCGTCGGCCTGGCCTGCCGTAAAGCCTGCGGCAGCCATTGCGATTTTCATGACCTGTTCTTGAAAAATTGGCACGCCGAGTGTGCGTTCAAGCACAGCACGTACCGCACGACTAGGGTAAGTGATTGCCTCAAGGCCTTGCCGTCGTCGCAAATACGGATGCACCATGCCACCTTGAATGGGGCCTGGCCGTACGATGGCAACTTCGATGACCAGATCATAAAATTGACGGGGTCGCAGACGTGGCAGCATTGACATTTGCGCACGTGACTCAATCTGAAAAACGCCAACAGTATCGGCCGCACAAATCATGTCATAGGTGGGCGCATCGTCATCTGCAATGTCTTGTAAATTGAAATGCGGTAACTTCCGACGCCAAGCCACCCAATCTAGGCTGCGACGGATCACCGTCAACATTCCTAAGGCCAAGATGTCGACCTTCAGTAATCCTACTGCGTCTAAATCATCTTTATCCCATTGCACGACGCTACGCTGTGCCATCGCCGCGTTTTCAATGGGCACCAAACGCGATAACAAGCCGCGCGCCAAGACAAACCCTCCTGGGTGCTGTGACAGGTGACGCGGAAACCCCATCAGCGCTTGTGCAAGCTCGGCCCATTGTTGGGTGACGGCCGCGTCGGCTTCTAAACCGGCCTCAAGAAGGCGGTTGATTAAGTGCTCTTTGCCATCCCACCAGCGGTGTGATTTTGCGACACGATCAATAATTTGCGCATCAATTCCTAGGGCACGCCCTGTATCGCGCAAAACACTGCGAGGTCGGTAAGACGTCACCACGCCGGTTAAGGCCGCGCGCTGGCGTCCGTATTTTTGATAGAGATACTGAATCACCTCTTCGCGCCGCTGATGTTCAAAATCCACATCAATATCCGGCGGTTCATTGCGTTCGCGGCTAATAAAGCGTTCAAATAAAGAATTGCCGTTTGCAGGATTCACTGCTGTGATTCCCAGGCAATAACAAACGGCCGAGTTTGCCGCTGAACCTCGCCCCTGACATAATATTTTTCGACTTACCGCAAACTGTACAAGATCGTAGACGGTCAAAAAATACGCTTCGTAGCCAAGCTCTGCAATTAAAGTAAGTTCATGTTTAATTTGCGTGCTGACGTTTTCAGGAATGCCTTCAGGATAGCGCTTAGCTGCGCCTAGCCACGTTTGCTCGTGCAGATATTGCGCGGCGCTATAACCTTTGGGCACGACCTCTTCGGGATATTCGTACCGTAGTTCGTCAAGACTAAAGTCACAACGTTCGGCAATGCAAACGGTTTGCAGTAAAAGCTCGGGTTGGTATAGATTGCTTAAGCGCAAGCGTGTACGTAGGTGTTGCTCAGCGTTTGAGGCCAACTCATAGCCACATTGCGCAACCGTTTTACGCAAACGAATCGCGGTTAATACATCATGCAGTGCTTTGCGCGAACGCTTGTGCATCTCGACCTGCCCAACCGCTACGCAAGGCACGCCATGCTCTTGGGCCAACGCTTGAAGCATTTGCCCGCGTAGCGTGTCTTGCGCGCGGTGCAGCCGGCTGATGCCAGCCCAACAGCGGTTTGAAAAGTGATGTGTCAACCAAAGCAATTGATGTGATAACTCTGCGGCAAGAGCCTCGGGGTCAGGGATCAAAATTGCCAGGCAACCATCGACGACGACTTCGTGCGGGCGTAAAAAGTATTGTCCTTTAACGGCTTGCATCCGACCGCGTGTAATCACTTCACACAAATTGCCATAGCCTTCGCGATGTTGCGCGAGCAAGATGATTTTGTAAGCGGGTTGATCGCTTGGAGTCAGGCGTAATTCAGTGCCAATTAATAACTTCAAGTCTGATTTTTTTGCTTCAAGGTGCGCCCGCACAATGCCGGCTAACGAGCACTCATCTGTAAGTGCCAGGGCGTGATAGCCTAAAGCCGCAGCTTGTGCGACCAGGCTTTCGGGTGACGAGGCGCCGCGCAAAAACGTAAAGTTTGACAAGCAATGCAGCTCGGCGTAGCCAGGTAGGATGGTGTTGAACGCGTTGGTCATTAAGCGAATAAACCGTGTAAAAACCAGCGCGCCTGTTCAGTATCGCGTTCGCGATAGATCCAGTAACGCGCAGCATGCTGGTCTTGCGCCACAAAATAATCGCGTGCAATGCGTAAGTGATCCCACCAGCCACTTTCAATGCGCTCAGGGCCTCGCAGTAATTGCAACGGGCCACGATAGATCGGACGGTCGTTGCGAACGCTCAGCGCAAGGGGCTCGGCTAATAGCCAAAAAGGCCTTTCAGTTAAGGGTGCAGGCGTTGCGCTGACTGTAGCGCGGGTTGCCTGCGTAGCGGTCACAGACGCAGTTTGCGTGGCCAGTGCTGACGCAACTTGTGTGGTCATTGCTGATGCAGCTGACTTGGTCGTTGTAGAAATAGCTAGACTGATCGTCGAAGCGTCGAGTGGCACCCAGTTATTGGCGATTTCTGGTCGATGATCAGCCAAGGGCGCGGGCTGCAATATCTGTTCTGTGCCCAGTCGCGCAGACAGCAAATCTAAAAGGCGCCGGTAATCTGCTGGGGCCTGTAATGGATCAGGAAATAACGTTGCGTTACGCGTGCTTTGTGGCGCCAGAACCTGACTACGCAAGGTGAGGGCGACAACGGGCCCAGCCAAACTTTGGCGTGACAGACGTTCGTGTAATAAGGGCGTCAGTTGAGTGATCAACCAGACGGGTTCGCCAAAGGCTAGCTCTAACACTGTGGGTGGGCAGGCGTGGCGGCCACGTTCGTGGTGCAGTTCAAGCGTGGCGCTGCGTAATGCGTATTGCTTAGCCGCTAACCAAGTACATAGGCTAAGGGCTAAACGTTCTGCAAACGAAGACAGTGCTGCGGTATGTTCAAGGCGATCAAGTAAATCAATTTGTTGATTAAATTGTTCGGGCGCAAGGTAAGGGGCTTTGCGCCAAACTGTTTGCGTATAGGCGTGCTCAAGTTCGCTCAGTAAGGCTGTGCCTACGCGTCGCTGCAGGCCGTTGCGCGGTAACGCGCGCAATCCCCCGAGGGTTTCGCAGCCAATCGCTTTAAGCCAAACCAGTTGCGTCTGCGCACTTGGCAACATCGCACAAGGCAAAGAATTGAGTAAGCGCTCGAGTGTTGACTGGCTGCAGGCATAACGTGCCAGGTGGTGTGCTGAGTTCTTTACTGAGTGCGGTGCTAAGCGTTGTGTTGACGGCTGCGTCGAGTGCCGCGCGGCTTGCGCTAACAGCCAGGCACCGGTGGCCGTGGGCGCAACACTGCTTTGAACCTGCAGTTTTAAGCGCTTGAGTTGTTGCCGTAATCTTTGAACAATCAGGCGGATACCGCCAAATAAACGCAGACTGTAGGTCACGTCGATTAAAAGAGTGGCGTTAGTGTGCTGATAGACAGACGGCGAATAAGCCAGGGCAACTTGTGCGGCCTGAGCATAGGCGCTTTGTTCCGCGGGTTGGTCTCTGGGATACAGCAAACATTCAGGCGCCAGACTGCGCACGGTCGCGCAACG
>CAIZGG010000309.1 GCA_903932425.1 uncultured beta proteobacterium | reverse complement strand
GTCGGGTCGTTCTTTTTTTCGCCCTTATTGACTCGGCAGTTTTCAAGCAACACGACTTGCCCTGGGGCAACCGCGACACCATCCACCCAGTTTTGCACCAAGGTGACAGGCATCCCCATTAACTCAGTCAAGCGCTTGGCAATCGGCGCGAGTGAATCCTCAGGATTGAGCGTGCCCTCGGTGGGTCGGCCCAAGTGCGATGTCACCATCACTGCGGCACCCGCATCAAGTGCCAGACGAATACCGGGCACCGAGGCACGAATCCGAGTGTCTTCGGTAATGTTGCCCGCATCATCAAACGGTACATTCAAGTCGGCGCGAATGAACACGCGCTTGCCAGCGAGCTTGCCGGCCTGAGCCAGCCCAGAGAGAGTTTGAACAGTCGTCATAATATCCACCACAAATAAAAAATATCAGTCTCGAAAAATGCAAAGCCTACCAGGCAATACGCATTCGTTTCACATGACCCCTAAGCAAAGAGGCCCCGAAGGGCCTCTTATTCGTGCGTGGCAATTATTTTGCCGTCATCAGCGCAATCGTGGTGTCGAGCATACGGTTGCTAAAGCCCCACTCGTTGTCATACCAAGACGAAACCTTTACCAACGAACCTGACACTTTAGTCAGTGTCGCGTCAAAGTTGCTTGAAGCTGGATTGTGATTGAAGTCAACCGAAACGAGTTGTTCGGTTTGATACGTCAAGATGCCTTTGAGCTTGCCTTCAGAAGCGGTCTTCAGAATCGCATTCACTTCGTCAACCGTGGTGTCGCGCTTGGCAATAAACGACAAGTCAACCAGCGATACGTTGATCGTGGGCACACGAATTGCAAAACCATCAAGCTTGCCATTGAGCTCAGGCAACACTAAACCCACAGCAGCAGCGGCGCCTGTTTTAGTCGGGATCATGCTCATGGTCGCCGAGCGTGCACGACGCAAATCTTCGTGATAAACGTCGGTCAAGACTTGATCGTTGGTATACGAGTGAATCGTGGTCGTCAAGCCAGTCACCACACCCAAGGCCTCGTGCAAAGGCTGCACTAACGGGGCCAAACAGTTGGTGGTGCAAGACGCATTTGAGATCACTGTGTCTGAGCTTTTCAACACGCCGTGGTTAACGCCGTAAACAACGGTTGCGTCAACGTCTTTACCGCCAGGCGCTGAAATAATGACTTTTTTAGCGCCGCCTTTGATGTGAGCCGAGGCTTTTTCTTTAGTCGTAAAGAAACCCGTGCACTCGAGGACGACGTCAACGTTGAGCTCGCCCCAGGGCAATTCAGCTGGATTGCGATTAGCTAAAACGCGAATTTTGTCGCCGTTAACCACCATGAAGTCACCTTCAACGCCAACCGTACCAGGAAACTTGCCATGGGCGGTATCGTATTGGGTTAAATGGGCATTGGTCTTAGGATCACCTAAGTCGTTAATAGCGACGATTTGGATATCGTGCTTTTTGCCACCTTCGTAATGTGCACGCAAAATATTACGGCCGATACGGCCATAGCCGTTAATAGCAACGCGAATCGTCATGGTGTGTCGAGCTCCTGATTATTTGAAATTTACAAAAGATTTTTAACCGCTTGCGCGACTTTGTCTGCCGTCAAGCCAAAATATTTAAACAGTGCACCAGCAGGTGCTGACTCACCGTAAGTGTCAATGCCAATGACAGCGCCGTCAAGCCCAACATACTTGTGCCATAGCCCCGTAACACCGGCCTCAACCGCAACGCGGGGCATTCCTTGGGGCAACACCGAAGCGCGCCAGCCAGCGTCTTGCTGATCAAACACATCCGTGCTTGGCATCGACACCACCCGTACCGCAATCCCCTCGGCAGCTAACAGCTTTTGAGCATCAATCGCAATCGCCACTTCTGAGCCTGTCGCGAGAATCGCAGCCTTTGCGTGAGCAGCATCTTGCAAGACATAACCACCACGTGCCACTTGTTTTAATGTTTCGGCGCTGCGCGCAACAAACGGCAAATTTTGGCGTGATAGCAATAAAGCTGTCGGGCCACCTGCATGGACGTCCATCCCGATACTGCTCGGGCGACTCACCGCCGCCAACCAGGCCGCAGTCGTTTCGACCGTATCGCAGGGGCGCCACACCGATAAGTTAGGAATCAAACGTAAGCTGCTAGCGTGTTCAATAGACTGATGGGTTGGGCCATCTTCACCCAAGCCAATCGAGTCGTGCGTAAAGACGTGTACGACGCGTTGCTTCATCAGCGCCGCCATACGCAACGCGTTGCGTGAGTAATCGGAGAAGGTCAAGAACGTGCCGCCAAAGGGCAAATAGCCGCCGTGCAAGGCTATGCCATTCATGATGGCCGCCATACCGAATTCGCGGACGCCGTAATTAATGTGCCGGCCAAACTGAACGCCCGCTACGCTTGCGCGCACAGGTATCGCGCCTTTCCAGTCAGTAAAGTTCGACCCCGTCAGATCGGCAGAGCCACCTAGCATCTCGGGCAACAACTCAACCAACGCCGTGATCGCTTGCTGCGAGGCTTTACGTGATGCAACGGTTTCAGCTTTGTCGTGAGTGCTATTCAAAAGCTGTTGTGCTGCGGTCGCAAAATCAGCAGGTAATTCGCCACGCATGCGACGCATGAATTCGCGCGCCTCGGCAGGAAACTGAATCGAGTAAGCGTCAAACTTTTTTTGCCAGGTGGCCTGAGCCTGAGCGCCGGCGGCACGCTGATCCCAACCCTGATACACCGCGTCAGGGATTTCGAAAGGCGCATGCGGCCAATTAATTGCGGTGCGCGTGCGAGCGATTTCTTCGGCACCCAAGGGCGCGCCATGGACTTTGTCTGTGCCAGCAACAGTTGGCGCACCCTTGCCGATCACTGTACGGCAAATAATTAAAGTAGGACGCGCCTGCGCAACACCAGTCAAACGAGCCTGTTTGATCGCCTGATCCACCAAAGCCACATCATGGCCATCAGCCACGCGTGCGACATTCCATCCATAGGCTTCAAAACGTTTAGCGGTGTCGTCTACAAACCAGTGTTCAACTTTACCGTCGATCGAAATACCATTGTCGTCATATAAAACAACGAGCTTACCCAAACGCAACGTACCGGCTAACGAACACACTTCGTGCGAGATGCCTTCCATCAGACAGCCGTCACCCACAAACGCATACGTGTGGTGATCAACGAGTTTGTGTTCAGGGCGATTAAATTCAGCGGCTAACAGCGCTTCGGCAAGCGCCATCCCGACAGCGTTGGCCAAACCTTGTCCCAAAGGGCCCGTGGTTGTTTCAATCCCTGGTGTGATGCCGACCTCAGGATGACCGGGCGTTTTTGAGTGCAGCTGTCGAAACTTGCGCAACTCATCCATCGGCAGGTCGTATCCTGTCAGATGCAGCAACGCGTAAATCAACATTGAGCCATGACCGTTTGACAACACGAAACGATCGCGGTTGGCCCAGGCCGGATCTGCCGGATTGTGGCGCAGGTGGCGAGTAAACAGCGCTTGCGCCATTTCAGCCATGCCCATGGGGGCGCCCGGATGCCCGGAGTTGGCTTGCTGGACTGCGTCCATAGCAAGGGCTCGAATGGCATCGGCCAATTTAACGGGGACAGCAGTAGTTGAGTTCATGCGATGTGTCCCGCCCAAACAAGCACAGGAAAAATAGGTTACAAAACGTAGGAGTTTAGCACCCGTATAACCCCTCACTCTCTTATTGAGCGACCTGATGGCTGACCCCCGCTTTTACTGCCCCGATCCGGTTTTTGCCGGGCAAGAACTCGCGTTGCCAGCCCCCCTGGCGCACCACATCCGCGTGAGGCGGCTAGAGGCTGGCGACACAGTAGTACTCTTTGACGGCCGGGGTGGTGAAATTTCAGGCACGCTCAGCTTTGAAGGCAAAAAAACGCTTGTTTTGCTTGGGGAGCACACCCCAAAAGAGGCCGAGCTAAGCGGCGAAATTACCCTGATCCAGGCCTTGCCCGCAGGCGACAAAATGGATTGGATTATCGAAAAAGCAGTCGAACTGGGTGTACACCGCGTCATTCCTGTTGCAGCGCAACGTAGCGTACTGAAGCTGTCGGGGCCGCGACTTATAAAGCGACTCGAACACTGGCGCGGCATTATTACTTCGGCGTCTGAGCAGTGCGGCCGCAATCGCTTGATGTCCTTAAGCGCCCCGCAAAGCCTCGAGGATGCCATTGCTGCGACCGCGCCCGAACAGCGCTTGTTGTGTCACCCAGAGGCCGATCACACCCTTGCCGAGCATATTTCAGCAAGCCACCAACAGCCCAAAATGATCAAAGCGCTGACCCTGCTGATCGGGCCAGAAGGAGGCTGGAGCCCCGAGGAAACTGCTGTCGCAACGCGACAAGGGGTAGCAAGGATAAAGTTTGGCTTAAGGGTGCTGCGCACCGAAACAGCCGGGCTAGCCTTGGTGTCTGCAGCGACGGCCTTACTCGGCTGGTAACCTTTGCCCGCACCACTTCATACCTTTTAGGTCGCGCAGCGCAGGGCTCGCGCAAGACTGCAGCCGCGGATTACGCCGGCTCGTCACTCCAGTTGTTCACCACACCCGGCTTGTCGTCGGGGTGCTTGCCAGCATGTTCGATGCCAAAGATAAAGACACGACCATTATCTCGGGCAAAGCCTACGGCGTCGTTCAATACCTGCATAAACTGCACGCCGTCCGTCACAATTGCCGGATCCGCCGAGTGCAGCTTTTCAAAGACCAAGACCAAACCTTCTTTTTGATCGAGCAGGCTGTCGCACAAACAATCAAAAAACGAATCAAAACTTGAGCCAAAGAACTGCGGGTAGTCGACGGCCTTGACGACAGCACGAAACACCGCAGAGCGGCTACGCGCCTTATCGCACTGCGCCACACACCAGGCCAGTCCCTTCTCGGCCGCTGCAGCCGAAAGCAAATCGACTCCGGTGTCAGGATCAAAATCCCCGCCACTGCGCAACAGCTGCTTTAATTTTGGATCAACCGCCTTACTCATTTCAGAGGGCTCCTAGAACAAGGCCACATGTTTGTCGTGTAGTTTTAGCATACGACAACTAGGTGAGCCTCGTCGAGGGTTAATTATTCGCGGTCAATAGCAAAAAAATAATAGATTGAAACAACTTACAGCGGTTTGGCCTGTTGGCGCCCAAACGCCAGGTCATTGGCCTCAACGACCGTCAGCGCTGTCATGTTGACAATGCGCCTTACCGTAGCGCTGGTAGTCAGTATGTGCACTGGCGCATTCGCACCCAGCAAGAAAGGCCCCACCGCCACGTTGCCCCCCGAGATCGTTTTGAGTAGGTTATACGCAATATTGCCAGAGTCAACATTCGGGCAAACCAACAGATTCGCCGATCCTTTTAACGTTGAGGAGGGCAAGATTTTCAGACGCAGCGCCTCGTCTAAGGCACAATCGCCGTGCATCTCGCCGTCAACTTCAAGTTCTGGGCCTAGCTGGCGAATCAAGGCCAGAGCCTGTTGCATTTTGGCACCGGAAGCTGAACTGCCTGAACCAAAGTTTGAACGCGACAACAACGCAACCTTGGGCACCAAATTTAAACGTCGCATCTGCGCGGCGGCCGCGATTGTGAATTCAGCAATTTGCTCGGCAGTCGGGTCATCATTGACATGGGTATCGACCAACGCCAACGTCTGCTCGGGCAAAAGCAAAATGTTCATAGCCGCGTAGGTTGAGGTGCCAGGCTGCTTTCCAATGATTTGATCGATGTAACGCAAATGGTCGGCGTACCCACTCACGGTGCCACAGATCATGCCATCAGCGTCACCCATTTTGACCATCGACGCACCAATCAAGGTTAAGCGACGGCGCATTTCAACACGTGCCATTTCTTTGGTGACACCACTGCGACACATTTTTTCCCAGTAGGCTGTCCAGTATTGATGAAACCGAGGGTCAAAATCCGGGTTCGTGACTTCAACATCCTCACCCAAACGCAAACGCAGACCAAACTTGTCAATTCGGGCTTTCAAGACTTCAGGGCGTCCCACCAAGATAGGCTTTGCAAGCTTTTCGTCCACCACGACTTGCACGGCGCGCAAGACGCGCTCATCCTCGCCTTCGGTGAACACGATACGCGCCTTATCGCCCGAGCGCACGTGCGATTTCGCGCCTGCGAATAGGGGCTTCATGAAAGCGCCCGAACGATAAACGAATTGCTCAAGCTGCTCGACATATCCCTCAAGATCAGCAATTGGGCGAGTGGCTACGCCGCACTCCATCGCAGCCTTAGCCACGGCCGGGGCAATGCGTACAATCAAGCGCGGATCAAACGGCTTGGGGATAAAGGAGTTCGGTCCAAAGGCCACGTCGTATTGGCCATAGGCGGCTGCGACAACTTCGCTTTGCTCTTCTTGAGCAAGCTTGGCAATCGCCACCACTGCGGCTTTTTCCATTTCGCGCGTAATCGTCGTGGCGCCAACATCTAGCGCACCTCGAAAAATATACGGAAAGCACAACACGTTATTGACCTGGTTGGGATAATCAGAGCGACCCGTTGCCATCACAATGTCGTCGCGCACGGCGTGTGCATCTGCAGGCAAGATCTCAGGATTTGGATTCGCCAAAGCCAGAATCAAGGGCCTTTTCGCCATGACCTTCACCATCTCGGGCTTAAGCACACCGCCCGCCGATAGCCCTAAAAATACATCTGCACCATCGATGATGTCAGCGAGTTTGCGCGCGTCGGTTTTTTGCGCAAAACGCATTTTATCGGGGTCCATCAAAACAGTGCGACCCTCATAGACCACGCCTTCAACATCTGAAACCCAAATATTTTTCAGCGGCAAGCCTAAGTCCACCATTAGATCAAGGCAGGCCAACGCAGCAGCCCCTGCACCAGATACAACGACTTTGACTTGCTTAATATCTTTACCAACAACTTCAAGTCCGTTAATGAACGCAGCCGACACACAAATCGCTGTGCCGTGCTGATCATCATGAAACACGGGGATACGCATGCGATCACGCAATTTACGCTCAACGATGAAGCACTCGGGCGCCTTGATATCCTCAAGATTGATCCCGCCAAACGTTGGCTCTAGGCCCGCAATAATTTCAACGAGCTTGTCTGGGTCTTGTTCGTTAATTTCGATATCGAACACATCGATACCAGCAAATTTTTTGAACAGAACCGCTTTACCTTCCATGACCGGTTTCGAAGCCAGCGGCCCAATATTGCCCAAACCAAGTACCGCGGTGCCGTTGGTGATCACACCCACAAGATTGCCACGGGCCGTGTAGCGAAACGCATTCGCCGGATCTGCCACAATTTCTTCACAGGCGGCAGCAACACCAGGCGAATACGCCAGCGCCAGATCACGCTGATTAGATAAGGTTTTAGTCGGCGTGACCGAAATTTTGCCGGGCCGACCCTGCTCGTGGTACTCAAGCGCAGCCTGACGAAAGGTTTTTTCCATGTTGCTCTGCCAATGAACGATATTTAATAGGCCGATTCTAGCCCCTTTAAGTTAGAGTTTGAACCAAATACCCCGAATGGATCAAGGATGTGCTTGAGTTCTTGATCAAGGTGTGCCGCCAGCGCAATGTCTTGCTCACTGTGCTGCGCGTTAGCTTGCCCACTATCATGCTCACTGGCTTGCGCCCAGCGCTGAGCTTGGGGCGGCGCCTCGGCGTGCCTCAGCCACAGCGTTTGCACCCAGCCCAGTCGGCCTTGGTGCCCAACCAATAATTGCGCCAGATTAGGCTCGTGCTCAGGCGTCGCCATCAAAGCATCTAGCCTGTAACAGGCTGGCCAGAGCGTCGACTGCGCGCAACGCTGAGCAGCCTCTGAGGCAGCCAGCTCGAACAACTTGGGCACCAACCTCTGTAGTGTCAGGCTGCGCAGTGGGGCTTGCGACTTTGCACCGAAGGGGCCAAGTACCTCAACGGTTCCATCCGCTAACAACACTTCTGCCCGCTCGATCATTTGGACGGCGCCGAGCATAACGGCCTCGGGTTCAAGCGCGCGTTGAGCCCCAACGGGCCAAGCAAACCATTGCGCCAGCGTCAATTCGGGTTCAAGCGCCATCCCCTCAAACAAACCGGTCTCTTTGAGTTGAGCCACCGTACACCCTGCGTCAGCGCGCCATACGCCCGTCTGCGCGCCCGCCCGAGAAAAACCTGCGCCTTCACTCAGGGGAGACACCCGCAGCGTCGCCTGCGCGTCGGTCGGCGGGAGCTCGCACCCATCCAAGACCAACGCCACCCCGTACTCTCGGCACAGCGCCCTCGCATGCGCGACGTCCTCGTGACGCAGGGGTTTGAGCCACGCCTGTCGCCTTTGACTTGAGGCCGCGTTTAACGCCTCGGTTCGCACAGGTCCTAACGAAGTGCGTGCAAGTCGAGCGCAAAACTGCTCAAACGGGGTCGCTGGCGTGCGGCGTCCCACAAGAAAAGCACGTCTGGATGTTGGAGTAACCACTACAATTCAGCCTCTTACGGAGAGATAGGTCATGACAGTCCTTGCAGCACGCACCGCCGATACCGTGACCTTTCACGCGGTCGAACTTTTTAAACAGGCCACAGCGCTGCAGCGCAGCGGCATCGACATTATCAGCCTTGGCGTCGGCGAACCCGACTTTACCGCAGCCCCTCAAGTGATCCAAGCCATGCAACAGGCGGCACAGTCAGGCAAAAGTGGCTATTCGCCGCCGGCCGGCCTGCCCGAACTCAGAGAAGCAATCGCTGGGTTTTATGCTCAACAACTTGGGGCCAAAGTCGACCCCAATCGTGTCATCGTCACCTCGGGCGCAAGCGGCGCACTGTTGTTGGCAGCGATGGCGCTCATCAACCCCGGCGATGAAGTCTTGATGCCCGATCCATGTTATCCGCCAAATCGTAACTTTGTCGGTGCTGCAGGTGGCACCACAAAACTGATCCCCACCACGATCGCCAATCGCTTTCAACTGGCAGACACGGACATCGAGCAACACTGGGGTCCCGCCACACGCGGCGTCTTGATCGCCTCGCCAAGCAACCCGACCGGCACCTCGATCCCACGCGACGCACTCACCCGTCTGATTAAACAAGTTCACGCACGCAACGGTTTTGTGATGATGGACGAAATTTATCTGAGCTTATCGTACGATGGCGCGCGACAGTCTGCGTTAGCGATTGATGACAATCTCATTATCCTGAATAGTTTTTCAAAGTACTTCAACATGACTGGCTGGCGTCTGGGATGGATGATTGTCCCGACCCATATGGTTGAGCCCATCGAAAAAATGGCAGCGAGTTTGGCAATCTGCGCGCCAACACTGGCGCAACACGGTGCCATCGCCTGCTTTGAGCCAGACGCCCTGGCGCTCTTTGAGCAGCGCCGCGAGGCCTTCAGGCAACGTCGTGATTACCTGGTGCCCGCCCTGAAAGCCTTGAACATTGACGTGCCCGTCACGCCCGACGGCGCGTTTTATGTGTACGGCGATATCTCAGCGCACTCGTCAGACAGCAACGCTTTTTCAGCTGCTTTACTCAATGGTGCGCGCGTGGCTGCCGTGGCGGGCTTGGATTTTGGGCCCGCACACGCTGCCCACACGATGCGCTTTGCCTACACCACCGGGCTTGAGCGTTTGCAAGAGGCGATCTACCGCATGAGGGCGTTTTTAGGTTGATCGCAAGGCCCTGTTGCATGCCTAGCGATCAACGCGTGCACTCAGTCTTTTAGTGCAATTGAGCCAGCCAGCGCTAAGCGCCTGCGCTCGGATAGAACTTTTTCTGTATAGCCACCGTCAGCGTTGGGCCCGCTTGCTCCGCAATAGCACAGCAAGCCACCTGCTACAGACCCGCGTGTGCGTATGCAGTAGGCCAGAATAAAAGCACCGACTCGAATATTCGCGACCGGATTAAACACCATCGTTTCGCTGCGGCCTTGTTGGGTAAATTTTTCTCGATGAATACTCATCATGACTTGCATCAACCCGGTTGGGCCGCCAACCTGGCCGCCCGCATACGGATTAAAACGCGACTCAGTCGCGATGATCGCTAAGATCAACAGCGGATCAACTTTTAACTCGTCACCCACGACATAGGCCGTTTCAACAAACATTTGCGCAGCCTGATTTGCGACCAGATATTTGCGTGACAGGTATTGAATTAAAGCGTCTTGTTGACCTTGACTTAATGCTTGTCGCTGCAACACCTGCGCTAAGCCAGTGGCGGTACCCGAGGCGGGGGCCTGCGCTGCCACAGCCAAATCCTGTTGCACCGTAGCGGGCTGCGCCTGCCCCGCCACGCTTGCCCCACCCCGACTTGGGGTTTGCGGCGAAACACTCGCACTCTCTGGCGTCGCACCACTAGGGGCGAGCGCCGTGTTGGTTGCAGCACTGTTTTGCTCGTTCGACCCAGGCGGCGACGAATTTATCGGAATCGCCAGATCTAAACGCGAAGTTGCGCCTGGCAGTGCTGGAGCCACTGCGGGGGGTAACCGCCCCGCTGCCGAGGGCGGCAAGGTTTCGCCCCGAATCGGCTCTAGGTCGACGGCGGCCACGATCGTGCCCACAGGTGCACTGGTATTAGTCGTTGCCTGCGGAATCAAGGCCTCAGGCACCAGTGCGTAAAGCAGAGCCGAATGAATTTGCAGCGCCTGCCCGCGCAGTGCCGGCATCGTCAGCACCATCGCACCTGCCACTAGCACCGAAATACCCAGATAAATCGCGCAAGTTCGCACAAACTCCGCCAGGTTACGGTAGAGCCCGCTCACGAGTTGCTGCGCCACATTCCAAGCAGGCGACAAAGTCATCATGCGCGCATCCTTGAAGTGGCCGCGTGCTGATCGCGTGAATGACTCAAATGTTGTAGGGTCATCATTGCTTCACCTCGGGGGCAAGCAGGGCGGGTGTTAACCTTGTGTGCATCTCAGAACTGTAACCGTTTTGGCGGATCAAGACCTTGAAATACAAAGACTTAAGAGATTTTATTGCACAGCTTGAGCGCTCGGGCGACCTCAAGCGCATTAGCCAACCCGTATCCACTTCGCTTGAAATGACCGAAATTGCAGATCGGGTTCTGAAAGCCGAAGGCCCGGCGTTACTGTTTGAACACGCCACCCACAACGGCCAACCCGCCTCAATGCCGGTCTTAGCCAACTTGTTTGGCACACCCGCCCGGGTCGCACGCGGCATGGGTGCCGAAAACGTAGGCGCCCTGCGCGAGATCGGTGAACTGCTGGCTTCGTTACGCGAACCCGAAGCTCCAAAGGGTTTTCGTGATGCGCTCGCTAAAGTCTCGATGCTGAAAGCGGCCTTATGGGACATGAGCCCCAAAACTGTCCGTGGCGCGCCGTGCCAAGAGATCGTTTGGGAAGGCGCCGACGTGGATCTTGCCAAGCTCCCCATCCAAACTTGTTGGCCTGGTGACATTGCACCCTTACTGACTTGGGGCCTGGTGATCACAAGAGGGCCTAACGCCCGTCGACAAAACTTGGGGATCTATCGGCAACAGGTCATTGGCCGCAATAAACTCATTATGCGCTGGCTCTCACATCGGGGCGGCGCGCTTGATTTCCGAGATCATGCGCTCGCACACCCCGGCACGCCTTTTCCTATCGCGGTCGCTTTGGGTGCCGACCCTGCCACGACTCTGGGCGCTGTCACGCCAGTGCCTGACAGTTTGTCTGAATACCAATTTGCTGGTTTGCTGCGGGGCGCACGCACCGAAGTCACTCAGGCGCTTGGTAGCGGTCTATCGGTTCCGGCGACCGCGGAGATCGTGCTCGAAGGGCATCTGCTGCCTAGCTCAGATCCACGAGCAATCAAACCTGTCGTGCCGCAAGGCGTGAACCCACCGCCCGCGTCTGACTATGAGCTAGCGCTAGAAGGCCCTTACGGTGATCACACCGGCTACTACAACGAGCAAGACTGGTTTCCAGTTTTTACAGTTGACCGCATCACTATGCGTCGCAACCCGATTTATCACACCACATACACGGGTAAACCTCCCGATGAACCTGCGGTGCTAGGCGTCGCACTCAACGAAGTTTTTGTCCCCATCTTGCGCCGACAGTTGCCCGAGATTGTTGATTTTTATCTGCCGCCCGAGGGCTGTAGCTATCGCCTCGCCGTGGTGTCGATTCGCAAACAATATCCGGGTCACGCCAAGCGTGTGATGTTTGGCTTGTGGAGTATTTTGCGCCAGTTTATGTACACAAAATTCATTGTCGTGGTCGATCAAGATATCAACCCACGCGACTGGAAAGAAGTTGTTTGGGCAATGACGACCCGTATGGATCCGGTACGTGACACCCTGCTCGTCGAAAACACACCAATCGATTATCTGGACTTTGCTTCGCCGGTTTCAGGATTAGGCGGAAAAATGGGCCTCGACGCTACCAATAAATGGCCAGGCGAAACCCAACGCGAATGGGGCACCCCAATCACGATGGATGCAGCGACCAAGGCACGCGTAGATTCGATTTGGGGTGAATTAGGGCTTTGACACCCCTGCTAACACAAGCACGTGTCGCTAAACTCTACCGCAGCACCTTCACCTCGATGACTGATTTTTGACCAGATTGCTCGATCTCTTGCTTCATCACAAGATTGGTCGAGGGACAAAACCAATCCGTGACTTGGGATTGAATCGACGGGATCGGTAGCATCATGCCTTGCACTTGCGCGGTTGTCGCGTCAGTGCTGCGGGCATACCGAACCGGCCAGCATTGCAACTTACCGACGGCGGTCTGTAGGGATTGCTGTGTACCTACGGTTTTTTCACCCATGCGCACACCCACTGGCGTGGTCGGTCCTCGCTTTGGATCGCCCATCGCTAGGGTGTAAGACTGTGGGGCAAACTTCTGCCCTGCAGCCTGAATCGGCGCCCCAAAACCGAACAGTCCGAGCAATTGCACATCAAAGGTGGCAGAGTCGGCCGACTTACCGGGACGCGCGTCCACGACACTCGTTTTATTGCCGCTCACACTCAACACATGATCGATGTCGTTCGCACCACTTAAAAAGCTCATGAGCGAGTATTTAGCAAAGCCTTTTACCTGCGCCTGACACGCCGTGGATGAAATCTTTTTAACTTGGCTGAACGTCAACTTGGCCGAGACATTCAACATCCCCGAACCACCAATCTCGATGACTCCGCCGTTATGAAAAAACCGAGCGTCACAAATTTGCGCCTGCGCACTGTTGCCAGTGCCAACAAGCATCGTGAGCAGAAGCAATGCCAGGCCAAAACCTCGCAGATCTTTGCCGTTCATAGGCTACCTCGCCCGTTAGTCTGTTCGCTTTGCATCCGATCCTTGGTCAAACGGGTGGCTCGCTTCATCGCGCTGTCAGCCAGGCGATCAGCGCGTTTTCAAATGATCTCGCCTCGTGAGCGCGCTCGTGATTCACCATGCTCACCACCACATAACGTTTGCCGCTGGCACCCCAAACGTAGCCCGCTACTGAGCGCACGTCTCGCAGCGCCCCAGTTTTAAGATGCGCCATCGTTTTAGTCGACGGATCACGCAGGCGGTTGCGAGTCGTGCCGTCCGAGCCCAAGATCGACAACGACGCCAAGTACTCGGGCATCACCGGCGACACCCACGCCTTCTGCAAGAGCTGAGCCAAACTATCGGCCGACACCACGCCGTTACGCGACAAGCCAGAACCGTTGTCTAGCACCATCCCCTTCATTGGCAAGCCCTGACGTGCCAAGACCTCTTGAGCAACTTGCACACTACCTTCAACCGTAGCCGGGCGTCGACCCGCCTCGGCACCAAGCGTCAATAACAACACACGTGTCATCACATTGTTGCTGCGCTTATTAATTAAACGGATGACCTCAGACAGCGGTGGCGACTGATGTGCAGCAACCACCACAGCCGACGATGGAATCGAACCGCTGCGGATCTTCCCAGTGATCACGCCACCGAGCTCTTGCCACAACGATCGCAAGACACGCGCGCCAAATTCTTCTTGCGAAAAAGCCAAACGAAACACATCAAACTCACCGCACGAACCAACCGCTTTCCCGGTTACTCGAAACTTAACAGTGCCTTGAGCCATCGTAATGTCAGTGCTGATGTTTGGCGAGCCCGGACAGACCCCATCTACCCATTGCACATTGCCCTCGATCTGCACCCCCTCCATCGGTGGATCGACAAACGACTTCCAGGTACGCGTGCCGGGATCGGGAGAAAACACCAGCCGCATCGCACCGAAGCCCACCATAAAAGCATCGGGGCTGGCGTTATAGGGGCTATAGGCCGAGCCATCAAACGTGCCCGGATCAATTGTCACATCGCCAAAAATTGAACGGTCAATGACGATTTCTGGGATTTCACGTACTCCGCGCAAACGCAGGTCTCGCAGCAAACGCCAAAGATCTTGCAATAAAAAGATCGGATCGCCGCCGGCGCGAATATAGAGCGGGCCACTCAAGACACCCTGCTCTGAGGCTTTAGCGTCTGCCCCAATCAACAAATCAGTGTTCCAAGTGTAGTTTGGCCCTAATCGCGAGACGGCAGCGTAAGTAGTCACCAATTTCATGACTGATGCAGGGTTACGCGGCAGTTCGGGGGACAACGCGAATAATTGCGGACCGCCGACTTCTTGTACAAGCACTGACAAAGACGCTTCAGGCAACTTAGTCTGCGCCCAGGCCCGTGCGAGCTCGGGTGGCAACCCGGCCTGCGCATACGCACCGCTTGACCCAAAGATCGCGTACAACCCAAGCGCCAAGCCGCCAAGCGCCTGTCTCATAAAAGCCCCTGCCGCCCGCCCCAAAGTGCGTGTCAATAAATCGCCCATCTTTGCCCGCAAAGCTCTCATTACCGCCGCCTGTTTCTGCATGTCAGCCCACAGCATACAAAAAAAGTCTGCCGACAGGCTTAAAATGCGCGGTCTTTCATGACTTGTTCGGCTAAATCGACACAAGTCACCCCCAAACCTTACAGACCCTATTGCTGTGACTGACCCACTAACCGTCGCTGATTTTGATTACGCTTTGCCTCAAGAGCTGATTGCGCAAACGCCTGCGGCGACGCGCACAGCAAGCCGTTTGCTGCATATCGACCAAGCCGGTCAGCGACATGATCGACAATTTACCGACTTGCTCGGCCTGTTGCACCCAAACGATTTATTAGTGTTTAACGATACCCGAGTCATTAAGGCCCGCTTATTTGGTCACAAGGCCACGGGTGGCAAAGTTGAAGTGCTCATTGAACGGGTCACCGCTGTGAACGGGGCACTGGCGCATATTCGCTCAAGCAAATCACCCACGGCTGGTAGCGTATTGCGCCTGGCCGAGGCGTTTGACGCGCGGGTGCTGGGCCGTGAAAACGATTTATTTATCCTCGAATTTGAACAACCCGTACTTGACTTGCTAGAGCAATTTGGCGCGACGCCCCTACCACCATACATCACGCATCAGCCTGATGACGCGGATGACCATCGCTACCAAACCATCTATGCGCGCGAGCCCGGAGCCGTTGCTGCGCCCACTGCAGGACTACATTTTGATCAGGTGTTATTTGAGCAACTTGATGCCGCTGGCGTCAAGCGTGCCTTTGTAACGCTGCACGTGGGTGCCGGTACCTTTCAGTCGGTGCGCGTCAACACCTTGGCTGAACACATCATGCACGCCGAGCACTACACCGTGCCGCCCAAAACTCTTGAGGCGATTGCGCGCACGCGCAGCTTAGGAGGTCGAGTCATCGCGGTCGGCACGACCAGCGTACGTTCACTTGAGTCTGCGGCGAAAGACAACCCACGCCTGGCCGGCGAGTATCTGGCCAGAAACCTTTTTGCTCAGAATGCTTCTGCACCAACGACCCGTGAACCTGCGAACGCAGCAACCACTCAAACCGGCGATACGCGCTTATTCATAACGCCCGGCTTTCCTTACCAGGTCGTCGATGCGATGATCACGAATTTTCACCTGCCACAATCGACTTTACTCATGTTGGTCGCGGCTTTCATTGGTCTGCACCCAATGCGTCAAGCCTATCAGCATGCGATCGAACAGCGCTATCGCTTCTTTAGTTATGGTGACGCGATGTTTCTTGAACGGAATCCTACCTTGTGACGGCACCCTACATGACCCAGACTGACGTGCAACCGCACAAACCTGAAACAGGCTTGAGCTTTGAACTACTCGCGACCGATGGTCTAGCGCGACGCGGGCGCATGACCCTAAACCATGGCGTTGTCGAAACCCCTATTTTTATGCCGGTAGGCACCTATGGCACTGTCAAGGCCATGATGCCGCATGAACTCTCCGAGGTGGGTTCACAAATCGTCTTAGGCAACACCTTTCACCTGTGGTTGCGTCCGGGAACCGAAGTCATCGCAAAACATGGCGGCTTACATGGTTTCATGCAATGGCATAAGCCCTTACTGACCGACTCAGGTGGGTTTCAGGTCTTCAGTCTGCAAGGGATGCGCAAAATTACCGAAGAAGGTGTCAAGTTTGCGTCACCTATCGACGGTGCGCGCCTGTTCTTGACCCCAGAAGAATCGATGCGTATTCAAACCGAACTTAATTCAGACATCGCCATGGTGTTTGATGAGTGCACGCCTTACATGATCAATGACCGCCCCGCTACGCCCGAAGAAGCTGCTGTGTCGATGCGCATGTCGTTGCGCTGGGCACGACGCTCACGCGAAAGCTTTGATGCACTCAATAATCCGAATGCACTTTTTGGGATCGTTCAGGGCGGAATGTTCGAAACCCTACGCGATGAATCACTGGCGGGCTTACAAGATATCGGCTTTCATGGCTACGCGATTGGAGGGCTATCCGTCGGTGAGCCAAAAGAAGACATGATGCGAATCCTTGCCCACGTTGCTCCGCGACTGCCGGCCAACGCGCCACGTTACTTAATGGGAGTCGGTACCCCCGAAGACCTGGTGCAAGGCGTCGCTCAGGGTATTGATATGTTTGATTGTGTGATGCCCACTCGCAACGCGCGCAATGGCTGGCTCTTCACCCGCTTTGGCGACGTCAAAATCCGCAACGCCCAATACCGCGACAATATCCTGCCGCTTGACCCCAGTTGCAGCTGCCATACCTGCAAGAATTTTTCGCTTTCTTACCTGCATCACCTACAAAAATCGAACGAAATCACTGGTTCGCGTCTAAATACCGTCCATAACCTTCATTTTTATCTGACAATCATGGCCGAAATGAGCGAAGCCATAGAGAATGTCAACTTTCGGGCTTGGCAAGCCCGGTTTGCAAGTGATCGCGCCACCAAGTCGGTACAATAGCCAGCGTTTCACATTTACCCAAAGGAGACCTTAATGTCTGCTCAAGCAATTTCCAGCCTCGTGCTGGCCGAAGCCGGC
>CAIZGG010000308.1 GCA_903932425.1 uncultured beta proteobacterium | reverse complement strand
CGTCCCCAAAGGTGCGATGCTCTCGCACCGCAACCTGATCACGATGAGCTTGCAATACGGGGCCGACGTTGATTGCGTGCGACCCGGCCAAACGATGTTGCATGTCGCACCGCTCTCGCATGGTGCTGGGCTCTACGCCTTACCGCATTTATTTGGCGGTGGTCACCAAGTGATTGAAGCAAGCTTCAGCACAGATCTTGTCTTTGAAGCTTTGCAACAGTATCCAGACGTAACCCTGTTTGCTGCGCCCACCATGCTGTCGCGCATGATTCGCTCGGCTGAAGGCATCAAAAACCCAGCGGGCAACTTGCTAACAGTGTTTTACGGTGGCGGGCCGATGTACGTCAGCGACTTGGTGCAAACGCTTGATTTACTTGGGCCGCGCTTGGTACAAATTTATGGACAAGGTGAAAGCCCCATGACCATGACCGCGCTGTCTAAGATGGACCACGAAGGGCCGCGCGATGAGGCGCATCTGGCACGCCTAGCGTCTTGCGGCACGGCTCGCACCGGTGTCGAAGTCCGTGTGGTCGGCGAAGACGGGAAAGAGTTACCGCCAGGCGAACTGGGTGAAGTGGTGTCGCGCAGTGACACCCGCATGCTGGGCTACTGGAACAACCCCAAAGCCACCGCATCAGCCATCAAAGACGGCTGGCTTTGGACTGGCGACATCGGCACGATGGATGCCAAAGGCTATCTGACACTGCGCGATCGCTCAAAAGATATGATTATTCGCGGTGGTTCAAATATTTATCCGCGCGAAATCGAAGAAGTCTTGTTACGTCACCCTGCATTGGCAGAGGTATCAGTCGTGGGCCGCGAAGAGCCGGATCTGGGCGAAGAGCCCGTTGCCTTCGTTGTGGTCAAGCCCGGCATGACCATCACCACCGACGAAATGGATACTTTGTGCTTGGACAACATGGCGCGCTTTAAGCGGCCGCGTGAATACTTTTTTTGCGACGATTTACCAAAAAATAATTACGGAAAAATTCTTAAAACAGAGCTGCGCAAGCAACTCGCCAAAGGAAAATAATCATGCGTGACGTGTTTGTAGCGGGGATCGGCTCGACCACCTTTGGCAAACATATTGCCACACCGATTGAATCTTTAGCCGTTGAAGCGGCGGCACGGGCCATCGTCGAATCAGGTATCGACCGCGAACGTATCGGGGCTTTATATTTGGGTAACTTTATTAGCGGCCCACTGAATGGTAAAGAAGTCTTGGCTGGCATCGTGGGCGAGCGCTTAGGCTTAGGCAATATCCCTTGCACCAAGGTCGAAGGGGCCTGCGCCTCGGGTGGCATCGCCTTCAGACACGCCTGGATCGCAATTGCCAGTGGCATGTGCGATGCCGTCATGGTGGTCGGTGTTGAAAAAATGACCCACGCCTCAACAGCTGAAGTGACCTCGGCCCTGAACTGTGCAATGGATAACGAAAACGACGGCCCTAGCGGCCTGACCTTTCCAGGCCTGTTTGGCATGGCCTGGCGGATGCACGCCAAGCAGTACGGCACGACGCGCGAAGATATTGCTTCTGTTGTCATCAAAAACAAAGCCAATGGTTTGAAGAACCCCTTGGCACAAATGGGCGCGACCTTAACCCTTGAGCAAATTTGTGCCTCAGCCATGATCGCAGACCCCTTGCAAATGTT
>CAIZGG010000307.1 GCA_903932425.1 uncultured beta proteobacterium | reverse complement strand
GCGACGCAGAGCGTTGACTGCGGCGGCAACGGCTTGCGCCGCATCGCCGAGGTTGGCGCCAAGCCCAATGTATGCACGCACGGTCATTCAAGACCTTCGAACGAGGCGAGCGGCTGAGGACTTATTCAACGAACGGAGCATCTTGTTGCCCCACTACCGCGGTCGGACTGCGCCTGCGCCGGCGCGTGCGTGTGCGGGGCGCTCCAACACTGCCCTCACGGGGCAGGTGATTCAACTCTTCGATCATGTCTGCCTTGCCTGAGTCATCCGCGTTGGCGAGATCCATCCACCACTGCGCCAGTACGCTATCAAAGGCGCCTGCGGCGGCACGTAATTGCAGAAAATCGACGGCCGCGCGAAAGCGTGGTTGTTCAATCATGCGCCAGATCGACTTGGGTAAGCGGCGATCAAACCGTGGTTGCATGAACCATATCTCACGCATGTCGGCGCTAAAGCGCTTTTGGATCGCAAGTTTTTCAGTTTGTTCGTCTAGTACTGAGTCGGCGGCTTGCATCAAGGCGGGGATGCCGGTTTCGCCTTGAGCCTGTAGTTGCTGCCAACGCAATTCGACTTGATGCCAAAGCAGGGCGGCAAATAAAAAGCTAGGGCTGACGGTTTTACCAGCGCGCACGCGGTGATCGGTGCGATCTAGGGCGAGTTCAATGAACGCTTCGCCGCCTGGTTGTTCAAGCACGACGTCAAGCAGGGGCAGCATGCCGTGATGCAGACCGTCTTGGCGCAAGCGCTGCAGGCAGTCCATCGCGTGACCGCAGGTCAGCAACTTGAGCATCTCGTCAAAGAGACGCGAGGCGGGTACGTTTTCGATTAACTCGGCCATCGATTGCAAGGGCTCTTGTGAAGCCGCATCAATTTTGCCGTTCAGCTTAACGGCGAAGCGTACCGCGCGCAGCATACGCACCGGGTCTTCGCGGTAACGCGTGCGCGGGTCACCGATCATGCGTACGACGCGATGCTTGAGATCTTCGACCCCTTGATGATAGTCAATCACTTCTTCTGTGGTCGGATCGTAGTACAGCGCGTTGATCGTGAAATCTCGGCGTGCGGCATCTTGCGCATGAGTGCCAAATTCATTGTCTCGCAGAATTCGACCATTTTCGTCGGTCGCTTGAGACTCTGAGGCCGGCGCGCGAAAGGTCGAAGTCTCGATGATCTCTTGGCCAAAAACCACGTGCACAAGTTGAAAGCGTCTGCCAATGATGCGGGCGCGTCTAAACAAGGGGCGCACCTGCTCGGGCGTTGCATTCGTCGCGACGTCGAAATCTTTAGGTTCGAGCCCTACGATCAGATCACGCACGGCGCCACCGACGATATAGGCTTGATACCCCTCGTGCTGTAAAACTTCACAAACTTTGATGGCATGGCGCGATACGTTGCGGCGATCAATGCCGTGCTTGTCGCGACTGATGCGCTGCATGCCGTTTGAGCGTTGACCAAAGAGTTGGCCAACAAAGCGTTTGATAGTGTCTGTAATCATCAGGATTTGTGATCGGCCAGCGAGGCAAAAATATTGAGAACTGGCCAGTTGCGTTCTTGCGCGACCTTGAGCAGGCTAGGACTTGGGTTGGTCACGATGGGATGCGTCACGACCTCAAGCAGGGGGAGGTCATTCAGAGAATCAGTATAGAAATAGGACTCATCAAAATCTTTGAGGCTTCGGTTCAACGTTGCAAGCCACGCATTCACGCGTAATACTTTGCCATGCTTGAAGCTCGGTGTGCCCTGGATTTTTCCGGTGTAGCGCCCCGCAAGGTATTCGGGTTCAGTGGCGATCAAGGTGGGCACGCCAAACGCGCGCGCAATCGGCGCGGTCACAAAGCTGTTGGTGGCTGTCACCATTGCGCAAAGATCGCCCGCCGCGAGGTGTTTCTGCACGATTGCAAGCGCTTGTTCTGTCATCGCAGGGCGAATGACCCGTTGCATGTAGTCTTCGTGCCATGCG
>CAIZGG010000306.1 GCA_903932425.1 uncultured beta proteobacterium | reverse complement strand
GCTCGAGGAGTGCCTTGAGCCTGGCTCCCAAAGATATAGAGAGCCATGAGATTTGGTATGTTTTTCTTCACTGAGGCTAAGAGGGCCCCGTCTGGCGATAGCATAGTCATGAGTCGTGAATGCATGGCGGTCTCGTGCAAAGGCAGCGAAGAACAGTTGGCTCGGCGGGTGAGTCCTAGCTCTGTCGCAGACTCTAACATAGGATATCGGGTCGATTCTACTCCTTGAGCGGTCGAGTTAACTCAAGGTAATTGAGAAAAATTAGGACGAAAAAAAAGCCCATAAATGGGCGTTTTGGCGGAAGCGGTGAGATTCGAACTCACGGAGGGCGTGAACCCTCGCCGGTTTTCAAGACCGGTGCCTTAAACCGCTCGGCCACGCTTCCTTTTCTTGAAGGGATGCATAATAAACGATTTACCGATAATTGTTTTTAAGGCGATCAAGATGCGTGCAATAGAAATTACAACTCCCGGCGGTCCTGAAGTGCTGGTACCCACCACGCGACCCATGCCTGAAGCAGGGCGCGGCGAGGTGTTGATCAAAGTCGAGGCGGCAGGTATCAATCGCCCCGACGTGTTTCAGCGCTTGGGTCAATACGCGCCGCCACCAGGCACCACAGATTTGCCAGGGCTTGAAGTGGCGGGCGAGATCGTCAGTGGAGACGTGGGTGACAGCGGCTTCGAAATTGGCGATAAAGTCTGCGCGTTGGTCGCCGGTGGTGGTTATGCTGAGTACTGTGCCGCGCCCATTGAGCAGTGCTTACCGATCCCTAAGGGTTTATCGATGATCGAGGCCGCAGGCCTGCCCGAAACGTATTTCACGGTCTGGAGTAACGTGTTTGACCGCGGCGAGCTCGCAGCGGGCGAAAGTTTGCTGGTGCATGGCGGTGCTAGCGGCATCGGTACCACGGCGGTGCAGTTGGCGAGCGCCTTGGGTCACGCGGTCTATGCCACGGTCGGTAGCGACGAACGTGCGCGTGTTGTCGAGGCGCTGGGGGCGGCCAAAGGTATCAATTACAAGACTCAGGATTTCGTTGAGGAAGTGATCGCTTTGACCCAAAAGAAAGGCGTCAATGTGATTTTGGACATGGTCGCAGGCGATTACATTGGCCGCGAACTGAAATGCCTGGCTGATGATGGGCGTATCGTCTTAATTGCAACGCTCGGGGGCGGTAAATCAACCTTCAGTTCGGCTGAATTAATGCGCCGGCGCCTGACGATTACCGGCTCGACCCTGCGCCCACGCCCTGTGGCGTTCAAGGCCGAGATCGCTCGGGCTTTGCAGCAACACGTCTGGCCTTTGCTCAGCGCAGGCAAAATTAAGCCTGTTATTTTCAAGACGTTGCCGCTTGAGCAGGCCGCTCAAGGTCACGCCATGATGGAAGCCGGCGAGCAAATCGGCAAAATCATCCTGACGACGGGTTAAGAGTTTCCGCAATACGGTACGACAGGATACAATCTTGGGTTATCCCGACTTTATGTCGCTGGTTTTGCTTAAACAGCAGGGTTGTATCCTATGATCTCTCGTACGCGCCTGGTAATGGGTAACTGGAAAATGCACGGCAATTTGGCTGACAACGCCAAGTTGCTGGCCGGCTTGCGCGCAGGCGCTGGCTCGATTGCCTCTGGCACGCAACTCGCAGTTTGTGTGCCTTTTCCCTACCTGGCACAAGCTGGCGAGGCGTTAAAAGGTTCGGCAGTGGCCTGGGGGGCACAAGATATCAGTGCGCAGGCTCAGGGTGCTTTCACCGGCGAAGTGTCTGGCGCGATGCTGAAGGATTTTTCCTGTCGCTATGCCTTGGTTGGTCACTCTGAACGGCGCTCTTTGCACGGTGAGTCTGATCAGCTGGTGGCTGATAAAGCCAAGGCGGCATTAGTGTCGGGTCTGACGCCTGTGGTCTGTGTCGGCGAGTCGTTGGCCGAGCGTGATGCCAATCAAGTGATGGCGGTCATTCAGCGGCAATTAGCCCCAGTGCTGGCGTTAGGTGCCGAGGCCGTCAATAAAATGGTGGTCGCTTATGAACCTGTTTGGGCGATTGGTACGGGCCGTACTGCTACGCCCGAGCAAGCTCAAGAGGTGCACGCTGCGATTCGGGCTGCTCTGCAGGCGATTGGCGCGGGTCAAGTTCAAATTTTGTATGGTGGCAGTGTTAAAGCTGCGAATGCCGCCAGTTTGTTTGCGATGTCAGACATCGACGGCGCGTTAGTCGGTGGTGCATCTTTAGTGGCTGAAGATTTTCTGGCGATTGCGGCTTAAGGCAGCAATGGCAGTGATGAGTTTGGTCGTTTAGTTTTCGGAGTTTCTCAATGTCTTGGATGTTTACTCTTTTGTTGGTTGTGCAGATTCTGTCTTCGCTGACCATTATTTCTTTGGTGCTGCTGCAGCAAGGTAAGGGCGCCGATATGGGCTCAGCCTTCGGTAGCGGCTCGGCTGGTAGCTTGTTCGGCGCAACAGGTGCCGCAAACTTTATGTCGCGTGCGACCAAATGGGCCGCAGTCGTGTTTTTTATCACGACCGTTGGTTTGGCCTACGTGAGCAATCGTGGCACCAAGGGTCAAGACACGGGCATCATGCAAAACTTTTCGCAAACGGCGCCTGTGGCACCACCTGCCGGTTCGGCAGTGCCCGGTGTGCCAAATAGTGCGCCTGCCTCAACGGGTGCTGTGCCGGGCACTTCGGCGCCTGCCAACTCAGTGCCCGGTGTACCTGCTGCACCTGCCGCAGCAATCCCCGGTGTGGTTCCTAGCACAACTGCACCAGCAGTACCCGTTGCACCAGCAACGCCTGCTAAGTAGTTTTGCTAGCACGCAGAGGCTCAAGTATGCCTCTGCGTGCTACACTCTCGCGCTGACTAAAACTGCGTCATAACCTCAACGCAGTTAGCGCAAACAGTACAAGGCAGCGCGCTACGCTAGCCTTTAGTAAAACGTAGTTCAAGTATCCGCAGTACACGTGCCGACGTGGTGAAATTGGTAGACACGCTATCTTGAGGGGGTAGTGGCGAAAGCTGTGCGAGTTCGAGTCTCGCCGTCGGCACCATCAAAATACTGCTCTCTTGAGACCAGTCGCTCCCGCCCAAAGCAACTTTCCGTTGATTTAGATCAAGTGCTTGCGGCTTTGATCGTTCAGCTTCGAAGGTCCGACTCCTACACTGAAGTCTCATCTTGCTACAGGAGCGGATCATGAAATTATTAGTTGCCACCGATGGTTCAAAAAATGCCTTGCGCGCAGTGAAGCGTGCAATTGAGTTAATCGAACAAAGTACCGCTAAAGCCAATTCAGTGACCCTGATCAGTGTGCACGATGATGCAGGAATTCGTCACGCCAAGGCCTTTGTCGGCAACTCGGCCGTCACTGATTATTTGCGCGAACTCAGTGATAAAGAGCTTAAGCCAGCAATGAAGGCCTTAGACGCCTCAGGCATCAAGCACGATATTGCAATTTTGATTGGCAATGTATCGCGTGAAATTATCACCTTTGCTGACAAAGGCAAATACGACATGATTGTTCTGGGATCAAAAGGGCGTGGTGCGATTGCCGACTTTTTACTGGGCTCGGTTGCGCAACGCGTGCTGGCACACGCCACTCAGCCTGTTTTGTTGGTCAAGTAAGTGTCTCTGGGGTCTGGGCAGGCAAGCGTGTAGGCCTCGAACGACTGGCCGGCCCCAACTTTTTGGCAGTGCATGGTAATTTCACGGTGTTGTAAATTTCAATTTTCAAGGCACCGAACCATGTCAAACATCGCCGACCGTTTGAATCGCATCAAACCGTCCCCAAGTTCCATGGCGACTCAACGCTCACGTGCCTTAAAGGCCGCTGGGCATGATGTCGTTGGGTTGACCGCCGGCGAGCCCGATTTTGATACGCCGCCGAATGTGGTTGAGGCCGTCGTGCGTGCGATGGCCGCTTCAAAAACGAAGTACACCGACATCGGGGGCACCGCCGAGCTTAAAGCCGCCGTGCGCGACAAATTTATGCGTGAAAATCAGCTTGAGTACTCAACGGCTGAAGTGATTGTCAGCACAGGCGGCAAGCAGGTGATCTTTAACGCGTTAATGGCCACGGTACAGAAGGGTGTTGAGGTCATTGTGCCTGCGCCGTTTTATGTGTCGTATCCCGATATCGTGATGCTGGCCGGGGGCACGCCGGTGCCGGTGACTTGTCCGCCAGAAAAAGGTTTTAAGTTGCAGCCCGAAGACCTTGAGAGGGCTATTACGCCTCGCACACGTTGGTTAATTTTGAACGCACCTAATAATCCAAGCGGTGCTGTGTATTCGCGCAAAGAGTTGCGTGCCTTGGCAGAGGTATTACTTCGGCATCCACACGTCTGGGTGTTGTCAGACGATATCTACGAACACGTGCTGTTCGATGGCAGAGAGTTTTGCACCATGGCGCAAGTGGCGCCCGAACTCAAAGAGCGCACGCTTACAGTGAATGGGGCGTCAAAAGCTTATGCAATGACCGGTTTTCGGATTGGCTATTGTGTGGGGCCCCAAGAGCTCATCAAGGCGATGACGAAGTTGCAGTCTCAAAGCACTTCGAGCCCCTCGTCGCTGGGTCAGGCGGCGACACTTGAAGCGTTGACGGGGCCGCAAGACTTTATTGCTGAACGAACCAAAATATTTCAAGACAGGCGAGATTCGGTCGTGGCGCAACTCAATGCCATCCCTGGGATTACCTGTCATTTACCTGAGGGTGCCTTTTATGTGTTTCCGTCTTGCGCAGGGGTGATGGGTAAAAAAACACCCTCAGGACAAATCCTCAAGACTGATGAGGATTTTGTACTGTACTTGCTTGATTCAGAAAAGTTAGCGGGCGTGCATGGTGCAGCCTATGGCTCAACACCCTTCTTTCGTTTTTCGTTTGCGACTTCGATGGCGGTGCTCAATGAGGGCTGTGCACGCTTAAGACGTGCTTGCGAACAACTCACTTGAAATCCTTCTGTTGAACGGGAAGGATTTCTAAATATTCGGTTGGACGTAGCCCTTTGAGACACAATTCTTTGAGACGCAATTCTTTGAGGTGTCATTCTTTGTTAGCTGGCAGTGCGCAAGAGGCGAGGACTTGTTAATCAACCTTAAGCTTGATTTCTTTGGCCAGTTTGACGAACTTATCAATATCGCCATCAATGATTTTTTTGAAGGCTACCGGCTCGTCGTTGGCACGGGTGTAGCCCAGGCTGTCGAGCTTGTCTTTGATCGCTGGTAATTGCAGCGCTTTGTTGATCCCAGCGTAAAGCTTTTGTTGAATCTCTGGTGGCGTATTGGCTGGGGCCAGTAAGCCGTGCCATTGATTCAGCTCGTAGCCAGGATAACCAAGCTCGGCCACCGTAGGCACGTCAGGCAGCTGACCAAAGCGCTGCGGTGAGGTCACTGCTAGCGCGCGCAACTTGCCGCCTTTGATGAGGCTCATGGCGCTTGAGGCAGTGATGATTGCCAACGGGATTTGACCGCCTACGACATCCTTAAGCGCCGGACCGCAGCCGCCATAAGGAATATGTGTGATGTTGGTTTTAGCCTCGATATTGAGCGACTCGCCAGCTAAGTGTTGCGGTGTACCGTTGCCGCACGAACCGTAAGACACATCGTTTTTGGCAGGCTTGGCTGCGGTCAGTAACTCAGTCAGGTTTTTATAGGGTGAGTTTGCGGGTACCACCAGTACAGAGGGGATGAATGCAACGTTGATGATCGGTGCGAAATCCTTTTTAGGGTCGAACGGCATCGTCGAAAACACGGCCGGGTTGATCGCAAACGAACTATTGACCATCAAGAGCGAATAGCCATCAGGGGCGCGCTCAGCCACATATTTTGAACCAACGTTGCCGCTTGCGCCTGGTTTGTTTTCAACCACTGCGGCATGCCCCATTGTTTCTGTGAGCGCATTACCGATCAGGCGGGCCAGGATATCGGTGCCTCCACCTGGTGGAAACGTTACTGTGATGTTGATCGCGCGATTAGGAAAGCTCTCGGCAGTGTCGGTGGTTTGCGCAGAGGCGCTGAGAGATGTTCCGAGCAAGCACAAGCCAAGTGCGGCCATTGCTAGCGTATGGGTCAAACGGGGCGGGGTGAGGCAACCTAGGCGCATGGTGTTCATGTGGGGCTTTGCTAAGAAGGGTGTGGTGATGAGCGCTTATCTTCGGTGCAGGTGATGGCTTTGTCAATCAAATGCTTGTCCTTGACGGGTGCCTCATGCCGTTGTCGAGTGCCTCGTGTCTTTGTCGGGTGCCTCATGCCTTTGTCGAGTGACTCGTGCGGTAGTGCTCTGGTTCGCTCTGCTCTGCGCGGTATTACGCCTTGGGTAATGACCACGTGCTGACACTATGTGCGAGTGGTTCAGCGCTGCCTTCGCCCGTTAAGGTGACATCGCCTGAGCACAGGCGCCCCGTTTTGAGCACCCGCGCGTGGGCATAAATCGTACCTGGCGGGCTTTTGCGCATGAAATTGATCGTCAGGCTTGCGGTCACCGCCTCGGCGTTGCCCGTGGCGCCTACAACAGCTGCATACATGGCCAAATCAGCCAGCCCCATGAGCATAGGGCCTGCCACAATGCCTCCAAGGCGCTGAAAGCTGGGGTTGGGAGGTAGCGCTAGCGTGGCTGTGCCGTACCCAATTTCTAGGATCTTGATGCCAAGGACCTTCGCGAAGGGATGGTGGGTGTCAAGCAGCAACAAAAACTCGTCAAGGCGGATGCGAGGTGTACTGGGCGTGATTGCAGTCATGACGGTGGTCTCTGTATCGTGTGGGTAGCCGGATTGCCCATAAATGGACTGGGGCTCAGGCAGCACTTTAGCCTGATAGAGTCGAGCGGGCGGTGGTTTTAAGGCAATTTCGCACTCTGCAGCTAGTTTTGCAAAACAAAGGGTAAACCCTATATTAATTGGGTCAAAAACAACAAAACGTTGCACTAAGCCAACAAAACACCCCCTTTGTGGCAGGTTTCTGTCGAGAATCATAGCCACAGCCTCGGTTTTTTGATGCAATAGCGTCAACTTCCCTTAGCGGAGTTAGGGGGGCAGCGAACAAAACATCCGTTTGTTGCTCTTGTCACTCAAATTTACGGAGATTTCTTAAATGAAAAAGACTCTGCTCGCTGCCGCCCTGTTAGCCGGCTTTGCTGGTGCCGCATCGGCTCAATCATCAGTCACACTGTACGGTGTGTTGGACGGTGGCGTTCGCTACCAAAACTTCAACCTGTCAAACGGCCCATTCAGCAAGGTTGACATTTCGACCAGCAGCATCGCTGTTGTGTCAGGTACTCAGTCAACTTCACGTTTTGGCGTGAAAGGCGTTGAGGACTTGGGTTCAGGTAACCAAGCTGTCTGGAACTTGGAAGGTCAAGTTAACGTTAACGACGGTTCAGCTGGTTCATACAGCCAATGGCAACGTACTTCAATCGTCGGTTTGCGCAACGACGCCTGGGGTCAAGTTGATATCGGTCGTCAATTGAACTTGGCATTTAAATTTGCCGGTCTTCCTATTGATACCGCCTTCGGCGTGAACGCTCCAATCATCAACATTTCTGGCGTTATGGGCGTCACTGCCGTTCGTCAAAGCAACATGTTGATGTACCAGTCACCAAGCTTCTCAGGCTTCAAGTTCGGTGCTCAGTACTCATTCAACACTGGCTTGGCACAAGGCAAGCAGTTGATCACTGGCGCTGGCGCAAACGACACAGCGACTGGCAGCGCGTTTGACACTGGCAACAACCTGCGCAACATTGCGGGCGCAGTTAGCTACGAAAACAGTGGCTTCTATGTAACTGGCGTGTACGACAAGTTCACACCAGCTAGCAACACTGTTGCCGGTGCAAACGGCGGCGGCGTGACATCATGGATCGTTGCTGCTGCATACGACGCTAAAGTGGTTAAAGTAGGCGTTGCATACAACCAAGTTCGTGGCGGTCTGGTTGCTGGTTCAGCGACTTCAGGTGTGTCAAGCGACATCGCTAACCCGTTCAACAACGGCGGTATCGTTTTTGCTGACGGCGCTGGTACAAACGCATGGAACATCAACGTGGCAGCTCCAGTTGGCGCCAACGGTACTGTGATGGCTGCATACCAAGGTATGGCTCCAACAGGTATCGTGTCTGATGTTGGTGGTGCTACACAACAAACCTTCGGCGTTGGCTACTCATATGCCTTCACCAAGCGCACAAACGTGTACGCTATCTACTCGTACGTAAACAACTACCAGAACATCGCCGGTTTGTCAGGCAATACTGGTACTGTTGGTATCCGTCACGCATTCTAAGCAACCGCTTAGAGTACAAGCTAACTTCGGTTAGCTTGGTGATGTACCGAATAAAAACAGGTCACTCTTTGAGTGGCCTGTTTTTTTTGATTAGGCCGTGCGTATAGGTTTCCTTCTGCAG
>CAIZGG010000305.1 GCA_903932425.1 uncultured beta proteobacterium | reverse complement strand
GCCGTAGACTTCATCCGTCGACACATGCAAAAATCTGAAGCTTTTCTTTTTGACTTCGTCTAACTCAGACCAATATGCCCGCACGGCTTCAAGCAGGTTGAAGGTGCCAACAACGTTGGTTTGGATAAATTCGCCTGGTCCAAGAATTGAACGATCTACATGCGATTCAGCTGCAAAATTTAAAACCGCACGTGGTTGATGTTCGGCCAGCAGTTTGCTCACTAGCTCTTTATCACCAATATCGCCTTGTACGAAGATATGTCGTTTATCTTGCGCGAGCGCAGAAAGATTCGCCAGGTTGCCCGCGTACGTAAGCTTATCCAAATTTAAGATAGGCTCGTCGTGGCTTGCTAGCCAGTTGTGAACAAAATTACTTCCGATAAAGCCGGCGCAACCAGTTACTAGGATCATAAGAAAGCTTAGTAAATAAGGACATGAGAGGGTGCTTGAAATTCTACTCTGTTCATCTTGGGTATATGACGTTCGGCCAAAAGAATATGAATTTGTTAACCTGCTGCCATGAATACTCTTGAACAACTTCGCCAGGGTGAGCTGGCTGGTGCGACGCGTTTAGCTTTGTCAGAGGGCTTGACTGAGTTTCCGCGCGAAATCTTTGCCCTGGCTGATACGCTTGAATATTTAGATTTGTCGGGCAATGCTTTAACAAGCTTGCCTGAGGATTTTGCGCAGTTGCATCGCTTGCAGGTGCTGTTTTGTGCGGGCAATCGTTTTACTGAATTACCTGCGGTGTTGGGGCCATGCCAAAGCTTGAGCATGGTTGGGTTTCGAGCAAATCAGATCACTAGCATGACGGCTGCGGCTTTGCCGCCTAAGCTGCGCTGGCTGATTTTGACGGGCAATCAGATTGCTTCGCTGCCGCCTGAGATTGGCGCGTGCCCTGAACTGCAAAAGGTGGCGTTGTCTGGCAATCTTTTGAGTACCTTACCTGTTGAGATGGCCGCGTGCACCAAGCTTGAGTTGCTACGGATTGGCGCGAATCGCTTTGAGGTGTTGCCTGAGTGGTTGTTAGATATGCCTAGGCTGTCTTGGTTGGGGTATTCGGGCAATCCGGTTTGCGCGGCGGCTGAGGCTCGGGCGCTGGCTCAAGCGCAGTCGCGAGAGGCTCCCTTGAGCGCCGCTACTAAAACGGTCACGCATGCGAAAATCGGTACTGAGCCAAACCAAGCCGGCGGACTTAGTCGCGTTGACTTGGCTCAAATCCCCTGGGCTAGCCTACGACTTAAACAAAAGCTTGGCGAGGGCGCCTCGGGTGTGATTTATCAGGCTGCGCTAGCGGATGCCTCGCAAGAGGTTGCGGTCAAGGTCTTTAAAGGTGCGCTGACAAGTGATGGCTTGCCGCACAGCGAGATCGCGGCCTATGCCAGCGCGGGATCTCATCCCTATCTCATTAATCTGCTTGGCAAGGTGACAGGTCATCCAGAGCAAACTGAAGCCTTAGTGATGCAACTGGTCGATCCAAGCTATCGAAACTTAGCAGCCCCACCAAGCTTGCAATCGTGTACCCGTGATGTATACGCGGCTGATCTGCGTTTCAGTTTGCAAGACGCGTTATACGTGGCGCATGGGGTAGCAGGATTGGCGCGTCAGTTGCATAGCCGTGGGCTGACGCATGGTGATTTGTATGCGCACAATACCTTAATCGGCGCTGAGGGGCATGCGGTGTTGGGTGATTTTGGTGCGGCGGCCTTTTATGATCCAAGCGATCTGGTCGTTGCGAGGGCGCTTGAACAAATAGAAGTGCGTGCGTTTGGGTGTTTGTTTGAAGAGTTGCTTGAGCGTGTAGAGCTTGAAACAGACGCGACCTCTCAGCAACGCTCAGCTTTGCAAACTGCGTTAGCGTTGTGTGAAGCGTGTCTGGTTTCGCAGGTGAGTCAGAGACCGCTGTTTAAACACATTGAAGAGCAGCTCACACTGTTAGCCAGAGCCGTTTAAAGCGGTTGGCAATATTTTGAGGAGTTAAATAAGCGACAGCGTATAAATTTTAAAAATTGGTACGCTGTATTTTTTGAACAATCAATACCCAAACAACCTTGCCGGATTATCGGTAAGAATCAATTTGCGTACGCCCTCATCGTTCGTCCAGCGTGCTAACAAATTGAACAATTCAATCGAGCTGTTTTCACCAAACGATAGATGCGGATAATCGCTGCCCCAGATGATGCGATCGGGGGCGGCTTT
>CAIZGG010000304.1 GCA_903932425.1 uncultured beta proteobacterium | reverse complement strand
ACCGTACGAACGGTGAAGGCGCACAGAGTCGCTTGGATATCTTGAGGCGTGAGTGTTTGACCGGGCTCAAGTCGACCCAAACAGTATTGAAGGCGCGGCTCAAGCCAGGTCAAATTAAAGAGGTCTCGGCCAGTAGATTTAGGCGGCGCTAACCTTAGCCATGGCTCTGCTTCGATCAGACGTGCAAGCAAAGCCTGATGGATCTTCCCCTGTGCCCCCCAGGCGCCTTGAGCGTCGTAGTGCTGTCCCGTATGTAATTGACACCAGGTGTCCATGAGTGTGTTGGCCGGCCCCGTATCAAAGCCGAGTGGGTCTGCGCCCGGACGCAAGATCGTAATGTTCGCAATCCCACCCAGATTCAAGATGACGCGGGTGTGCTCAGCCGCAAAAACGCCGGCGTGAAACATGGGTACCAGTGGGGCCCCTTGCCCGCCTGCGGCGACATCACGACTACGAAAATCGGCAATGACCGAGATGCAAGAAAGTTCGGCTAAGAGTGCGGGCGCATTAAGCTGAATGGTGTAGCCAAGGTCAGGACGGTGTCTAACTGTTTGGCCATGCGCACCAATCGCCGTGATCTGAGCGGACGTCAGCGCAGCCTGCTTTAACACCTGAGCAACTACTGCTGCGTAGACCTGTACTAGCTCGTTTGCGGCGAGTGCCGCACGCGCTAGTTCGTTGTCGCCTGAATGATTGAGCGCCCGCAGTTCCGCGCGTAGCAATGAGCCCAGAGGGGCCGCAGCACGGGCTAACACAGTGGGCCTTCCTTGGGGATCAAAGCGCGCGAGCACTGCGTCAACGCCGTCTAAGCTCGTGCCCGACATCAGGCCAATATAGTGTGCCAAGTTTAAGCGCGCGACCAGCTGTTAGCGGACCGCGACACTGCTGATGTCGGGCACGATTTCTTGAAACTTCGCCAAAACTTGTAGTTGTTGTCTAAACGGCGCAACGACTTCGGCGAACTTTACCCGTTGCTCGGGCTCGAGCGGGGTTGCAGCCGGCATCGCAGCAGTGGCTGAGAGTGGATCAATCGGTTTTTCGGCGACGCGAAACTCGTAATGCAGGTGCGGCCCCGTAGACCAGCCTGTTGAGCCCACATAGCCGATTAACTGCCCTTGACTGACTTTCGTGCCCACGGTAATGCCATCCGCAAAACGAGATTGATGGCCGTACAACGTAGTGATTTTGCTGTGGTGTTTGAGGATAATCGTGTTGCCATAGCCGAAGTGCCAGCCCGCCAGTTGAACGACACCGTCGGCTGTCGCGTGAATCGGGGTGCCAGTTGGGGCCACGTAGTCAACACCGGGATGGTGTCCCGACCAAGCTTGGTTCGCCGCGATGGTGCGCATGCCAAAGGTCGAACTGATACGGGAAAACTTGATCGAGTTGCGCAAAAAGGCACCTTGTAGGCTTTCGCCCTCGAGGTCGTAATAGCTACCGGTTTTGCCATCAGCGCTATACCAGACGGCTGTCGAGGCTTTGCCTTTGTTCACGAACTCAACAGCTAACACGCGGCCTGGACCCGCAGGGCGACCTTCGAAGGTGCGATTTTCGTAGACTAAGCGAAATTGATCGCCTCGATGAATGCCACGGAAAAAATCAATTTTAGTGCCGAGCACTTCGGCCATTTGCATGGTGATGCCGTCTGGAATGCTTGCGGCATCGGTGGTGGCAAATAGTGAGCGTTCGATGGTGCCCACAGCGACTTCGATTTGCACCTCGCTTGGTCGCTCGAGATCTTCGGCGGTAAAGCCGTCTCGAGTGGCGTTGATCTGTAACAGTTTGACAGTGGGCTGGCCTGTCGCATCACTTTGGGGGGTGTGAAAATAACGCACCCACAGTAGTTGGCCGTTGATATCGGTTGCCGCTTGCACAGAGCGCCCGGGCACCAACTTGCTCGCAAAAGGTACTTTGGTGTCGCGCGTTAAAAAGTTTAAGAGATTCGTGTCGTCAAGATTGAGCCGTTTGAGTACGGTGGCGACCGTGTCGCCCGACCGGATACGGGTCTCGGTGACGTAAGGCGTTTCAGGGGTGGCAAACTCGATCGCTGTCGCATCAGCGTCGAGCGGAAACGGCAGCACATTTTGTACGAGGGTTTGTTCGGGCGGCATAGGTTCAGGTTGAACCGGTTGCACCATGCCTAGGGCAGCAGCCCCGACGCACAAGAGAAACGTTGTACTCAACAGCAGGTTGCGCAGCAGGTGTGAGCCGACAGCAGGTTGGGCAGACGTGCTTAGCCGGCTTAAGGCAAGCGCCTCGGCGTTGGCTAGGTCGTTCTGTTGACGCATAAGACGGAAATCCTGTTCAAAATAACTGCTGCGTGAAGCGCATCACCGTTTAAAATCAAGGCCGTCAAACGTGCGAGCCAGAGTTTGCGTATGATGAGAGGCAAAGGTAATGCAATAAAACAACAATCTTAGCCGATTTTGACCTCCTAAGTCTTTTTTTTAAATTGTTTAATACACCTAGTAGCTTTTTTCTGATATGTCAACGCAAAAATATACGATCACGCAAGAAACTGAAGCCAATCTGCGTGTTGCTCTGCGCGGTTGCTATGAGTTACTGGTTCAGGCTGAGTTCGCGCAAAAACTCGCCCGTAGCCAAACGACCGGTCAGCCTCTCAGAATTAAGCTTGGTTT
>CAIZGG010000303.1 GCA_903932425.1 uncultured beta proteobacterium | reverse complement strand
AAGTTGCAGGTTGAGCTGGCACAGTTGCAACATCTGTCAACACGCTTAACCCGCATGTGGTCTCACCTTGAACGCCAGCGCGGCGGTATCGGTATGCGTGGTCCGGGTGAATCGCAGCTTGAAATGGATCGCCGCATGATCGGCGCGAAAGTCCGCTTGCTGCGTGAACGCCTTGAACGTGTACAACGCCAGCGTACAACGCAGCGTCGCTCAAGGGTACGCGGGGGTACTCTGTCGGTGTCGTTGGTTGGGTATACCAATGCGGGTAAGTCGACCCTGTTTAATGCTATGACCCGGGCTGGTGCGTTTGCAGCGGATCAGTTGTTCGCCACGCTCGATACCACAACACGCCGTGTGTGGATTGAGGGCGCCGGGCAAATTACCCTTTCAGATACTGTGGGTTTTATTCGCGACTTACCGCTTACACTGATCGCTGCATTTCGGGCAACACTCGAAGAAGCGATTCAGGCCGATTTGTTGTTGCACGTGGTCGATGCGGCCAGCCCCCAGCGAGACGAACAGATTGCTGAAGTGGATAAAGTCTTGGTGGATATCGGTGCAGCTGAAATCCCGCGGATTATGGTCTACAACAAGATCGATTTGGCAGGGCTTGAGCCGCGAGTTGAATCTGACCCGCATGGTACGATTTGCAGAGTATTTTTAAGTGCCCAGCAGCGGCTGGGCTTAGATGGTTTACGTAGTGCAATCAGTCAGTTTGCTTTAAATCTGGAAAACAATGCGACCTCTCTCCAAAATATTCAACCTGAATGATCCCGGCTGGGGTCGTGGACAAGGCGGTAATGGCTCCGAGCCTCCGAAGCGTCCGCCTCAAGGCAATGGTCCACCTGATCTCGATCAAGTCTGGCGCGATTTTAATAATCGTTTAGGCTCTCTCTTTGGTCGTGGCAAGGGGGGCGGCTCGCGCCCAACTCCGCCGTCAGGGATGGGTGGTCCCACGCCCCGTCAATCAAAGATTGGTTTGGGTGTCATTGCTGCGGGTGCTGTTGCGTTGTGGTTAGGCAGCGGCTTCTTTATTGTTCAAGAGGGGCAGGTCGCCGTCTTGACGCAATTCGGCAAATACAAAAGTACTGCACAAGCTGGTTTTCAGTGGCGCATCCCGGCCCCGATTCAAGGGCACGAGATGGTCAATATCTCTCAGTTACGTACCTTCGAAGTCGGCTTTCGTGGCAACGCACGTAACCGCGTGTTGCCTGAAGCTTTGATGTTGACTGAAGACGAAAATATCGTCGACGTGCAGTTTGTCGTGCAGTATCGCCTGCGCGCAGATGGCGCGCCAGATTACATTTTTAAAACCAAAGATCCTGACGAATCTGTGCGGCAAACCGCGCAGGCCGCGATGCGCGAAGTTGTTGGTAAAAAACCGATGGATAAAGTGCTGTACGAAGAGCGTGCAGCCATTGCTGTCGATGTGCAAAAGCTGATGCAGCAAATTCTTGACCGTTATAAAACCGGTATCCAGGTCAGCAGTATTGCGATCCAAAACGTACAACCGCCCGAGCAAGTGCAGGCGGCCTTTGACGACGCAGTTAAAGCGGGCCAAGATTTAGACCGTCAAAAAAATGAGGGTCAGGCCTATAGCAACCAGATCGTGCCGATGGCTCAAGGTCAAGCCTCTCGCTTGCTTGAGCAAGCCGAAGGTTACCGTGCTCGCGTCGTCGGTACCGCAACAGGTGACGCTGCGCGTTTTGGTAGCGTCTTGGCCGAGTACAACAAAGCCCCGAACGTGATTCGCGAGCGCATGTACCTTGAAACCATGCAGCAAATGTTTGCGAACGCAAGCAAGGTGCTCATTGATACCAAGGGTTCAAACAACATGTTGTATTTGCCACTCGATAAAATCACTCAGCAAGCTGCGCAAGATCCCGCGCGCGCAGCGTCGGGGTCGGTGATGTCTACGACCGCGCCAGTGATGCCTTCGCCGGCGGCACCCGCCGCCACAACGCCCGCTCGCCCTGTGGTGTCCGGTTCATCTAACTCACTGACGCGTGATCGCGGCAGTCGCTAAGCAGAGGACAGATCATGAAAAGATTATTTCCCCTGTTGATCGCATTGATCATCGGTATTATTGCATTGTCCTCTTCGGTGTTTATTGTGCGCGAGCGCGATTACGCTGTCGTATTTGCCTTGGGTGAAGTCAAAAAGGTTGTTTCTGAGCCTGGTTTGTATTTCAAGTTGCCGCCTCCGTTTCAAAACGTTGTCACACTTGATCGACGGTTGCTTACGATTGATGCGCAAGATGCCGAGCGTATTCAAACCTCTGAAAAGAAAAACCTGCTGATTGACTCGTTTGTTAAGTGGCGCATCGCTGATCCTAAACTTTATTACGTCACGTTCGGTGGTAACGAGCGTGCCGCCCGCGAGCGTTTGCAGGCGCAAATTCGCGATGCACTGAACGCCTCTGTCAACATCCGCACCGTCAAGGATGTGGTGTCTCTTGAGCGTGAAGTCATCATGAACGAAGTGCTCTCAAATGTCGTGAAGCGCGCCGAGGTTTTAGGCGTGCAAATCGTCGATGTGCGCTTAAAGCGAATTGAGTTTGCCCCTGAAATTTCTGAGTCAGTGTATCGACGGATGGAGTCCGAGCGCCTGCGCGTGGCCAACGAAGCCCGTTCAATTGGTGCGGCTGAAAGCGAAAAAATCCGCGCCGAAGCTGACCGGAAGCGCGAACAAATCGTGGCCGAAGCTTACGGCCGGGCCCAAGCCATCATGGGTGAGGGCGATGCTGTTGCCGCCGGTATTTACGCTAAAGCCTACGGGGCGGATCTAGACTTCTACAGCTTTTACAAAAGTTTAGAAGGATACCGTGCGGCCTTTGGTAAGCAAGGCGATGTCTTGGTTGTTGACCCGACATCAGAGTTCTTTAGGTATTTAAAGTCGTCGTCTGGCAAATAATCACCGGCTGGCCCCTAAAAACGGGGCCGTAACAGGGTTGCCATATTAGGTATAATACGACGTAAGCTTTAACGATTGTTCTGGCGGCTTGCCGGGCTTACGCCCCAAGCCGCTTTTCGTTTGGGCGACACTTTTTAAACTTTTAGCTACCACCCCTATGAAAGGTAATTGGTTACTGCCCGAAAGTCTGGCCGATACGCTGCCAGCTGAGGCGCGCCGTATCGAAGAGCTGCGTCGTCAATTGCTCGACCTGTTTCGCACCTATGGGTTTGAACTGGTGGCGCCTCCCTTGGTCGAGTATATCGATTCACTGCTGTCTGGTACGGGCAGTGATCTCAATTTGCGCACCTCAAAATTAGTCGATCAGCTCTCTGGCCGCACGCTTGGCGTGCGTGCCGACATGACGCCTCAAATCACACGTATTGATGCCCATTTGTTAAATCGTGCCGGTGTGACACGCCTGTGTTACTGCGGCCCAGTGTTGCACGCTCGGCCCGCGGGTTTGTTGTCTAGCCGCGAGCTGTTGCAGATTGGCGCCGAAATCTTCGGTCATAAAGGCTTTGAGGCTGATCTAGAAATCATTCGTCTCGCACTTGAAAGTGCGCGGCTCGCTGGCGTAAAAAACCTGCGCCTTGACGTGTGCCATGCTGGCCTGGTGCGCAGCCTGATCGAGGCCGATACGGCAGCGCAGGTGCGTGCCGACGAAATCATGGCGCTGTTGCGCGACAAAGACTTGCCGGGGCTTGCTGGGCTTGCACAGGGCCCAGGGGCGCTTGAGGCTCAAACGGTAGAGGCGCTTGTTTTACTGCCTAAGCTTTATGGCGATCGTACGGTGATTGATCGTGCTCGCACAGTTCTACCCAATATTGCCGGTGTGACGGTCGCTCTTGATACGTTGGCGCAGTTATTGGGTGCACTTGATGATGTTTCGGTAGGTGTTGATTTGGCTGATGTCGGTACCTATGGTTACCACACGGGCGTCACGTTTTCGATTTATGCCGACGGCTGGCATGATGCGCTGGTGCAGGGTGGGCGCTACGATAACGTGAGTCTTGCCTTTGGTCGGGCGCGCCCTGCAACTGGATTCAGTCTTGATTTGCGTAAGCTAGCTGCTGGCTTGTTGCCCGCCGTGGCCACCCCTGCAGTGCGGGCTCCCGCCGGGCAAGATCAGGCTTTGCGTGCTGCCGTGCAGGCGCTCAGGCAAGAAGGTCATATCGTGGTGCAAGTGTTTCCGGGCGAAACGGCAACGCACGATGAGTTTGTTTTTGATCGCGAACTTGTTTTACAAAGCGGTCAGTGGAAAATGCAGCGCGTGGTTTAGGCTTTAGCGCACTGGATCAGTATCAAGATCCGTGGCCCGCTAGAGGTTTACTGTTTGTTTTTTAAATTAGTCTATTTACCTGACATGAGCAAGAACATCGTAGTGATCGGCACCCAATGGGGCGACGAAGGAAAAGGCAAAATTGTTGATTGGTTAGCCGAGTCGGCGCACGGAGTCGTGCGCTTTCAAGGCGGCCACAACGCGGGCCACACGCTTTGGGTAAATGGCAAAAAGACAATTTTGCGTTTGATTCCTTCGGGCATCATGCACCCTTCGGTGACTTGCTATATCGGCAATGGCGTGGTGTTGTCCCCCGAGGCGTTGCTTAAAGAAATCGTTGAGCTCGAAGCTGCTGGAATTGATGTGCGCGCGCGTCTGAAAATTTCAGAGGCCTGCCCGCTGATTCTGCCTTATCACGTGGCGCTGGATCAGGCACGCGAAGCTCGCCGCGGCGATGCAAAAATCGGCACGACCGGCCGGGGCATCGGCCCAGCCTACGAAGATAAAGTCGCACGCCGTGCCCTGCGCGTGCAAGATCTGTTTGATCCAAGCGGCTTTCGCAGCAAGGTCGAAGAAGTGCTCGATCTGCACAATTTTGTCTTGACGCAATATCTGGGTGCGCAAGCGGTCTCTATTCAAGAGGTTGTTGATCAGGCCATGGCGCTTGCACCAGCAATTGCCCCCATGGTCGCCGACGTCAGCAACGAGTTATTTGCAGCCCAGCAAGCAGGCCATCATTTGCTGTTTGAAGGCGCTCAGGGCGCTTTGCTTGATGTTGACCACGGCACTTACCCCTACGTTACAAGCAGTAACTGTATTGCTGGTGCGGCAGCCGCTGGCGCTGGTGTTGGCCCCCAAACCTTAAGTTATGTCTTGGGCATCACTAAAGCCTATGCCACGCGCGTGGGCTCGGGTCCTTTCCCTACCGAGTTGCTTGACGAGGTTGGCGCACGTTTGGCCAGCGTCGGCAAAGAGTTTGGTTCGGTCACCGGTCGACCACGTCGCTGCGGCTGGTTTGATGGTGCTGCACTCAAGCGCTCAGTTCGTTTAAACGGTATTTCAGGCTTGTGCATTACCAAGCTTGATGTGCTTGACGGCTTGCAAACCCTTAAGATGGGTGTGGGCTACGAAATCGACGGTAAGTTTTGTGATGTGCTGCCCTACGGGGCTGCTGCGGTTGCCCGCGCCAAGCCTGTGCTCGAAGAAATGCCTGGCTGGACAGAAAGCACAGTAGGCGTCACAGATTTTTCTAAGCTGCCTGCTAATGCTCAGCGTTACCTCAGCCGTATGGCCGAGGTCTGTGGTGTGCCGATTGATATGGTCTCAACCGGCCCCGATCGCAACGAAACAATTTTGATTCGTCATCCCTTTAAGTCTTAATGCCCTTGTTGCACGACCCAAGCCCCGGCCGTATCACCCAAACGAACGAAACTGATCTTTGGGTGACTTGGGCTCAGTACGACGACTTGATCGAACAGCTCGCTGTGCAGATCGCGCAGTCTGGTTTTCAGTTTGAGCACATCTTGTGCCTGGCGCGTGGGGGCATGCGTATCGGTGATGTGCTCTCTAGGGTCTTTAAAGTCCCTTTGGCGGTTTTGGCGACCAGCAGCTATCGTGGCGCCAGGGGCACAGAGCAGGGGGCTCTCAATATCGCACAACAGGTTACCTCGACGGCAGGCCCGCCTTGCGGAAGCGTCCTGCTGGTTGATGACTTGGTCGACTCGGGGGCAACGTTTTCTTCGGTACATGAGCACTTATTACATAGTTTTCCGTTGATTACCCAGATCAAAACGGCAGTCTTGTGGCAAAAAGCGTCCTCGGTGGTCAAGCCAGACTATGTTGTCGCAGTACTTGAAACGAACCCCTGGATTCACCAGCCTTTCGAACAATACGATACCGCGACACCGGCTGCGCTTGTCGAAAAGTGGTCTGTAAGGCGTAACACCTAGCGTATTTGTGCTATTATCGAAGGCTGTGCTAATAGAGCGGTGTATGCCTTTTGTGGTCATGCAATGCTTGCAAGTCTAGTATCGTTCGCTGTTTAACTCACTTTTTTACGTCACGCACCCTATGCCTATCGTTCGTCTGAAAGAAAACGAGCCCTTCGAAGCCGCACTGCGTCGCTTCAAGCGCACAATCGAAAAAACCGGCCTTTTGACCGAGTTGCGCGCCCGCGAATTCTATGAAAAGCCCACTGCTGAACGTAAGCGTAAGCAGGCTGCTGCTGTTAAGCGCCATTACAAGCGCATCCGTAGCCAGCAATTGCCTCCGCGCATGTTT
>CAIZGG010000302.1 GCA_903932425.1 uncultured beta proteobacterium | reverse complement strand
TGTCCGAACCAATACATTTGATGAACAAGTTTATTTAGAAAAAGACTTTACTATCAATGATGGTATTTCGCTTTATCCGGGAATGACGCTTTCTTTACTATCTTTTATATTGGAGCTTAAAAGAGATGGACCGGTACCGACGTTCCCATCTAACGTGGAGTTCCATGTTTTTCTCGATGGAGGCATTGGCAGTGTATTGTTAATAGAGTTGGCGCAGATTGCAGAAAAATATGCTTTAGAATTTGAACAAAAAGCGAGTGCGATCGAGGCTCGATTTCCTCAAATTAAACTCGAGGTACGTTGAGTCGGGTAGTTTTTGTCATTGCAATGATCAATTGTGGACCCTAACGTAAATTAATTGCTTATTGCACACCCCAAAACGAGGCTATTTGGCAACTGAACATGTGAAGCAATTAGTTCGCCATTTGTAGACTGAATACGTCATTAATTCGTAGAGAGTAGCCCCCCCAAAATATCTGAAATTTCGTCAGTTCGTCCCGACATGGGTACTGCAACCAATGCAATTTCGATCTGTCGTAGCCCGTGACGTACCGTAGCACGCGACATCATCCGTCCTTGGTCGCGCAATAGTTGCCATTGATCATGTGCCGTCGGATAAGCTAGGCACGCAACTACACGCGGTGTATCAAACAGACTGCTATAAGCCAAAACTTGCAACAAGTCTTCTCGATGCTGGGCTTGCCAATCGTGTTTGCCTTTACCGAAACTACCATAGCCAACTAATTGAGCGTGACGTTTGTACTTGGCATCAATGACCAGTGTGACATCAGCGCGCTGCAAAACAACGTCGGGGATCAAAGCGCGTTGAGTGCCTAAGCGCTGAGGCTGCCAATTGAGACGTACCAATGTTTCGTGACGTCGGCCAGTCGTTAGTTTGGCCTGAAAGCGCTTGGCGGTAGTTTCAGCGATCGACTCGATCCAAGCTTCAAAAAAAGTGGCCATGTCCATGCGCCAGGGTAATCCGGCCAAATCGCTGGTGCCGCCGAACCCTCGATCGTCGACGGTCCATTGGATGGCTTCGAGGCCTTTGCGAAAGACATCGCTAGATGTGTTTCTGCTAGTTGGTTGCCATCCGGTTTGGGGCTGTCTCGGTGCGAAAGGCCGTAACTGCGCCAGTAGCGCCTCGCATCGCTGCAAGAGGTGCAATACAGCAATATGTCTGCCGCGCTGTGTGCGCAGTGCATCCTGATGTCGTAATACCGTCCAATGCATCACGCCATGTAATTTGGTATCTTGTAATAAATCTGGAAATCGACAGGGAATAGACAAACACTGGCCCTGAGCCCAATGGTTAGTGGCGTAGCGTGCCCAGTCCACTTGCCCCTTTGGGGCGCTCAGAACCGCTTCATTCATTTCAAAGCGGCGAGAGGATTGTTTAATGAGAGCTTCGATCCGCATCAGTACCGCAGCGCTCAACACCCACGAGGGGATCTGTCGATCAGAGTTGGGCACCATGCGCGGCAACGGCAGAATGTCTGGCGTGATCCGAAAGCCTGTTCCAACCAGCATATCGCCCGCGCTACTCCACGAAAATCGGGGCTCGATTACTAGGCCTAATTCAGGTTTTGCTGACGAGGGTGACAGCAATGGCAACGCACCAATCCGAGTATCGGTATCTAGCCATAGCCCGATGTTGCCGCGTAGGCCACCTAACTGCCCTCGAATCCCAAAGTCATTCAGAATCCCACGGTTCATTTCCAGAAAGTTTTCACTACGACGTTGCGCGAGGTCGCCCGCTTTACGTTTGTCGACGTTAGGCTCTAATAACCAGTCGGAAGCCGAAACAAACACCCGTGCGCTATCTTGGATGCGCCTGACCGGGTTAGCGGAAAGAGTCTGGGTCACGTTTAGGCGTCTAGGCTGTCAATAAATGCATGAATCTCATCGCCAAAGCCACTGACATGTCCCTGGGCTAGATATTCCAGCAGCAATGGTTTGAGCTCTGTCTGCAACTTGGTTCTGACTTTTGCGGCGTCTGGCTCCATAAAATATGCGTGGCCAGGTAGCAAGTTAAAGGCATCGTCCCCAGCGTGGGATACAAACAGGTCGAGTAACTGCGCAAAGGTTTCTCGCATTTGTTTGCAAGACTGATCGTCACCGTTCAGAACTTGCAAGCTTGGCCACACCGGCGAGAACGCAAAACGGCGTCGAACTGCGACGTCTAACACTGCGATGCTTCTGTCTGCCGTGTTCATGGTGCCCAGTATGTGCAAGTTGGGTGGCAGTCGCAGGGTACGCCCATCAATTTCTGTAAATTCGTAATCGAGCTCGACCTGACGGTTCGGGTCACCGGGCTCAAATAGATGCATGGCCTCACCCAACACTTTGGCCAAGTCGGCGCG
>CAIZGG010000301.1 GCA_903932425.1 uncultured beta proteobacterium | reverse complement strand
TCACAGCAGCTACGCTGCACGCCCAGCCAAGATTGGTGATCGTGTACTGGTTCGATTGTTTGACCACCATCTCGAGATTCGTGATCTAACAACGCAAGTGCTACTGCGTACGCATACCCTTGTTGATCGCCCTGGCACGGTGGTGCTGCCAGACGAAGAGCGGATCTTTAATCCCTCGCGCGAGACACGGGCGATCTTGCGTCAGGCGCAGGCAATTGGGCCTGCGACCCACGAACTGTGCGAAACATTATTCAAACAAGAAGGCCGTGTCGGGCAGCGCAAGCTTTGGGGAATCGTGGGGTTAGTCAGAAGCCTGCCTCGTCGCCTCGTTGAGCAGGCCTGTGAGATGGCGCTGCACGATGGCATCCATAGTTACAAGGTTATCAAAGCGTTAGTTGAACGCCTAACCGCCGAGGCGCTGGCTTTGCTCGATGCTCCGCTTCAGAACGAACTCATGCTCACGCAGGAGCACCCCCTCATACGAGGAGGTGAGGATTATGCCGACCTGTTCACATTAGGCGCTCAGCGCAGTGCCAACCTATTACTTAACCATAAGGAGTCTAACTAAATGACCATGACTATGACGGAGATTGATCGCACACTGCGAGAACTGCGGTTATCAGGAATCGGAGCTACGCTTGAGACTCGGATCGTTCAAGCGCAGGCGTCCCAGCAACCATTTATTGAAACCTTCTCGCTCGTGCTGCAAGACGAACTTGATCGGCGCCGCTCGCGCCTGATGGATCGCAGATACAAAAAGTCTGGGCTCGATGAGCGTGCAACGCTCAACGACTTTGACTGGCGGTTTAATCCAAAGCTTCCAAGGGCAGCATGCTTTGAACTGCACACGCTAAAGTTTGTTGGCGATGGGGCCAATGCATTGATTATTGGCAAACCCGGCACGGGTAAAAGTCATGTCGCCAAGGCGGTGACATATCAGGCCACGCTACAAGGATATGACGTACTGTATCTTGAAGCCGATAGTGCGTTTGCCAAATACAGCCTGTCCAAGCCGGAAGACCAAAACAAAATAATGCGAAGCCTACTCGAACCAGACCTCTTGGTGCTCGATGATCTGTTCCTGGCGCGACGTATTGCTGACGCCTCAGCCGAGTTGTTGCAATCGGTCGTACATCAACGATACAAACTGCGCCGCAGCATCGTTGTCACCTCAAACCGAGTTGTTCAGGATTGGGGTAAGTATCTGGGTGACAACACAATGAGCGGCACGATTCTGGATCGACTCATGCACCGCTCAGTGCTCTTGGAGTTTGAAGGAAAAAGCTACCGACTTAAAGAAGCCACCGCGCGCCTTGCGCGCGATGGCACTGTTGATTGATAATTAACCCATCCTGCCCGGGGGAGTTTGACCGGCCAAAGGTGGGGGAGTTTGAAGTGGCCAACGGGGTAGAGACCTGCTAAAGCTGGGTTTAGACAGACTAGTCTTTACAACAGGCGGCAACAAAGATGTGGCAACGGCACTGGGGCGAGTATTTGCACGAATGATGGAGCATTGTGGCTTGTTGATTGACAAGCACACTGGCAAAAAACGCACTCTTTACAGCTTGCGTCATTTTTACGCCACGCACGAGCTCACAATGGGCAACGTAACGCCCTATCAACTCGCCGAGCACATGGGCACTAGCTTAGGGATGCTGACGCAACACTATGGTCACTTAGACTTGTTGAAGCTGGCAGACAAGTTCGCTGGGGCTGGCAGCATCGCTGAGTCACTGCGCAAGCCACGTCAAGCTAAAGCCACTACAGACGAGTAGACGCTAATGCTTTACGCCAAACCTTCGTTGCCACGTTGTTAGTGGCGCAGCTTTGATGTTGGGCTTGGGTTGCAGTGTGGGATTGGGCGGCTGAGCATCATTAGCTCTCAGCTGCGTTGGTACACCCTGTTGCTGTGTTGGTAGCTGGTTAGCGGCAGGCTGCTGCTGTAGGGGCGATGTGAGCTTGGACGGCTGTTGCTTTGCGTGTGCTGCGGGTTTATTAGTCTGCTGTGTGTTCTTTACATCAGCCTTGTGCTTTGCTTCAGGTTGGTCCGCTTGTGGCGTAGCTGGTGCAGGACGAGGCATTACGGGATTGGGGCGTGGAGGTGTAGGTGGTTTACCGGCTTTGCGCTG
>CAIZGG010000300.1 GCA_903932425.1 uncultured beta proteobacterium | reverse complement strand
CCGCAGAATACGATTTGCGCGTAACGACACACTTGGCGCAAAGTAAAACCGAAGTGGCGCAAATTCGGCGCCGTTCGAACATGACACCAGCCGAATTACTTGAAGAAGTCGGTTTGCTCAATCACCGGCTGACAGCAGCCCATTGCCTCTACATGACCGAGTCAGACATTGCTCGTGCAGGACGTGCCGGCATTACCGTTGCACACATTCCAAAGGGAAATGCCACCGGAGGCACGATGGCACCCACCCCCCAGTTGCGCGCGGCGGGGGCACAGCTGGCGTTGGGCACCGACAACATGCACGCAGACATGGTAGAAGTCATGCGCTGGGCCTTGGCCATTGGCCGGATTCAGCTCGGTGCAGTCGCCTCAGACTGGCAACCCGCAGACGCCTTACAGATGGCCACTCTAAATGGCGCGCGCGCCATGGGGCTTGAAGACAAGATTGGGAGTCTAGTTGTGGGCAAACAAGCGGATTTGGTTGTCTTTGACTTCAGGCGTGCCCACTTGACGCCAGCCGTCAATCCACTGGGCAATATCGTGCACGTAGCCCAAGGTCGCGACATTGAGCTTGTACTCGTCGATGGTACGGTAGTAGTGGAAGGCGGTACGGCGACGTTAGTGGATGCAGAAAAAGTCAGGTACGAAGCCAAGCGCGCGGCTCAGGCGTTGTGGGACCGTGCCTCTTGAAACTAGACACTCCTTAAGCGAACCAGGCTGACTGCTTGCAACGCAGCCGCCTCAATCGCGTCTACGACTGGTACGCGCAAGTGTGGTGCCAGCCAGCCTGCATAGCCCGTCAATACGGCTGCGCACAATACAATCACCTCGGCCTGATATTGATCGGTCAGTACTTCGCACTCTTTGACGAGCGCCTCAATCAGGGCGGGATTCGGTCCGGTTTCGTAGGCTGCAGAAATATTCGGTGCATGCCATTTCACAACGCGGGCTGCCAAACCGTAGCTCGAGGACAGTTGCTCATACAAGCTAGCCATCTGAGACCCCAGCGTCAGGCACCCTACGCGCTGCCCCAACAAACATGCCGTCAGTAAGCCCCCTTCTGTCATCCCCACCACTGGAATCGGCAAGCTCGCGCGTACCTGCTGCAAGGCTGTGTCCATCGATACACCTAAGATCAACGCGTCAAACCCGGCATGCTGGCTGGTTGCCATCTCAAGCATCGACTGCACCGCCACCGCGTTATCCTCAGCACTGCGAATGATGGCTGGGCCGGTTTTGGCGGTGAGTCCGACGACTGTCGCAGCAGCACCGACCGCTTTTTGAGCCTGTACGACGAGCGTGTCGGTGATGCGTTGCGTGGTGTTCGGATTAATGAGTAGTAGCTTCATAAGTCGCTTTAAACAAAAAAAGACGGGTGATCAATATTAAGTACATCATATCGCCAGTTCAAAGCGCATCGTCTAAGAATATCGTGTTCAGTGTGCTAAATTTCGTGAGTGATGCGGGCTCGCATCCACTAAGCAACCTGGCCTTAAGTGCCAACCATACATGTCCCTATTTAAACGCTCGGTCGTCTCAGAAATCGCAAATCACTTTAGCGTCGTGCTGTCGACGTTGATCGTCGTATGGCTCAGCGTTGTACTGGTGCGCTTACTAGGCGAGGCCGCGGCCGGCCGAATTGGCTCAGACGTTGTCGTTGGCTTAGCCACGTTCACCCTCATTGCTGCTTTGCCAATTATTTTGACAGTATCGATTTTTATTGGCGTGCTAACGACGGTGACGCGAAATTATCGCGAATCTGAGATGGTGGTCTGGTTTTCAAGTGGGCTATCGTTGGCTAATTGGGTGAATCCTGTCTTGCGGATTGCTGTTCCAATTGCAGCGCTGATCTCATTCTTAACGCTTTACGCGACCCCTTGGGCGAACCGGCAGATTGGTGAATATCGTGCGCGCTTCGAAATGCGCTCCGACCTGTCAAAAATCACCCCCGGTCAGTTTCTAGAAACCGAGAAAGGCGCCCGAGTCTTTTTTGTTGAAGGCACCACGAGCGTAACCGACAACCCCTTGGGTCAAGTTTTTATGCGTCTGATTGACACCGACTGGCTGACCTTGATTACCTCTGCTTCCGCCAAAATTGAAGCTGAGGCCAATGGCGATCGCTTTCTCGTTTTAGGGGCCGGTCATCGCTACGACCTCAAACCAGAAACCTCTGAAATGCGCTTCGCTGAGTTTGATGCGTTTGGGGTACGCATTGAAAGTAAAAACGCTGAAGAGTCGCTTGAAAAGGCTCGCGCAACCACGCTTGAAAGCCGCCGCTCCCGACCAACCTCGCTGTTAATCAGCGACAGAGAAAATAGTTCGTATGGCCAGATTATGTGGAGACTGGCCTTGCCCCTCGCGGCCTTAAATCTCGCCTTGATGGCCATCCCGTTAGGGGCAGTGAACCCACGCATCGGTCGTTCTGGCGATTTGTTAATCGCGGGTCTGGTTGCAATGCTGTACATGAACCTTATCAATATCACGCAAGGCTGGATCATTCATGGCAAATTGCGCTTTGTCATTGGGGTTTGGCTCATACACGCCATCTTTGGTGCGTTCACCATAATCTTGCTTTGGCACCGATTACGCGTCAAAGAACCTAAACCGCCGGTCGTCGCGTCAGCCTAACAAAACTTTGCAAGAAGCGGGTATTGGGTGCAGGATTAGCTCGTTTGAAAGTGATTTTCAAGAGTTTTTTTTCTTGACACCTTATTTTTAGTGCTAACCATGATTGATTTCTATTCTAATCAGCGTAAGCTTTAAAACATACCAAACCGACGCATCGTTCAGCGCAACACGCGCAACAAGAAAATCGAATTTTCATGTATGTTTACACGCTGCGTTGAGCGTGCCCTTTTGCTAGCTTAATAACGTTATTGCTTTCACGGAGAATATCGTGGCCACCCAACAGACTACCGTCATCAACGAAAAACGAGCAGACCAGCCTTTGCGTGAGGCAGTCGACCGTTTCCTCAGTTACGTCAAAAAAAATATTGAAACTGAGAACTATCAAAGTAATCAGTGGGATGATCAACTTGTCGACAAGATGGTCAGTAGCGTGCGCGTGACTGGGCGCGAGCCTTTCCTGAAAATCGAAAAAGCGAATAAGGTTTGTGGCTACATCGTCAAAGCAGATAGCAAAGACCTCAAACGTGGCGACATCTTAGGGCGCACCACCTTTTTAGGCCGCCCTGCGACGTCACGTATTTTAGGTAACGTCTTAGAGAACAAGTTTGCGTTAGCTGCTTGACGTTAATACTCATCAAAATAAGACTGCACCACCTCGGGGTCTTGCGTCACGGTCAAGGCCAACATTAACAAGATGCGGCACTTTTGAGCGTTCAAATTGTCCGCGGCAACCATATGCTGGTCGCGTAGATACTGTCTTCGTGCGACTCTACCAGCACCACCCCTGCTTGCCTGCACCACAACAACGCCTTTAGAAACCGTACGCTCAAAGGCCGCGTTTTGAAGCAATGGTGCGATGCCGGGTGGCAAACCGGCCGAGACCAGACCTCGAGCTCCGGCGGCCACATAGGCTTCGATCGCGACATCATCCGCACCCGCGTACGCGTAAACAATATCAACGCGCGGCAGCTCTTGTAACCCGGCAACATCAAATATCGTGTCAATCGTATGCTTGCGTACTGGATGGCGATAAATCACAACCTGGTCTCCATCGACCTGACCCAACACACCAAAGTCTGGCGTTCTGAAGGTATTGACACGATAGGTTGACACTTTCGTAACCTCACGAGCAGCTTGAATCTCGTCATTTAAAACCACCAACACGCCCAAGCCTTTAGCTTTTGGATCAATCGCCGTGCGCACCGCGGCCAGCAGATTCATCGGCCCCTCTGAGCTCACAGCACTCGGCGGGCGTTGCGCACCAACCAGTACAACTGTTGGTTTGATTTTTAACGTCAGATTCAAAAAATAAGCCGTCTCTTCCAGCGTCGAGGTGCCGTGCAAAATGACGTAGCCATCAAAACCACCGTCCTGCTCCTCAGTCGCATGAATCAGCTTTAGTAATTCAAGCCAATCAGAGGGACCGATAGCGGTGCTGCCCACCTCGCGGAAATTTATTGGCACAAGCTCAGCAAAGCGTGCAAGCTCGGGCGTGCGCTCAACGATTTCGGCAGGCTTAATTTTGCGGCCGACGTCGGGATAATCGAGTACATCCAGACTATCGAACGAGATTGATGAGATGGTTCCACCGGTACCGATGACGGCAACGCGCGGTTTAGAAGAGGGTGTGCTCATGACTGACTATTCCGTGTAGCTATTTGGGGACGAGGACAAGTCTACCTGACGCCGTGCGTGGTGGCGTCAACTGCGGAGATATAACTATTCGCAGGGGTCAGGCCATCCTTGCTATTTACTTAGGACGAACTGCAGTTTTGATCGCTAAATCAGCGTTAGCTTAAAATCACAGGATTCACCGTGTGTAAATATGTGTACAACCTTGTTTAGGAATCTTTAACCATGAACTCACTG
>CAIZGG010000299.1 GCA_903932425.1 uncultured beta proteobacterium | reverse complement strand
TTCTTGGCGGTGGCCATGTGATTTCTCCTAGAGAGATAAATTAATGTGCACAACGAGCGCAGCATACCGTGTCTGCACAGAATAGACAAAGAATTTTGCGGTTTCTGCTATAGAAAAGCGATAAATGTCGCAAATATGCTCTAGAGGTAAACTATTCGCACCTTCCATAGCTAGCATGGCCTCCAACATGTACCCACGTTCACCACTCGCCTCAATACAAAAATTTCATCAAGAATTGACCGAATTGCGCAGGGATTTACATGCTAATCCTGAGCTTGGTTTTCAAGAAGTGCGTACCTCGAGCATCGTGGCGGGCGCCCTTGAGGCCTTGGGCATTGAGGTGCATCGCAACGTCGGACGTACGGGGGTGGTAGGTGTCATCCGTGGGCAGCGCCATGATTCCGGTCGCTCGGTTGGACTTCGAGCCGACATGGATGCACTACCCATCACAGAAGAGGGCGCAGCTCTTTACTGCTCGACAGTACCTGGCTTAATGCACGCCTGTGGCCATGACGGGCATACTGCCATCTTGCTGGGCACTGCCAAATATCTTTCACAACACCGTCAGTTCAACGGCACTGCCGTGCTTATCTTTCAGCCGGCCGAAGAGGGCTTGGGCGGAGCAAAGGCGATGGTGGATGATGGGTTATTTGAGCGCTTTCCCTGCGACTCGATCTACGCTTTGCATAACTGGCCCGCACTGCCGGCGGGTACGATTGGTATCAATCCTGGGCCCATGAGGGCGGCGTCAGACCGGTTCGAGGTCACAATCGAAGGACGAGGAGGGCATGGCGCACATCCGTACCAAACCATTGATCCGATTGTGGTCGCGGCTCATGTTGTAACTGCGCTTCAGACGATTGTCTCGCGCAACGTGCACCCAGTAGAGGCTGCCGTCATCTCGCTGGGCCACATTCAAGCGGGTAGCCCCAAGGCTCCAAGCGTCATACCGGGCAGGGCGCTGTTAGTGGGCACGGTCAGGACCTTTAGCGACACCGTACAGCAACTGGTTGAGTCACGGATGCGTGCATTGATTGCATCTGTTGCGCAAGCTTTTGGGGCAACCGCTGAGCTTAAGTATCAGCGTTCGTACCCCGCCACAATCAACTCAGCGCCACAGGCCAATTTTGTTGCTGACGTTGCCACAGATCTTTTTGGCGCCGAGCACGTTGTACGGGATTTGATTCCGTCGATGGGCGCTGAAGACTTTTCGTACATGTTGCAGAAAAGGCCTGGTGCGTATTTTCGACTAGGCCAGGGCGGCGCTGAAGAGGGACGCCTGTTGCACAATGCAAGCTTTGATTTTAATGATGCTGTGATCCCGGTAGGTTCTGCGATGTTTGCAGCGCTCGTTGAACGCAGTATGCCTCTTGAGAACTAACATGACACAACACACACTCACATTGACGCGCCCGGACGACTGGCACATCCACTTGCGCGACGGCGAGGCCATGCAGGCCATTGTCGGACACACTGCGAAACAGTTTGGCCGTGCGGTCATCATGCCTAATTTAAAGCCGCCAGTGACCACTGTGGCCCTTGCACAGGCCTATCGTGGCCGCATCGAGCAGGCCCTGAGCGCCTGCGGGATCCCCAAGGGTAGCTTTACACCGCTCATGACGCTTTATCTTACCGATAACACTGAGCCTGACGAGATTGCGCGCGCGCGCGACGCCGAGAACGTCGTAGCACTCAAGCTTTACCCAGCGGGGGCCACGACCAATTCAGATGCGGGGGTGACCGACCTGCTTGGTAAGTGCTCAAAAGTGCTTGAAATGATGCAGCGAGTGGGGATGCCGCTCTTAATGCATGGCGAGGTGACTGATCCAGAAACTGATGTGTTCGATCGTGAGGCGCTATTCATCGATCGGGTGATGATCCCGTTGCGCAAGAGCTTTCCAGAGCTGAAGGTGGTGTTCGAACACCTGACCACCAAAGACGGGGTGGACTACGTAAAAGACGCGTCAGGCCCAATCGCTGCGACCATCACCGCCCAACATTTGCTCTACAACCGTAACGAAATTTTCAAGGGCGGGATCCGCCCGCACTTTTACTGCCTGCCCATCTTGAAGCGTGAGGTGCATCGCCAGGCCTTGGTGGCGGCCGCAACAAGTGATAGCCCTCGTTTCTTTTTGGGTAGCGACAGCGCACCTCACGCGAAGGGGTTGAAAGAGAACGCTTGCGGGTGTGCAGGTTGCTATACCGCGGTGCATGCGCTTGAACTTTATGCGACTGCGTTTGACCGGGTAAACAAGATTGATCGCCTCGAAGCTTTTGCTAGTTTTCGTGGCCCTGACTTTTATGGCTTGCCTCGGAACAAGGACGCGATCACTTTAGCGCGCGAGCCCTACACCGTGCCGCTAGAAGTGCCTTATGGCACTGAGACCTTGGTGCCCTTGGCTGCTGGTGAGACGTTACCCTGGAAAATGCTTTGAAGCAGGCTTTGACCTAGTATTCATAGGTCGAAGCCGTACAGCAAATGGGTCCGTTTACTGGTTGCGCGCTTCGAGCGCCTCCCAGCGTTCAAACCGCTTTGCCAGCAGGGCATCAAGCTCTGCGACCCGCGCCTGAATGGCTGCAAGTTTGACTGAATCGTTTTTGTACAGATCGCTGTTGCCAAGTTCAACGACTAACTGTGCCTGTTCTTGCTCAATAGCGTGGATTTCAGCGGGCAGTTGCTCAAGCTCTTTGGTCTCCCAAGGTGTCATTTTGGCACCCTTGGTTTTGTTGCCGCCCTTCGCTGTTCGCGCTGCGCTGGCTGTTTGGGCGGACGTGCTGTTTGCCTCACCTGTTTGCTTGTTGGGTGCAGCGGTCGCTACTAGCTTTTCGGGTTGAGAGGTTTTTTTCGGTGATGAGGCCGCGCTTAACTTGTCAAGAGCAGAGGCCTTTTGGGGAATGGTGCGCTGGCGTTCCGAGTCGCCATAACCGCCAACGTAATCCTTCCATCCGCCATCGCCCTCACTGGCGATCGTTTGCGTGACTACGTTGTCAAGAAAGGTTCGATCGTGGCTGACCAGTAAAACGGTACCGGGGTAGTCTTGTAATAATTCTTCTAGCAGCTCTAGCGTTTCAATATCGAGATCATTGGTTGGCTCGTCAAGCACCAGGATATTGGCTGGGCGGGCAAACAGGCGGGCCAGTAACAAGCGTGCACGCTCTCCGCCTGACAGGCTTTTGACGGGCGATTGCGCGCGAGCGGGTGCGAATAAAAAGTCACCGAGATAGCTCATGACGTGCTTGCGGTTACCGCCAATTTCAATCCACTCGCTTCCCGGGTTGATGACGTCGGCGAGGGTCGCGTTTTCGTCTAGCTGGCTGCGCATCTGATCAAAGTACGCCACGCTCAGATTGGTGCCCAGCTTGATTGTGCCTGAATCGGCTTGTAGCGTACCCAAAATGAGTTTGAGCAGCGTTGACTTGCCCGCACCATTGGGGCCAATGATGCCAATGCGATCACCACGCATGATGATCGTTGAATAGTCTTTGACCACGCAATGATCGCCAAAGGCCTTGTTCACGTGCTCGAGTTCTGCGACCAGTTTGCCCGAACGCTGCCCCGCATCGACTGCCAACTGAACATTGCCTTGGCGCTCGCGCCGTGCCACGCGTTCAACACGCAATTGCTCAAGTCTTCTGACCCGCCCTTCATTGCGAGTGCGCCGAGCTTCAACGCCTTTTCGTATCCAAATTTCTTCTTGGGCCAACATCTTGTCAAAGCGGGCATTTTCAAGGCGCTGTGACTCAAGCCATTGCGCCTTATGAACTTGCCAGTCAGAAAAGTTTCCGGGAAAGCTCAACAGCTTGCCTCGGTCAAGTTCCACAATACGCGTCGCTACAGAATCTAAAAAGCGTCGATCATGAGTAATGATGATTGCGCTGCCTGGCCATTGCTTTAGAGTTGTCTCAAGCCACTGGATGCCGTCAAGATCAAGATGGTTGGTGGGTTCGTCTAACAGCAGCAAGGTTGGCTGATTGGCCATCGCGCTAATCAGTGCAACACGCTTGCGCATGCCGCCCGAAAGCGTGCCTACCAAGGCCTGCGGGGGCAATCCCAGGCGATCAATCAAGGCGAGTACGCGCGGACCACGCTGCCAGTCTTCGTTGTCTGGGTCATATTCACCCATCACGGTCTGTTCGATCGTTAAGGTTTCATCGAGAATGGGTTCTTGCTCAACAGTGGCCACGCGCACGTGGCCTGCGACGGTGATGGCTCCGTCATCGGGCTGAGTGCGCCCATCAAGCAAGCGCAGTAAGGACGATTTTCCGGCGCCATTTCGACCAATCAGCCCGATTCTTTCATCAGATTGAATGGTGAGGTCGGCGCGATCAAGCAAGGGGTGGTGACCGTAGGCGAGTTGCACGGCACTAAGTGTGATTAACGCAATAGACATGTGGGGGGCTGTATGCGTGCAAGGCACGCGGTGGATTCATCAGACCGCTATTGTCGCAGGACAAGCGATTTACTGTTTGCACCGTACAATGTGCGGGCAAGGCAGGTTGGGCAATCGCGGTGCCTTCGGGCAGCGAGGAAGGTCCGGACTCCATAGGGCAGGATAACGGTTAACGACCGTCCGGTCGGGTGTTGGCGCAAGCGAACAACGGGCTGAGGACTAGGGCCACAGAGACGAGTCTGCAGTGGGGGTGTGCTTTTGGGTGCACTCTGTCACGGTGTTGCCGTGATGGTGGAGTTGCTAGCCAGCTCCGACACTGCAGGGTGAAACGCGGCAACCTCTATCCGGAGCAACACCAAATAGGCATGCGTGTGACCTTGCGTCACGACGGGCGGCTCGCTCAAGTATGCGGGTAGGTGGCTAGAGCATGCCAGCAATGGCACGCCAAGAGGAATGATTGCCGGCCTAAGCAATTAGGCTTACAGAATCCGGCCTATAGGCCTGTCTTGCACTTTTTATCCAAATCCCCACAAAGTTTTTTCCAAATCACGCAAATGTCTATTTGGCGCCTAGGGTAATCCCTTGCTCGGCATATCATAAACGACATTTAATTACTCTTGCAATCCTTTGATTTATTTGAGTATTAGTTATAAGAATAAATTTCAAATAATGCGCTAACCCCTTGTTCCTATTGAAAAAAAACAGAATTTACGCTTGACCGACCGTATCCATTCGCTTAAAGTGGTGAAAAGTAGGTTTTTGTGCATAAAAGTGGGATTAATTAGTGTTTCAAGGCAGCAGTGCTCTCACGCTCGATGCGAAGGGTCGGATCAATGTTCCGACTCGGCATCGTGATGCTCTGATTGAGCAGGCTAAGGGCTGCCTCACACTGACTCGTCATCCGGATGGATGTCTCTTGGTCTACCCCAGGCCCGAATGGGAAGTCAAGCGTGAGCAGATCGCCGCTTTTCCAATGTCAGCGCGCGCGCTTCCGCGTTTGCTGCTCGGTAACGCA
>CAIZGG010000298.1 GCA_903932425.1 uncultured beta proteobacterium | reverse complement strand
GCCGCTTGCACCAGGTTTATTCTCAATCACGATAGGTTGTCCAAGAGCAACTGACATCGGACGGGCCAGCATCCGTGAGTTGGTGTCTCCGCCTCCGCCGGGGGTGTAGGGGACGACAACCCGGATGGGCCTGTCTGGATAGGTGGAGGGGGCGTCGGCAGCGATCCCCTGGCTCGGCCCAGCGAGTAGAGCACTAAGGGTCAGAAAAAGGCTTAGCACCGACGTTGCGCGCGGGCTTCTGTAGCTTGACATGGTTGTCTCATTCTTGTTTGTCATGTGTAATACATGGATTCTAACGAGGATAGGGTTCGAACGTTGGGCTTTTAAGGATTGAATTGCGCCTATGACTTCTTTTGCGAAGCACTCTAGCCAGACCCGACTCCTGCATGTTGGAAAAAATCTGAGCGTTGCGGGTGGTAAGACGGTTAACCCGCCGGTCGTGCGCGCCAGTACGGTGGTTTTTGATAATGTGGCACAGCAGCGCAGTCTGCGTGGACAACGCGATACTGAACGCGTATTCACCTATGGGGCTCGGGGCAATCCCACGAACTACGCGCTCGAAGATATGATCACTGAGCTTGAAGGGGGCTATCGTACGCGCTTGTATCCAACTGGTTTAGCAGCGATTGCGATGACCTTTCTGGCGTATCTCAAGCCAGGTGATCATGTGCTTGTCGCTGACAGTGTGTATGAACCAGTACGAAAACTGACGCAGTCCTTCATGCGCGATTATCAAATCAGTTGCACCTTCATTCAGCCAGACGGTTCCGATCTTCAAGCGAAGATTCAAACGAATACGCGTTTGGTATACCTTGAGTGCCCAGGCTCTTTGATTTATGAAATGTGTGATGTATCGGCAATCGCTCGGGTGGCGCATGCTCACAAATTGCTAGTTGTCGCGGATAACACTTGGGGTTCGGGTTATCTGTATCAGCCGCTTGCGCTAGGTGCTGATGTTTCGGTGATGGCTGCCACAAAGTATTTGTCAGGTCACTCTGATGTGATGATGGGTAGCGTCTGCACCACGAAAGAGGTTTGGGCAGCACTGAATGCCCGCAGTGACTCTTTTGGGATGACGGTCAGTCCCGACGATTCGTACCTAGTGCTGCGCGGTACGCGCACGCTTGCCGCGCGTTTGGCAATGCATCAACAACATGCTTTGCTGGTGGCGCAGTGGCTTCAAGGTCATCAACAAGTTGCTACGGTATTTTATCCCGCACTGCCCGAGGACCCGAACCATACTTTATGGCAACGCGACTGCGCAGGCAGCAATGGTTTGCTTTCGTTCGAACTGCAAGCCGGCGTGTCGTTGACTCGAGCCGAAAAGTTTGTCGACGCACTCACGCTCTTTGGAATCGGGGCTTCTTGGGGTGGCTACGAAAGCTTGGTCACTCTGACCGATATGCGAGCCGCGCGCAGCTTGACTGATTGGTCGGGGCGGGGTTGTGTGGTGCGTCTACATATAGGGTTAGAGAGCCCAACAGATCTCATTGCGGATTTAAGTCGGGCCTTTGAAGCATGATGCACCCTCACAGTTCGCATTGGGGCGTTTTCTCTGCAGGCTGGCAAGACGACAAGCTCGTTGTCGAGCCTTACCAAAATGATCCTGATCCTAATCCTCTTATTCAAAATTTTGTAGGCGCTTTACAGCATCGGGCTCGGGTGACCGTGCCTATGGTGCGGCGTGGTTGGCTCGACAATGGGCCGGGACCCGATCCGAAGAGAGGTCACGATGAATTCGTCGCAGTTTCTTGGGACAAGGCGCTTGAGCTGCTTGCGGGTGAACTAAAGCGTGTGAAGAACAAGTATGGCAACGAGGCCATCTATGGTGGCTCGTATGGGTGGTCGAGCGCAGGGCGTTTCCACCATGCTCAAACGCAGTTGCATCGCTTTTTAAATAAAACGCTTGGCGGTTATGTTCGCTCGGTCAATAGCTATAGTTCAGGCGCCTCAGCAGTCATTTTGCCGCATGTTCTCGGTAGTTTCGACGAACTCTTTAAAGGCGGCGTGGTGACCTGGGAGCAAATCGTCGAGCACACTGAGGTGGCTTTATGCTTTGGTGGAATGGCGCTTAAAAATTCACGCATTGCGAGCGGAGGCATCAGTCAACACATTGAACATCAGTCGATGCGAGCGGCCAGTGCGCGAGGCTGTCGCTTTATTTCAGTGAGCCCTTTGCAGTCCGATTTGCCCTCGGATATCAAGGCAGAATGGGTATCAATCAAACCACAAACTGACACCGCATTGATGCTTGGTCTGCTGTATGCCATTGTGCAAGCCAAGCAGCATGACCTTTCTTTTTTATCGCGGTACTGCGTGGGTTGGTCCCTCTTTGAACCGTACTTGTTGGGTCAAAGCGACGGCGTACCCAAAACGATTGAATGGGCTGCAGAGATTACTGGCGTACCCGCAGATACGATCAATCGGCTTGCGCAACTCCT
>CAIZGG010000297.1 GCA_903932425.1 uncultured beta proteobacterium | reverse complement strand
CGATCTCGTCGTTGCATGCGAATCCCCTAGAGAGAAGTTAAGTGAGCATACTGATAGGTCAAATAAAGATCAACAACTGTACACATTGCGGCTTCAAGGTTTGACGCCGTAACCACCTCCACCGGGCAGGCCAAGCTCGAGAACATCGCCCTCGACCATATCAACCACGCCTTTTGGATGTTCTACTGCCTGGCCATTCAATAAAACATGGCCAGTACGCCCCGCCTGCCCCCCTTCAATACCTTTGGCAGGGACACGCGTTCGTTCGGTTAATAAAGAGACGCGTAAGCGGCCGGGCCAGCGCGACTGAAATGATACTTTTTGCCCCATGCCACCACGATGCACACCTTCGCCGCCTGAGCCGTCAATCAAACTCTTGCAACCGAACAGCACCGGCGAGAGCATCTCGGCGACCTCAATCGGCGTGTTTGAAATATTGGCCGGAAACCCTGAAGTGGGTGGCCCATCGCGATCACGCATCGCCCCCATGCCGCCATTAAAAAAGAGGATGCTGGAGAAAGAGGTACCGAGTGCGGGATTGACGCCGCGCATCAATACAGACCACAGCGGTGTGCCACTATCAGCCTGCACACGCTCGGGCATAACCGAGGCCAGCGCCTCGAACACTGCAGCTTGCAGCTGGTGCCCGATCAAGTGGCGCGCACCAACGGCCGCGGGCGGCTTCGCATTGACGATCGTCCCCTCAGGCGCAATCACGTTAAACAAACGGGTGAAGCCATCGTTATTGGGAATCCCAGGAGACAATAAACACTTAAATGGATAGATTGTGTAAGCGTAGGTGTGGTTAAAGGTCTCATTAATACCAAATCTGACCTGTGCTGTACTGCCGCTGTAGTCTACCGTTACCCCATCATGACTAACGGTAATTTTGGCTTGAATTTTGATACGTTCATCCCAGCCGTCGGATTCAACTGATCCGTGATAAATACCCGGCGGAATTTTTCGCAGTTCGCGCAGCGCTGCATCTTCTGAGGCCTTGAAAATTGCGCCTGCAATTTCATTGATATCGCTTAAACCATATTCTTGCAGTAACTCTATCAAGCGCCGCTCGGCCACACGCAAAGCACCTACTTGCGCTTCGATGTCGCCACGCACCTGCTGTGGCAGACGCACGTTGGCTTCAAGCATCTGCATGACCCAGGGGTTAAAGACACCCGCTTCAGCGAGTTTGATGACAGGAAACCGGATCCCCTCTTCAAACACTTCGCCCGCATCGGCGGACCACTGGCGCCCACCCACATCGGATAGGTGAGCCACCGCCATCGCAAACGCCACCAAACGGTCACCAAAAAAGATTGGCGCGACCATCGTGGCATCAGGTAGATGGCCAGTGCCGATCCAAGGATCATTGGTAAACAAAATATCGCCTGGCTTCAAAGACTCTTTGGGGAACACCTTCAAGATCCCCTTGAGCGACAAAGGTGCTGTGCCGATAAAACCGGGGATACTCAGCGCAGATTGCGCGACGAGCCGTGCCTCGGTATCAAGCAGAACACACGCGAAGTCGTTTGACTCCCGGACGACAGTTGAGAACGAGGTCCGCTTGAGCGTTGCTCCGGCCTCGTCGGTAATCGCGATGAGTCTGTTCCAGTAAATCTCTAGGTCAATCGGGCTCATGCCATGCTCCTTCGCTGATTCATGCTGCACGACCTTGGCGGGCGCCTAGGGTGATTCTTAAATTACCGTGCAGATCTAAGGTAAAGACATCGCCTGGACCAATAACGACAGTCGAACCGGGCTGCTCAACCAAGGCAGGCCCCTCGTAGCGCTGCTCGGTACGCAACTGGTCAAGCGACAGCACGGGAGTTTGAATAAAGCCCTCAATGTCTGGAAAAAACACCTGTCGCGACCGCTCGGATGTCGTTACGCCTGCGACGGCGCCTTGCGCTCGGCGCACTTCGGCATTCTGTGTTGCGCTGGCAGAAGCCTCGACCCGCCAATTGACCGCTTCGACACGCTGGCCGATTAACTGTCCACCAAAGCGAGCCGCATAGGCTTGAGCGAACGAGGCCTCGATCGTGCTCTGCTCTGCCTGTAGCAGGTGCGCAGGCAATTCGGTCTCGACTTCAAAACCTTGACCAACATAACGCATGTCGGCGCTTCGGCGAAAGGTGATCAGGTCTGGCGTGATCCCTGCCGACGCCAATTCTTTGCTCAGGGCCTCTTCCATCCCTTGCAACAACGACTCAACGGCAGGCCAGTCCATCTCACTTAAGCGCGCATAACGCGTGCGCACCATATCCATCTTCATTGGCGCAACCAGTAGCCCAAAGGCGGAAAATACACCGGCATTAGCAGGCACCAACAAATCAGAACAACCGCTGCGACGTGCGACCTCGCGCGCGTGAATCGGGCCCGCGCCGCCGAAAGCGAGCAAGGTATAGCGCCGGATATCACGACCATTTTCGACCGCATGAATTTTGGCAGCGACCGCCATGTGCTCACACACGATGCGGTGGATACCATTGGCCGCCTCGATCACACTCAAACCTAAGGGGCGGGCCACATGTTCTTCGATGGCCTTTTCAGCCAAATCAAGCCGCAAACTCACTGCGCCGCTTAACGTTCCTTGCGGATCAAGATAACCCAACACGAGAGCGGCATCGGTCACAGTGGGGCGTGTGCCCCCCAGGCCATAACACGCAGGCCCTGGGCTTGAGCCCGCGCTGTGAGGACCGACCTTAAGCAAACCAGTCGTGTCAACGTGAGCGATACTCCCCCCTCCGGCACCAATCTCGATCAAATCGATGGTGGGCAAGCGAACCGGTAAGCCACTGCCCTTTTTAAAACGCTGCTGACGTGCCGCTTCGAACTCTGTCGTGATTGACGGACGTCCGTTGGAAATCAAACAAGCCTTGGCCGTCGTGCCTCCCATATCAAACGCCATCACATTCGGCGTCTGTGAGATGCGCGCGGAGTGCGCGGCCCCCAAGGCGCCCGCTGCCGGCCCTGACTCAAGCATCCGAATCGGCATCCGCTCACCGAGTTCGCGAGAAATGACTCCGCCGTTGGACTGCATGATGTGCAACGTCGCCTTGAGCCCTGTTGCTCGCAGACCATCTTCAATCGCCCCTAAGTAGCTACCAACCATGGGCATCACACACGCATTCAACACAGTCGCGACGGTACGTTCGTATTCACGAATTTCGCCCAACACTTCAGACGACAGTGAGATCGACAGCTCTGGAGCAATACGCTGCGCAATCGCTTTGACACGCTGCTCGTGAGTGGGGTTGGTAAAGCTATGCAAAAAGCACACCGCGATCGCGCGCACGCCGGCGTCGCGTAACTGACAGACGACACGTTCGACCTCTTGGTCTTGCAGTTCAATCACAACTTGCCCGGCCGCATCGACTCGCTCGCGCACTTCGACACGCAAGTCGCGTGGCACGATCGCATCTGGGCCCGGTGCGGTCAAGTCATACAGGTCGTAGCGCAACTCGCGTGCGATCTCGATCACATCCCGAAAGCCTTCGGTTGTGATCAAACCAGTGACAGCGCCTTTACGCTCTATCACAAGGTTCGTCACTGCAGTCGTGGCCCCAACCACCACGTCTGTCACTTGAGCGAGTGTTAAACCGTGCTCTTTGAGCAAGGCCAACAGGCCTAAACGAATAGGCATGACGACATCAGGTGAGCCTGTGAGCACTTTAGACGTAAAAATCGTGCCGTCGGTACCAAGCAATACCAAATCTGTAAACGTCCCGCCAATATCAAAGGCAAAACGATACTGTTGGCTAGAGGCTAACACTGGAGAACTCATATTTAGCCCTTAACTTTTGAAAGCTTGATACCGCGCTCAAAGCCTTTTTCAAATTTCTTCGTTTCAAACACATTGTCTTTAATCGAAAAAAATTCTTGTAAAGCGCGCTGCTCATCGGTCGTTGTGTGCATGGTCGTGGCATCAAACGGACAGGTTTGTGTGCACATTTCGCAACCAATACAGTTGGCATGAATCGATTCGACCGAACCATCGCCCTGCGCCAGCGCATCGTAAAAACAAGTCTGAATACAAATCGTACAGCTCGGATTTTTACAAGCTTCAGAGGCGATTTCACTATGCATGCGGGGCTTACGAAATTGCTCGCCATAATCTTTAACCGCCGCACGCGAAGCAATGCCTGTCATGGATGCGATGTCTGGATAGCCATGACTATCCATAAAATTTTCAAGGCCAGTGATCATATTGGGCAGATACTTGATCCCTTTGAGCATTAACACCGAGCCGACCTGCACCAGTGGGGCGCCGGTCATGATGAACTCAACAATATCCTTGTGATCATAGATGCCGTTTGAACCGGTGATTGGCATACCGAGCTCGGTATAGATGCGGTTGACCCAACGCAGGGACAACGCCTTCGCCCAAACCCCACCGATCCCCGCGGGCCCACCCAAGCGTGGCAAACCGGTTTCAATGTCCACCGAAAAACCCGTGTAGCGATTGGTGGCAGTCACCCCTGCAGCACCCGCCTCTTTAACAGCCCGTGCAACATCCAGCACACGCGATTGATCGGGGGTTAGTTTAATGACTACCGGGATCTTGACGGCCTCGCAGACGCGTGCGGTCACCTCGCGCGCCACTTCGGGCTCTTGGCCAATCATCGAGCCGCCATGCACCCCAGGCATCATGGCAGGGTGAGGGCAACCAAAGTTCAGCTCGACCATGGGCAGGCCGCAATCTTCAATCGTGCGGCAAATATCGATCCAGCTTTGCATGGTTTTTCCGCCCGCACTACCAATCAAATGAGAGCCTTGGTCTTGCGCGTACTTGTTCAAGTCTTTTAAGTGCGGGATCCATTCGCGCAACGGCGTACTTGAGTACCCCGAGCGGCTATAAAACACAAAGTTTTTATTGACCTTACCCTTAATCAGCTCATTTTTTTCATTCAAAATCGCGTACTTTGAATTTTGAGTCAAGCGCGCCATATCTTCGATATCGGTCAGGGTCTTGATGATCATGCCACCCGCACCCGCATCGACACACTCACGAATCACTTCAGGGCTATTCGTCGTTTCGAGCGACGCAATCACCACCGGATTCTTAAATTTGACGCCACAAAAATCTAAAGAGAGATCAGCCACACGTTGCCCCTATATTATCAAGCGAGATTAAATAGATTAAATAAATGAAAGACGTTCACGTTGTCAGGATTTGCGCGCGCGGCGCCCATGCGCCTTTAAGGCTTCGCCACCCGGACGCAGTGAGGTTCGGCCACTTTCGTTGTTCCCCTCGACCAGTCGCCCAAGCAGTTCCATGAACACCTGACGATCAGCGGGACTAAGCGGGCTAAGTAGTTGTTGTTGCGACAGCTGCATATCTTTTTGATAACGCTGCACGAATTTTTTACCGCTTGTCGTCGCTATGCATAATTTACGACGGCGATTCAGGGGGTCTACGACGCGGGTTAACAGGCAGCGGTCTTCCAGACGCCTGAGAATCTCTGCGACGTTGGCGGGATCTAGTCCAAGTTCAGCCCCTAAGGTGGCCTGATCAATGCCTGGTCGACTGATCAAAATACTCAGCAAGCCAAACTGAACAGGGGTCACTTGCCCGTCCGCCACGCGAGCCAAAAACATCGCCACATGAATTTGGTGCAGTCTGCGCACTAAATAACCGGGTCGATCCCAGATCGTGTGGTTGGCCGTCGCAACGCTGGTTGTCAGCTTGGGCTCGGTTGGCACGACAACCAAAGCAGGTGGTGAGGTCGCGCTAGGTTTGCGGCCTGATTTTGGTTGCACCACACGCACACTTTTGGTCATGGCAAGCCTTGGTCAACGATTCGTATACTGACTGTTCGTATACTGATGATTGATTTTCAAACCAAGACCGCTGCGTTGTCAAGCGAAAATTTCTGAAATATACGACTACAACAGACTGTCGGCCCAAATGTTGCGCGCCCAGCCCCAGGCATAGGTACCCTCTAGTTCGCTGGGTGCCGAAGAGACTCCTCCCGAGCCCGCAACGGTTTTGTAGGTCTTTTCTGTGGCGCTATATTGGTGAACACTGGCCACATGCACGACCGTTGTTGCACTGACAAAGCTGTAGCAGGTATTGGTTAAAACCGGCTGAGGATTCATCGCAAACCCACGCAACTCGGCCACGATGGCTGCCGCTGCCACCTTGGCATGCTGGTTTGCCATATGGCCCGACTTTGGCATGAAGGCAGCGTTTTGGGTCGAGTCCCCCAAAATGTGGATATCTTTCGCGGCTGTCGATTCAAAGTTCAAAAAGTTAACCTGGGCCCAGCGCTTATTTGAATTTGCTAAGCCCGCCTGCACAACAAGTTCAGCCGCACGCATGCGTGGCAAGACGTTCAAGACCTCTGCCTGTACCGGCTCTTGAATATCAAACCTAAGCGTCTTGGTCGCGGCATCAACCTTGACAAGGTTATGCGATGAACGATACTCAATCATGCCCGGATACAAATCTGCCCAGGCCTTTTTAAACAGGCCAGGCTTTGACACCACGTCTTCGTTTGCATCCAACACCAAGACTTTTGACTTAGGCTTGTACTTTTTAAAGTAGGCAGCAACCTGACACGCTCGTTCGTACGGGCCGGGCGGACATCTGAACGGCGCCTCGGGAATGCTTAGCGCATACACGCCGCCATCAGGCATGTTTTGCAATTGCTTTTGTAGCGCAAGGGTTTCGGGCCCTGCCTTCCAAGCCTGCAAAGTCACCCCAGCCTGGTTGGCCTGCGTCAGACCTTCAATGCTGTCCATCATCAGACCAATGCCGGGCGACAACACTAATTTATCGTAGCTCAGGGTCTTGCCGGATATCAGCTGAACAGTTTTTTGAACCGAATCAATGGCCAGTACCCAGTCGCGCACCCACGATACACCGTGCTGCTTCTGCAAAGCATCATACGAAACGCTCAACTCAGACAGGGTACTTGAGCCACCGAGCACCAAATTAGACAGCGGGCATGACACAAACGAAGACTCTGGTTCGATCACGGTGACATTCAAATGACCATCAGACAGCAGGCGGAGATATTTTGCAGCCGTGGCCCCGCCATAGCCCGCGCCAATGACCACTACTCGAGCAGCCTTCAAATCGGCGCGGACGACACTCGGAAATGCCAGGCCTGAGACCAACACGGCACTCGTTCGATGTAGAAATTGACGACGCTTCATAGTGTGACCTCGCGATAGCCTTCTAAGGACGAACGCCCGGGCTCTCAAGCGGCATTGCGCGCGCACGCCAGGCTAAAAAGAGCTCAAGCTCTAGCAATTCGGTAGAGCCAAACGCATAGGGCTCTGCACGTACGCCTACCAGACAGTTACGCAGGCGCCGCTCAAGGGAGCCAACGGTCTGCCACTCAAGCCGATAGATCGGGTACGCCGTTGGGTGCGCTTGAGGGATAGGATTGCCAGCAAGCTTTTGCCCGGCACGCTCGGCATGGCATTGGGCGCACGACAGATTTAACTGCCCCATCCGCTGGTTAAACAACCGCTGGCCCGACGCCAGCGCCACCTCATTGGCGGGCGTGCGTTCAACGGTAATGGGCATGCCCTTAGATTGATTGGCCACAAACGCTGAAAGTGCTAAAAGTGGTTTGCTCTCAGGAGCAAAAGGGGCTGCGGCCTGTTGTTCAACGCGGCACTGGTTGATACGCCCTTCTAGATTGAACAACTGACCCGCTGAACTCACCTTAGGGAAGCTGGCCGCAACGCCTTTCATGGATACCGTCGCATCGCCATGGCAAGAAGCACAAGACTGATTTTTTTTGCCGGCAACCTCTTGCCACAAGGCCTGACCATCCAAGACTGCAAAGGTTGCTGGGTTTAAGAGTGGATCATCCTGCATCGCTTTCGTGTCGGGCGACATCAAGTCGTAACTAGATTGGCGTTGAGACCCAACAGGATCTGCCTGAGACCGCGCACTAAATAGAAACAACACACTCAGACAAAGCAGCGTACCGAGCAGCAACGACCGACAATACGAGCAGTATAAAAACCATTTTCTCTCTGCAGAAATCGTGTTGCTGCGAGACAGAGCTTGGTTCGGACGCCTAGCATGACTTTGAGGCATGCCGTTGCGCCGAGGCATCTGGTTGCTCATAGGCATCACGTCACAGTAAGCGTGCTAGTCGTACTCGACGCATAGCCATTGTCTCCGGACCATTTGAATTCTAGCGTGCCCGTTTCAGTCGCAGTGGTCGTGAAAACAATCAACGGGTTTGCGCCCATCGCTGGATGCAACTCGACCCGAAACACCTCGACACCGTTATAGGTGCACCGAAAATCACGAATGATGTCGCGGGGCACTCGCTGCCCGGTTTCGGTATGGCGAAAACCAGACTCCATATCGTGCTGCACGATGATGCGAATCTCAAGGATTTCACCTTTTTTTGCCGTGGCGGGCATCGTGACAATCGTGCGCGAGGTCTTACTCACATTACACCTCTGTACAGGCTGCAAGCGTCACCAGGGTCGCTGCGTCGCCTTGCCAAAAAGAACCATCATTCATTTGTGCGATCGCCCTGACTCGCTGCGAATCACCTAATCGAATACGGGTGGTAATCGCCGCGCGCCCAGCACGAGGCGACAAGAAAAAACTGACTACATTCGGCAAGGGATTGCCTTCAGCCACGATGTAAATAGCGCGCACGTAATCAGCCTCGGTCATGGGGCTTTGTACTGAGACCTTCATGGTGACCAAATTACCGTTTTCAACCAAGGGCGGAATGTCTAGCGTGACACGCCCGACCGTGGCCTTTTGATTACCCAAGATTTTTTCAACCGCTTGCGTGGCATCGTCAACCGTTGCCCAAGCGTCTAACACAGGCAACACACTGGCTACGGCCGCGCCCATCACAAAGGTTCTTCGAGTGACTGTCACTGTTTTAAGCTCACTAAAAAAGCTACAACATCTTCAATTTCTTGTGCCGTCAAGATTGTCTTGCCTGCAAACTGCGGCGCAATCCGTGTAAAACCCTCAGCACGAAAATAAGAGGGCATGATGGTATCGGGATTAAAGCGGCTAGCATCCACGACTCGAGCGCGCAGTTGCGCTGCAGACAGCGCAGCCGAACTCGCCGCTAAATCAGGGGCAAGCGTGCCCTGAAAACGCTCTTCAGGAAACGGCCCGCTATGACACAAGATACACAATCCGCCTTGGCGGCTCAATACCAGAGCACGCCCACGTACTGCATCGCCCGGTTGCCCTGACAGCGACGCGTTGATCGCGTCACCGACAAAGACTTGCGCTTGCAGGGGGCTGAGGCAGGCCAGCCAAAGACTCATCGCTCGGGCCCACCCAATACCCCCTTTTGTCATACCAAGGTCATACCACTATTTTTCAAAGGCACAGTACGCAAACGTTTACCGGTTGCACGATAAATCGCGTTGAGCACTGCTGGTGCTGCGACACAAATCGTAGGTTCGCCAATACCGCCCCACTCTTTGCCACCACCTTCTAAGATAATCGTTTCAACTTTTGGCATTTGCGCAATACGGATCGAACCAAAGGTGTCGAAGTTTTTCTGTTCGATGCGGCCGTCTTTCACGGTGCACTCTTCTTCAAACAACGCCGACAAACCGTAAACAAACGAGCCAGACACTTGACGCTTGATTTGCGCAGGGTTCACGGCATAGCCGCAATCAGTCGCTGCAACGATCCGATGAATCTTGACCTTGGTGCCGTCTGTTACAGACAGTTCGCAGGCAGCAGCCACATAACTGCCAAAGGCAGTCATCTGCGCGACACCGCGGAACACGCCAGGCGCAGCAGGTTTAGTCCAGCCAATCCCGTCAGCCACGGCGTTGAGTACGGCTAAATTACGAGGAAACTTACCCATAAATTTGCGACGGAACTCGACGGCGTCGACACCAGCGGCTTCAGCAAGCTCATCCATAAAACATTCGATGAACACTGCATTTTGATTCACGTTCACACCACGCCAAAAGCCTGGCGGGATGTGCGTGTTACGCATTGCATGATCCATCAACTGATTTGGAAACTCGTAACCGAAGCCATGCTCACCACCGTCGAACACACCTTGAAAGACCAAGGGGTCACGGCCTTTTTGTTGCTCAACCACCGCCGGACGCACCGCGGCTAAGATTGACTGGCCTGACAAGCGCATATGCACACCCGTCAAGTTTTTATCCTTGTCGAAGGCACCGGTCAGCTTACACATCATGACCGGATGGTAGCGACCCTGCGTCATGTCTTCTTCACGTGTCCAGATCAGTTTGATCGGGGTACCAGGAAGTTCTTTTGCAATCCGAACCGCTTGAGTTGTGTAGTCCTGAAACGCGCCGCGACGACCAAAACCGCCGCCCAGATTGATTTTATACACCTCGCACTTTTCAGCAGCCAGTCCTGAAGCCTCAATCACTGCCGCTAATGACGCCTCACCGTCTTGTGTTGGCACCCAGGCTTCACAACGCTCTGGTGTCCATTTCGCCGTTGCGTTCATGGGCTCCATCGGCGCATGATTCAAGAACGGATAAAAGTAAGTTGCCTCAGTCTTTTTCACTGCAGCCGTGATCGCAGCTTTGGTATCACCACGGGTGTTACCCACGAACGCCTGTTCAGCGGTCAAGCCCTCTTCAAGCATCTTCGCAATAGATGCACTCGACACTTTTGCATTTGGGCCCTCATCCCACTCAATCGCAACTTGATCAAGTGCTGTCTTTGCAATCCAGAAGGTCTCGGCCACGACAGCGACGGCGGTTTCACCCACCTTCATCACTTTCTTAACGCCTTTGATGTCTTTAACTTTACTGTCATCAAAGCTTTTCACCTTGCCGCCAAAAACGGGGCATTCTTTGATGTTGGCCACGAGCATGCCAGGCATCGTTAAATCCAGACCATACACTTGCTTGCCAGTAACTTTATCGGCAAAGGTATCGATACGGTTCAACGGTTTACCGATGATCTTCCAGTCTTTTGGATCTTTCAGTGTGATCTCGGTTGGAACAGCAATCTTTGAGGCGGCTTCAGCAACTTTGCCAAACGCGACTTTACGGCCCGTTGGCTTGTGCGTAATGACGCTTTCAGCAGCGACGCACTCTGAAGCGGGGACTTTCCATTCGTCGGCAGCCGCTTGCACCAGCATCATACGGGCGGCAGCGCCACCTTTACGAACATACTGTTCAGAGGTTCGAATACCGCGGCTACCGCCAGTCGAAAAATCACCCCAAACGCGCTTACGCTTGAGACTCTCGCCGGGTGTTGGGTATTCAACGGTGACCTTGCTCCAGGCACATTCAAGCTCTTCAGCGACCATCTGAGCCAAACCTGTAATCGTGCCCTGACCCATCTCTGAGCGCACGACGCGCACGATGACGGTGTCATCTGGCTTAATAACGACCCAGGCACCGATTTCTGGGGTGGCTTCTGCGGCAAGCGCCGAGCCAATAAACGGGATTTGCAAACCAAGCGCCAGTCCACTACTGACGGCTGTTGTGCCAACAATAAACTGGCGACGTGAAGGATTCGGGACGCGTGCATTCATAGTTGACCCCTTAAGCTTTAGCAACTGAGTGAATCGCGGCGCGAACTTCTTGAAAGCTGCCGCAACGACAAATATTGGTGATCGCCGCATCGATTTCGGCATCAGTCGGTTTAGGCGTTTTTGCCAGCAAATCAGTCGCTGCCATCAACATACCTGACTGGCAAAAGCCGCACTGCGGGACTTGATGGTCGATCCATGCCTGCTGTAACTGTGTCATTTTGCCGTCTTTAGCCAAACCTTCAATCGTTTGAATTTGTTTGCCTGCGGCTGCGCTCACAGGCAACACGCACGAGCGAATCGCAGCGCCATCCAGCATGATCGTACAGGCGCCACATTGGGCGATACCGCAGCCGTATTTGGTGCCGGTCAGGCCAACTTGTTCTCGAATGACCCACAACAAAGGGGTATTAGGATCGACATCAACGCTATGCGCTTTGCCGTTTACGGTTAACTGAATCGCCATCGAGAGACTCCTGAATATTGACTGAAAATGAATTGAATAAACCAGCAAAAAATATCAAGTAGGTAGAGAGCTGACACAAAAAAGACCTGCTCTGCGCACACACAGCTGATGCGCAAACGCATCAGCTAGACAACGCCCACACCCTCACTAAACATCATGTTTGGAGTGTATCGCT
>CAIZGG010000296.1 GCA_903932425.1 uncultured beta proteobacterium | reverse complement strand
CCGATTCAGACCTGTACTGAGCAATATCACAGCAACCTGCATTACTTGGGGCATCAGTCCTGTCTAAAGGATGAGTTGAGTGCTTTCGAAAATATACGACTTGCGAGTGCAATCGCGGGGCATGCGCTTGAGCGCGAGGCGGTTGAGAAGGCGCTTGACCTCTTTGGCTTGCGCGGTCGGCTAAACCAACAAGTCGGCCAATTATCTGCTGGGCAAAAAAGACGAGTGTGTCTGGCTCGCTTAAGCGTGCAACACGCCAGCCTATGGGTGCTAGATGAGCCTTTTGCTTCGCTTGACCAGAATGCCATTGAAGTGTTGACCGCAACGCTGCTGACGCACCTGAACCAGGGCGGGTTACTGGTTATGACAAGCCACCAGACGATCGGCTTGCCGCAGGGCAGGGTGTTGACACTATGACCGCGTTTGTTGCGAGAGTATTGCGTGAGTTGAGTGTGTCGACACTATGAACGCCTTTATCGCGGCGGTGCAGCGGGAGTTAAGGGTGTCGACACTATGAATCCCTTTATAGCGACGCTGCAGCGTGATTTGCTGTTAGTCACGAGACGCAAAAGTGAAGTCTTGACTCCGTTATTCTTTTTTTCGCTTGTCGCAAGTTTGTTTCCGTTAGGGCTGGGGTCAGACAGCGAGTTGCTACATAAGATTGCACCCGGTGTAATTTGGGTGTCAGCGTTGCTTGCAACCATGCTGGGCTTGCCTAGGCTGTTTTCGGCAGATGCGGCTGACGGAACACTTGAGCAAATGGTGTTATCACCAGAGCCCTTGGTGATCCTTGTCAGCGCAAAGATTATGGCTCACTGGATGACTGCGGGGCTTCCGCTGATTGCGCTCGCGCCGCTGCTTGGCGTGCAGTTTGCGATGACGCCTGAAGCGATCGCGTTGATGGTTATGACCTTGGCCTTGGGTACGCCGGTGCTATCGCTGATTGGCGCGATCGGCGCTGCACTGACAGTCGGCGTACGCGGTGCGGGCGTATTGCTCAGCTTACTGATCTTGCCTTTATTTATTCCGGTGCTGATTTTTTCAACGGGTGCGATTTACGCCTTTGAAGGCGGCATGGGTGCTCAAGGGCATCTTTCATTGTTGGCAGCGCTATTAATCGTTTCAGTATTAGGCGCCCCGTGGGTGACGGCAGTGGCAATCAAAATTGCGACAGCATAAAAAAGGACGACTGAAAATATGCTCAACGTGTTTCGTTTTTCGAGTGCCGTGAAATTTTATTCGATTGCCGGCAAGTTGATCCCTTGGGCTTGGCTACTCTGTGCCTTGTTTGGTGTTGCCGGGCTTTGGTTAAGTTTTTTTGTTGCCCCTGCTGATGCAGTACAAGGCAATGGTTATCGGATCATTTTTGTTCATGTCCCAGCATCTTGGATGTCGATGGTGGTTTACGTGGCGATGGCGGGCTGGGCGTGCCTAGGTTTGATTTTTAATACCAGGCTTTCGGCCATGATGGCTCAGGCCTTGGCCCCAACCGGTGCGCTGATGGCTCTGTTGTCGCTCGTGACCGGCGCGTTATGGGGTAAACCGATGTGGGGGGCCTGGTGGGTTTGGGATGCGCGCCTCACCTCTGAACTCATTCTATTGTTTTTATACCTGGGCTTTATTGCCTTGCACGAGTCGATTGATGATTTACGTCGAGCTGACAGGGCAGCCGGGCTGTTGGCCTTAGTTGGCGTTGTCAATGTGCCGATTATCTACTTCTCGGTGAAGTGGTGGAACACGCTGCATCAAGGCGCCTCGGTCTCGCTCAGCAAAGCACCCGCGATGGCTTACACCATGTTGACCGGCATGTTGTTGATGGCCTTATGTTTTTGGTTTTATTGCCTGGCGGTGGCGTTAATGCGTGTCAGAGTGATCATTCTTGAGCGCGAAGGCCATACGCACTGGGTACAGCAATTAAGCGAGGTGCCATCATGATCTGGAACTCAAGCGCAGATTTTTTCGCCATGGGCGGTTATGCCTTTTATGTTTGGGGCAGCTTTGGTTGTTGTGTCGTGTTGATGCTGTGCGAGCCGTGGGTAGTGTTACGACGTCGAATGGCTGCCTTACGGCAAGTTCGCAGCCAACATGAGGCGGGTCGGAGTCAACCATGAAATCTAGATATAAACGCGCATTGCTGCTTGTCATCGGCCTGACGCTGTTGGCGGCTGCGAGCGCCTTTGTGATGCAGGCGTTAAACAGCAATATCGCGCTTTACATTACGCCCACTGAAGTGGCCGAGGGTAAAGCACCCATGTCGCAAGCCTTTCGGATTGGTGGCATGGTCAAAGACGGGTCACTCAAGCGTGAGGGCTTGGTAGTGCATTTTGTGATGACTGATTTTGCCCGCGTCGTGCCAGTATCTTATCGCGGGATTTTGCCGGATCTGTTTAAACAGGGTCAGGGTGCCGTGGTGCAAGGCAAGTTCAACCCAGGTGGTGATTTTGTTGCCACTGAAGTACTGGCCAAACATGATGAAAACTACATGCCTCCGCAGGCAAAGGCTGCACTAGAGCAGTCGCAAAAGCAACCCGGTGGGATATCAAAGCCCTAATTCGAACTGTCACAACAACACCTAACCAACGCGTATCAATCATGATTCCAGAGATAGGCCACTTTTTTTTAGTCTTAGCCTTGGTGCTTTCGCTGGTACAGGGCAGCTTGCCCATCGCCGGGGCTCAACTTGGGCGACGCGACTGGATGCTCTTGGCGCGACCTGCAGCGCAGGTCAATTTTTTGTTGCTACTGGTGTCGTTTGTGGCGCTAGGGTGGGGGTTTTATACCAATGATTTTACGGTGCTGTATGTGTCTGAGCACTCAAATGTGCAACTGCCAACGATCTATCGTTTAGCAGCAGTCTGGGGCGGCCATGAAGGCTCGCTCTTGCTTTGGGTGTTGTTGCTGACGTTTTGGGGGCTGGCTGTGGCGCAAACCAGTCGCGGGTTGGACGAGTCAATGGTGGCTCGAGTGCTGGGCGTGTTAGGGCTGATTGCTTCAGGTTTATTGCTGTTTGTGTTGTTAACGTCTAACCCTTTTGAGCGCCTCTTTCCGCAGGCGCTAGAAGGTCGTTCGCTCAATCCTTTGTTACAAGATCCAGGTCT
>CAIZGG010000295.1 GCA_903932425.1 uncultured beta proteobacterium | reverse complement strand
CGCAAGTCAGCAAACCCCTGCCCCATTTGCACCCGCAAATCGGCCATTGCCTGTGTAAGCTGCGCCATCGAGCGATCAAGGCGCTCGACCATTTTGGTGTTTTGTTCGACGACTAATTCAAGTGTGAGCACGCGTTTTTCCATCACAAAATCTTATGCATTATTGTGAGGCTTTTCTATTCGAAAAAGTACGCGTAAATCGTATCTTTGGTAACTGAATTGTTAGCGATTGCAACAGCTCGTTAGAGGCCAAATACAACAATTAGAGTGATCAGCGGATGTGTACTACCAGCACCTGCTGGTAACGTCTTCGGCTGGTGCGGGATTAAACGCCACCATCATTCCATCTTGCCCTTAAAGTCACGGATGAAGGTTTCCTATTGACGGATATCATTTTGATAATACTGATCAAGCTCTACTAAAGACATCGGAGTAAAAATAATGCCGTTGCTATAAAGGCGCTGACTCATCTCAGAAGACGTATTGATTTTGCTGAGCACTTGATGAAGATCCTGTTTGACTTTAGCGGGTGTACCGGCTGGCACTAGTAAACCGAACCATGAATCGACTTCAGCATTTTTGATACCCTGCTCTTCGTAGGTTGGTACATCCGGCAGAAACTTAGCGCGCTCTTTGCTTGCGATTGCGAGAATACGCATTCTGCCCGAGTCAACAAAAGGCTTAGCCGCAGCATACGAAGCAAAAGTAAAATCTACATCTGCCCTTAGCACCGCAGTCATAGCTGGGCCCGAGCCACGATAAGGAACATGCAACAGCTCAGTGTTTGTCACTTGCGACAACAGTAAACCACCTAAATGAGGACTGCCTCCGGTACCTGAAGAGGCGTAAGACACGGGCTTGCGGCCCTGCTTTGCCCGAGCGATCAGATCATTGACATTTTTATAGGCAGAGTCGGCGTTGACGACAAGAAAATAAGGCGCAACGCCAAACAAAGAAATCAAACTCAGGTCTTTCTTAGTGTCGTAGAGAAGCTCTGCTGTCCAAAAGACAATAAAGACACCATACAAACGGTTAACAAGGGAAAAAATTTCTTAATCGTCATAATGATTCATCTCGATATTTTTTATAATAATTTTGTTTTAGCACAATCTCGATGGCCTTAGGGGTGCTAGATGCAAGGTTTAGGCTTGAAGCGGCGCGACTACTTCGCGTAGACGTCAACAAATAATTTAGCCAACAGGCTCAAAACGCCAAGAAGGGTAGTGAGATACACAGATAACAGCCAATAAAAATTTTTATCGATTTTCTTTTGTAGCTTCTCGTGGTCGGCGGCCATCTCTTTGCGAAGCTCAACCTGCACGTGGGCAATCTCTTCGCGTAAGTCTGCAAAGCCCTTCACCATTTCTACCCGCAAATCAGCCATGGCTTGGGTAAGCTGCGCCATCGATCGATCAAGACGCTCGACCATTTTGGTGTTTTGTTCGACTACTAGTTCGAGTGTGAGCACGCGTTTTTCCATCACAAAATCTTAGCCATTATTGTGAGGCATTTCTATTCGAAAAAGTACGTGTAAGTCGTATCTTTAGTAACTGAATTGTTAGCGATTGCAACAACTCGATAGGGGCCAAGCATAACGATGAAAGTGATCAGCAGCTACGCAACCTATGAAGTCGTATTCGAGAAACGGATCTTGACCTCGATGATCTAAGCTTATTTGCGAAAACTGTGAAAGCCTAAAAACGCTAGGTTTTATTTCCGTTTGCCCTGGGCACGTTGATATAGCCAAAGGGGCAATGCCGGCAGCGGTTACCGCAGCAGCCCCCCCGCTTCAAGTGGGCGTGGCTTGTCAACACTTGATACCCCGATGCGGGATCAATGTAGGTATCTTGACCTTTTTCACAGGCGCGACGATGAAGTTCTTCAATGCTTGGCATGAGCAATATTTTGTTTAACGTCTTCGTATACTATGCAACAAATAGTATCAAACAAACACTCGTGTAATGATTGACTTCTTTCTTCTCAGTCTACCGATCTTTGGCATTGTGGCGGCGGGCTGGGCTGCTGCGAGCCTGGGTTGGGTGCCTGCCGGCACCATCGATATCTTGGGCACCTTCTCGGTGAGGTTCGCCTTGCCGGCGCTTATCGCTCGTCTGATTTCAACTCAACCCTTGTCTGTGGCCTTTGACGCTCGCTTTTATTTTGGATACCTGTTTTGTGGGCTCAGTATTTTTTGTCTGGTGTTTTTCGTCTCGCGTGTTGTTAACAAAAACACCAGTGTCGCAGCGGCGCATGCCACCACCGCCTCGCTAGGCAACATTGGTTTTCTGGGCCCGCCTATTATGTTGGCGTTTTTTGGCGCCCGTGGTGCAGGCCCACTTGCCATGGCGATCATGGTCGAGGTGATGATCTTGCTGTCGCTGGGCAGCGCGCTAATGAGTGTGAGCGAAAATGCCAATGCAAAAATTGGTCAAATTATTTTTCGTAGCACGCTGATGAATCCAGTCGTATTAGCCATTTTGGTCGGTGTGACCTTGGCCGCCACAAATACTGTTCTGCCGCAACCAATTGAACAGTTTCTGACCATCATGGGTGGGGCTGCCGGCCCGACCGCGCTGTTTGCACTGGGCGCTGCCCTGGCAGTTCAAAAGATCGACCGCGCAGGCATTTTGGCGGCGGGCTCGATTGCGGTTGCCAAACTCGCGCTGTATCCCGTGCTGATTTGGTTAGTGCTTGCAAAATTACTAGGGCTTGACCCGTTCTGGTGGCAAACAGGCGTTGTGATTGCCTCATTGCCCTCAGCCGGACATATCTTTGTGCTGGCGCAACGCTACCGCGCCGACCCCGATCGCGTGTCGGCGGTGATCGTTGCCTCAACGGTCATCAGCGTTGTCACGGTGCCGTTTGTTGCGTGGCTGGTGTTGGAATAATCAATCAACACTTTCTACCACGCTCGTAACTGCTAATCTAGCAGGCCCAATAGAGGTGTCTATTCAGCCTTGATACCGGCCGCTTTAATCACATCGCCATAGCGTTTGAAATCTGCAGCGATTTCTTTGCTGAATTTTTCTGGCGTGCCAGGTGAGGCTTCAATCCCAAGCGTATCTAATCTAGCGATCACTTCAGGCGTTGATAAGACTGCGTTGAGTTCTTTATTGAGATAATCAATCACCGGACGTGGCACTTTTGAAGGTGCAAAAATACCTACCCAGCCACTTGCCACAAAGTCTTTGATACCGCTTTCAATAAAGGTTGGCACATCAGGTAGTGAGGCTGCACGCTTTTCGCTTGACACGGCAACCGCGTTTAGTCGTCCGCTTTTGACATAGGTATAGCCGCCAGCAACTGCGGTAAACACAAGCGGGATGACGCCTGCCTGCACATCGATCATGGCTTGTCCGCCGCCTTTATAAGGGACATGCACAAGTTTTGATCCAGTCTGCTGATTAAGCAGTTCGACAGCAATGTGCTGTGGGCTTGCAACGCCAGACGAGCCAAAATTAATCACTTTGCCGGGTTGTTTTGACAGGGTAATAATCTCTTGCAGCGTTTGCGCTTCAAATTTTGGATACGCCAACAGAATCAAGATGGTTTCGCCAATTTTACCGATCGGTGTGAGATCTTTGATCGTATCCAGTGGCATTGACGTAAACACATGCGGGTTAATCACGATGGTGCCGTCAAAGCCAAGCACCAAGGTGTAGCCATCGGGTTCAGAGTTGGCAACCATCGCCGCACCGATATTGCCTGAGGCGCCTGCTTTGTTTTCAACAATAATTGATTGGCCGATACGACGAGATAATTGATCAGCAATCAAGCGACCGCTTGTGTCGGTGACGCCACCTGGCGCGAAAGGCACAATCAAACGAATCGACTTGTTTGGAAACGTGTTTTGAGCCAGGACAGGTGCCGAGGCTGCAATCAGCGTCATTCCCAAAAAAGATAGTGCTGTACGCAGCGCCTGTTTGATTGATATGTTTAACATGTTGTTTCCTTAATTAATGACCGATACTTTTATCTAAATTATCTGATAATGCTTCAATTCTGTTTGTTTGCCTGCTCATGACCTGCCTGCTAACGAAAAAAACAAGCATGTCTCTGGCAATGCTTTAGTTCTGCTTGAGTTGCCTGCTAACAAAAAAGCAAGCATATCTCTGGCAATGCTTTAGTTCTGCTTGAGTTGCCTGCTAACGAACGGAACAAGTCCCCCGGCATTGATAATGTCTTGGATATAGGGCGGAAATGGCTTAGCTTGAAAAGCCACCCCGTTGACCGTGAACAGACCCTTTGCGATGTCTGCCTCGATCGCCTCGCCATTTTTGACTGCAGCAACGATGTCTGCGCACTCAAAAACAGGCAGCCCGATATTGATCGCATTACGATAAAAAATGCGGGCAAAGCTTGTGGCAATGATGCACGAGACCCCGGCAGCTTTAATGGCAATGGGGGCATGCTCTCTTGAAGAGCCTGTTCCAAAGTTACTACCCGCAATGATGACATCACCGGGACGCACGCGTTGGATAAAACCTGGATCGAGCCCTTCCATGCAGTGGGGGCCAAGGTCTTCGGGCGTGTACAGATTTAAGTATTTGCCAGGCAAAATCACGTCGGTATCAATGTTTGCCCCGTAAAGGTGGATGGTTGAACGACTCATGCGAGCTCCTTTCTGCCTGCCTGAGGGGCAACGCTAAGTGGATCGACAATCTTGCCTGCGACGGCTGCGGCGGCAGCAACCCAGGCATTAGCAAGATATACCTTGGCGTCAGCATGACCCATACGCCCTCTAAAATTTCGGTTTGTCGTAGAAATCGCGGCTTCGCCTGCGGCCAAGATTCCCATATGACCACCAAAACACGCGCCGCAAGTTGGCAACGAGATACCGGCACCCGCCGCCGATAAAATCTCAAGCAAGCCTTCACGTGCGGCTTGCCGATAAATCGCACTGGTGGCAGGCACGACAATGAGCCTGACCGTTGGGGCAATCGTCTGCCCCTTCAACACCTCGGCAGCCTGCCTCAGGTCGGTGATGGTGCCGTTTGAGCAGTTACCAATATAGACTTGGTGCACAATGGTTTCGGCGACTTGGGCAACGGGCAAGCCATTAGCAGGTGACGGTGGCGCGGCAACCAACGGTGTCAGCGCCGACAAATCGATCGTGTGACGCGCCAGATAGTCGGCATCCGCGTCGGGCATGACGGGCTGCCGCGCAGCCCACCCTGACTGCGCGATGTACTGCGCCACCTGCTCGTCATACTCAAACACGCAGGTGTCAGCGCCAGCCTCAACGGCCATATTCGCAATGGCCATGCGCTCGTCGATGTTCAGCTTGGCCAACCCGCTACCACCGAACTCAAGCGCAGCATTTAAGGCGCCATCGACACCGATTTTTGCAATCAAGCTCAAAATGATGTCTTTACCCGTGACAAACCGCCCAGGCTGACCAAGCAAATCAACCCTGATCGAGCTTGGCACTTTGACCCAAAGCTCGCCGGTGGCAATCACGCCCGCCAGGTCGGTTGACCCAAACCCTACCCCGCACGCGTTTAAGGCACCAGCGGTACAGGTATGAGAATCTGCACCAAAGATCAGGCCGCCCGGGCCGACCTTACCGAGCTCGGGCAACAGTGCATGCTCAATCCCATGGCGGCCAGATTCGTAGAAATTTTTAATCCCAAATTTGTTGCCAAACCCTCTTAAGAGGTTAATGGCGTCGGCGCTTGTGACATCTTTGGGGGGTGAAAAGTGATCAGCTACCAAGACGACTTTTTCTGAGTCAAACAGACGGTCAACGCCCATCTTTTTTAATTGTTCAACGGTAATCGTGCCGCT
>CAIZGG010000294.1 GCA_903932425.1 uncultured beta proteobacterium | reverse complement strand
TATCCTATTCAACAAGACCTGTTCCAAACGTTGGGACACTAGTGAAGAAAATTTTAAAAAACGCTTATACTATTGGCAATTATTGTTATTTGTTTGGAAATTGAATGCGTGTCTTGCATATCAACACAGAAAAAGGGTGGCGAGGAGGTGAGTCGCAAACGCTTTTGACCATGCAAGGCCTGAGCGATCTCGGCGTCTCTGTCGAGTTATTTTCAACCGCGGGCACAGCGCTGACAGAGCTTGCTCTGACGCAGGGGTTCACCGTTCATTGGGCTTCGGGATTGATCTCTCTTTTCGTCTGGTTGTTACTAAATGCCAGAAGCTTTGATATTTTGCATGCACATACCGCTCGGGGTGCCACGGCTCTTGCCGCGTACCGCTGTTTGGGTTCAGTGCTGACGGTTTTTACGCGGCGCACAGATTACGGATCTCACTTTAAGGATTGGCTCAGGCGTTTGAAATGGCGGCGCTTAGACAAGATCGTGGCAATTAGCCAGGCCGCAGCAGCCGAGCCAATTCGGTTAGGCTTTGAGCCAATGATTATTCGTAGCGCTGTTCCTGTTGCTGCGGCCGATCAAACCCGTATTAATTTGCTACGTGCGCAGCACAACCTAGTTGGAAAAACATTGATCGGTACGTCCGCTGTATTTACCGCCGATAAAGATCCTTTGACCAGTATTCGCGTTGCAGCTGAGGTGTGTAAAGTACGCTCGGACGTGGTGTTTCTGCACTGGGGAGCCGGAGGCGAGCTTGAGTCAGTCGCAAAAAATTATGCGGCCGAAGTGGGGCTGCTAGATAAATATTTGTTTCTGGGTTTCACTCCCCACCCAGAAGAGCTCTACGCAACACTGGCAGCGTTTTTGTTAACGTCGCGTGCCGAAGCGCTTGGCACCAGCGTCTTAGATGCGATGACTCAAGGGATTCCTGTAGTGGCCACAGCCGTCGGAGGCCTTAAAGAAACACTCGCCGAGCAGCGTGGATTGCTCGCGCCCGCACACGACGCCCGGGCACTCGCTGAGCATCTGATTAAGGTGTTGTCAGCGCCAGAAGCGTCCGCTGAGATGGTGCGGCGCGCGCGCGAGTATGTGCAGGCGAAACACAACGTTGGCATCATGATTGACAGCTACGTCAATCTTTATCAGGATTTATTGGCCTAGTCATCGCCAGGCCACAAGTACCCGCGCGTAGATAAGGCCTCAGTTGCTCTCTGTAATCGTTCTGCCATTTAACGGCATGATGGGTCTTGCATTCAACGGAAATATATTTTTGAATTGCGTTAACTGAGCCGAAGACATTTCAACCGGAGTCTTCAAAATAAAGAAGCTCACGCCTTCGTTACAGCCTGGTGTAGTGAGCGAACCCGAGTAGTTGTAGTAGGCTAACGAGGGCGGAAACAGTGCGTTGAGACTGAAGTTTGCGGCAAGTGAAACCTTGCCTTCAGCGGACGGCATCGCTGCAAAAATTGGTTTCAGCGCGGCATTCTCTCCCCCCTCTTTAAAGAAAATGCCAATCACTGCTAATTTTCCGTCAGCACTTTGGTGCACTAAATGTGCATTGAACGGAAATCCCATACCGTCAATTTTTTCTTCGGCAGGGGTGTGAAGATGAAACTGCAGAAACTTGTAATCTGCCGCGCCTAACTTGGCAGAGCCTGCGTTGGGCAGGTTCACCTGAATCGTATGACCATTATTGACAATCTCACCAGCAGAGGCGCTGTAGCTTGTCGCTATCGGAGCGCTGGCTGTGCTGGCGGCTTTAGAAGGAATGTCGATCGGAGCCTGTACTTGACCGGTTTTACAGGTCGCGAACTCTTTACTCAATTCGCCCCAGTGAGCCGGACCGATATTGCCCTCATAGCCCCACTTAACGTTGTCTTGGGCATATGTCACGCCCGACAGTAAAGAAAAGAAAATGGCTACAGCTAATTTTTTCTGTTGCATGTCGAGCTCCGAAATGTGTGCGCCTGAATATTATGAGTGAAAGAGGCAAACGATTGCTTAAGCGTCACGAAAGTAGCAGGAAACCTGTTTCTAGGTCAATCGCTAAAAACGAAAAGATTTAAGTACTTGTGTGTTTTATTTGTTGCGATTAGTTGACATGTGAACTAATATAGTACGCATATGAACTTTTTGCCGACCCTCAAAGAACTTGTCAGAACCTATCAGGCGTTCGAGGATTATTCTGCGCCCCACCTACGTTCACTGGGGTTGACCCCGGTTCAGTTCGATGTGATTGCGACCTTGGGTAATCAGCCCCCAATGACGTTCAAACAGCTGGGCGAAAAAACACTCATTTCCAAAAGCTCTCTGACTGGGGTGATCGACCGGATGTCCCAAAAAGGGATGTTGAGCCTGTTTGAAAATGAAGCCGATGCACGAAGCCAAAAAATCCAGCTAACCCTAAAAGGCCAAAAAATCTTCGACAAAGTATTTGCTTCTCATTTGCAGTATCTCGGCAATGCCTTTGAACAATTATCCGAAACCCAATTAAAAGAAATACAAGCATCGCTTGAGCAACTCAAAGCAATTTTTATTAACCCACTCAACACAAGGTAATTCATCATGTCAGCAAAAATCGCCCAAAAAGCACCGTACGCAGTCGAAGTTGTTGCAGGTCAAAGCTACTACTGGTGTTCCTGTGGTCAAAGTAAAAAACAGCCCTTCTGTGATGGCAGCCATCAGGGCAGTAGCTTTACGCCAACCAAATACGATGCGGTTGAAACCAAAACAGTTTATTTTTGTGGCTGTAAGCAATCAAAGAATGGTGTTCTGTGCGACGGTAGCCACAACGCACTTTGAGCGGATCTGCTAGACAACAGCACGGGCTTCTCAGACCAGAGCCCATGTTTGTTTACCTTGGTAGCAGCCTGGATTCAGCAAAAAATGGAATCACCCCAATAACCCTGTGGCGAGCCGGATGGCTGGCACAAAGGTGATAATCCTCGTTATCATTCAGTCTAAAGTATGGCCATGAAATCTCGATCACCAACGTCAAACGCCCAAGAGTCGGCGCTCGGTAGTGCTCTTGCGACGATTCAGGCCGAGTACTTGCGCGCAAACTTGTATGTCGCAAACGTTGGTACAACCAGCGTCGTCTTATTATTGGTAGTCTTTTTTTGGGATGCCGATCTTGAGACTGAATTGCTCGTCTGGGCTGGAATCGGCTTGTCGAGCACGGTCTTTCGCTCACTTTTGATGTACGTGTACCGCGCCGCAGATTGTTTCGAAAAGCGGTCGAGCGTTGCAAAGCGTTACCTTTACTTGTACACCGGCGCGACGGTGCTCTCTGGGTTGACCTTCGGTTTTGGGTGGCTGACCTTGGTGCCGCATCTGTCTTCGTATGAGCAACTGATTTATCTGTTATCGATCGTGGCCTTGCTCTTTGGAGGCCTGTTCGCTTACTCGCCTTTTTTTCCGGCCTACCTTGGCTTCTCTGCGACAGCCCTTTGGTTATCTCCGTTGTTGCTTAATTTTTCGAGTGAAATCTACGTTACGGGATTGGCCTTTGGCATCTGGCTGATCTCGCTGGTCTCAACGATGTTTGCGTATCGTTTTAGCGATGCGTTTAAAGTGAATAAAGAGCTTGAGTTTAATGTGTACCGCCTGCTTTCTGAGGTGACGCACAAGCGTGATGAAGCGGTTGCTGCAAACTTGGCAAAGTCACGATTTTTAGCTTCAGTGAGCCATGATTTAAGGCAGCCAATGCAGGCGGTGAGCTTGACCTTAAATACGTTGCAGCAATTGCTCGTGCGAAAAGTGGGCGGTGAGAACGCCCAGCGCCTCGTCGAAGATAACCTCGCTGGTTTGCAGCATAGCGTTCAGTATCTGAATTCGATTTTTGAGGCCTTGGTCAGCATTTCGCGACTCGATGCGAGTGCGCTGACCATTAACATCGAGTATCAAGAGATTGACACGTTGTTTAAAAATTTAGAATACGAGTATTTAAAGGTTGCACAAGCCGAGCAACTGACGTTCGAGCTGTCTGTTCCTCAAAATTTTAATGAATATCAGGTCAAAACGGATATTCATTTACTAGAACGCCTGCTCAGAAATCTGATCACCAACGCGATTCGCTACACCCCGAAAGGAGGGGTCCGTTTGGCAGCGCGTCTGGCGGGTGATTCGATTGATATTCGAGTCGTTGATACGGGCTTGGGTGTGCCGGTGTCGATGCGAGCAAGAATTTTTGACGAATTTGTTCAGATCCGTAGCCCTCTAGCGCGTGAAAAGGATATCAGTTTGGGGTTAGGGCTGTCTATTGCAAAAAGATTGTCAGAATTATTGGGCAGCAATATTCGCTTAAGCACGCATGCTGGTCTTGGCTCGACGTTCTCTGTTCGGTTGCCTAAGAAAAAATCCGCTGACGCGGTGCGCCCACTGCAGCCCCATTTCATCGACGAGCGCGCGATGGTTGAGCGTCTTAAGCACAGACTTGTGGTGGTGATTGACGAAGACTCAAAGATTTGCGAGGCGAATAAGATGGTGCTTGAGCAGCATGGCGCACAGGTTATCGCCGCAGCGTCAGGCGACGCCGCAGTTCAGGCGTTGATTTTTAGTTCTAGATCGCCAGATTTAATTTTGTCAGACTATCAGCTTGTTGATGAAACTGGGCTTGAGTGTGTAGAAAAAATTCGAATTGAGTTTAATGAAGATATTCCGGCGATTGTCATCGCCGGCTATACCGACCCAGAAGAACTGAAGCTGCTACGAAATGCTGGCGTAGAAATTCTCTATAAACCGGCTCCGGCGGACGCTTTGCTTTTTAGTGTCATTCGGCACTTGCGCGTCCGGTAAATATCCTTGACGACGGTAGGTCTCTAGCAATAAAGCTCAGAAGCTAATGCCGATGCTACACATCATTTTTGAGGCATTAGCTACTGGTCGATCAGTTAGATTAATTATTGGTCGTCGGTCTAAATCCTAGCTTTTGCGCGGCCAACAATGCCTGGGTGCGGTTCACCACATCAAGCTCGCGAAAGATAGCACTGACATGCGCTTTTACAGTGACCTCGATAATATGGAGTTCGCTTGCAATATCTCGGTTCGATTTTCCTTGAAAAATGAGTAAAAGGACTTCTATCTGACGGGGGGTCAGTCGAATCGGCTTTAAGTTGGTAATGTCTTCATTACCTTCGCTGGTAACAAGCTCAGGATGCGAAAGCGTTTCTCTGAAAAGTCGCCCTAAAAACTCGGTCACTTTATCGGGAGGTGTCGATTTACTGATAAATGCGATGGCACCCGAGCCGACGCTGGCCGAAACTTGTAATTTATCGTCAGTAGCCGAAATTATTACTAGGTTGCTGCGGGGAGCGGCTTCAGCAAAGGCCTGCACGGCTGACAGGCCAGACAGCCCGGGCAATGAAAGATCAAGCAGAATAGTCCAGTCTGACAATAATTTTTTGCTTGTTTTCTTTATTGAGGTCAACGCCTCCTCCGCAGAGTTCGTGCTCTGCAAATCTACCTCAGGAAAACTCACCTTAATCAGATTGCTGAGCGCTTGGCGGTAGAGCGGATGATCTTCAACAATCAGTACTGTTTTTTTATTCAAGGAACACATCCCAAGGTTTACCAAGCACGTTGATTAGAGGGTGGCTACCACGCGTGGAATACCACTTAAGTCTGGAGAGTCTCGCTTACCTCTCGGTACTCGGGGCGAAGTACCACTTGCCCTCTCGAAGGCGCGTCAAAGGCTTGATGGCGAGTCGCCGGTAACGGGTGGTTTGTCCAGCTGGCCTTGTATAGTTCTGAATTAGGCGCAGGCATAATCGGTACGGCGTGTTTTTTGCCTTGCACAACTTGGCCAGGTAAATCTGAATTGATCCACATCGCATCGTGTGGATTCACAAAATTAACGGCTAAATACCAAGGCTGGCCTTTTGTTTTTAGGTCTTGTGCAGTCGTGCGAAACCAGCGATCTACAGTGCTGGCGGTTGATTGATCGAAGGTGTACCCACCCTGAGCACCGTCGGTGATATCGCCCACGCCAAAGTAATCCTGAAAGCCGTAACTCTCGATGATTTTTTGGTATTTTTCCATCGGTGCCTTGACGGCATCAGGCTCTTGATTCAAGTTGTAGGATATGTGCCACTTACCTTGATACGCCGCGTGGTACCCCAACTCGGTCAGGCGGGTGCCCACTGTTTTTACCTTGGTAGACATATCAGGTTGCCAAAGGTAGTTAAGGTTATCAAATACCCCTGTCTCTTGAATATGCTGTCCCGTATAAATGACCGATCGGGCGGATGAGCAGACGCAAGCCGCAGCTTGATGATTTAAAAAAGTGGTGGCTTTTTTCTTGATTGCTTCACGCGCCGGAACCGGAAAGGGCCACTTTGGAAAGAAGTGCTCTTGATCAACGAGTACAAACAAGATGTTGTACCCCGCCGGCACAGTCTGTGGCGGTATCTTAGGAGCGCTCGACGCCTCGGCGGCTTGCGTGCTAGGCGCCGAGGCGGGCAAGACTGCTGTGCCTAAGATTGCAGCACCCGATGCGAGCAGATCGCGGCGTGACTTATTTTGCAGAAGGCCAGAAGAATTGGTCATATAGACCTCCAGTAAATAGTCTCTGTGTCTTAGTTTCTAAACATGAAGTACACGGCACCTAGCAGGCATAAGCCGGCCCAGATATAGTCGGTTTTGAATGGCTCACCCATATAAAAAACTGCAAAGGGTACAAAAACGCCGAGCGTAATCACCTCTTGGGCAATTTTCAATTGGCCAAGCGAGAAATATTGATAGCCAAGGCGATTGGCGGGTACTTGCAAGGCAT
>CAIZGG010000293.1 GCA_903932425.1 uncultured beta proteobacterium | reverse complement strand
GATAAAAATTGTTGCGCACGCTCGCTCTTTGCCTCGGTAAAGAACGCGTCTTTGGTGGCGTCTTCCACAATCTCACCTTCATCCATAAAGATCACTCGATGCGCCACTTTGCGGGCAAAGCCCATTTCGTGAGTCACCACCATCATGGTCATACCCTCTTTGGCTAAAGTGACCATCACATCCAATACCTCGCCGACCATTTCAGGGTCGAGCGCCGAGGTCGGTTCGTCAAACAACATCACCACAGGATCCATACTTAAGGCACGTGCGATTGCCACACGCTGTTGTTGACCACCAGACAACTGACCCGGATGCTTATCTTTGTGTGCGGTCAAGCCAACGCGGTCAAGCATCTTTAACCCACGCGCCAGGGCCTCGGCAGGACTGCGACCCAACACTTTAATTTGTGCCAGAGTCAGGTTTTCAGTCACGCTCAGGTGAGGAAACAACTCGAAATGTTGAAACACCATACCGACCTGACTGCGCAATTTAGGCAGATCGGTTTTTGGATCATGTAACTCAACACCATTGATGGTCAGTTTGCCTTGCTGAAACGGCTCAAGCGCATTGACGCACTTGATCAAAGTCGATTTACCCGAACCCGATGGCCCGCAAACAACCACGACCTCACCACGATTGACCTGTGTCGTGCAGTGCTTCAAGACGTTAAAGCTGCCATACCATTTAGAGACATCTTCAATCGCAATCATTTGTTCTGACATTTGGGTTCCTAGTACTAAACTTCGGGGCACAGCAGGCTGAGGTTTTCCAGCATTGTGGCATGAATCAGCCTATAAAACACTTTGATTTCATTGGTTATTTATCTCTTCACAGACGGCCAGGTCGAGCATGGCGGCGCCCAAGAAGCGCACCACCAACATTACGCTTAACGCATGACTGAAACGCAGAAGGTTTGCACCTATAATTTTGCTTTAACGTGCGTCTTGCCCGTCTTAACCGATTGCCTTGACGTCCCCGCCCTCAGCAGCAAATATTTCTGCCGCCCGTACCACTGGTTTATCCTCAAGAACAATGAAAACCATCGACTCGATTAAAGCCGCCTTTAAACAGGGCCAACGGTCAGAAGCTCTGCAAGCCTGCGCACAACTTTGCGCAGCCGAGCCCACTAACCTCGAGCCCAAACGGCTGTTAGCCTTGATGTATGTCGTCCTTGGTAATTTTGCCGAGGCAAAAACCGGCTATCAAGCAGTGCTTGCGCTACGCCCAAACGATGGCGATGCACTTTTTAATCTGGCCGTATGCGAAAGAGAATTGCAAAACCTTCAAGCTGCGATCGACGTCTATACAACGTACACCAACGCGCACCCCACCGTTGTCGAAGGGTGGGTGAACTTAGCAGAATGCCAGCAACAACTTGGCCAACACCACCAAGCAATCACTTCAGCTGAGCGGGCAATTAAGATCACACCGACCTCTTTCAGGCCGTGGCTGATCAAGGCAGACGCCTTGAGGGCCGCAGGCGATTACTCTGGCGCAATCAAGCAATACAAAAATGCCAACCAATGTGAACCGAATGCGGCATCTTATCTGGGTATGGGCCTGGCGCAGCAAGCGCTCAAGCAACTGCCCGAAGCGCTCGATTCCTTGACACGCGCTCTGGGGCTTGTGCAAAAGCTATTGCCGGCTTTGCTTGCGCGCGCCGAGATCTTGGATATGATGGGTCGCTCGCAAGAGGCGTTAAGCGATTATCTTGCCGCCTTGGCAATCAAACCTGATCACGAGCAAGGCTTGAAAAATGCCTCTGGCTTATTGGTTGCACTGAATCGCGGCACTGAGGCGCTTGAACTGTTTAACAAGGCACTTCAAGTCTCGCCTAACTTACTCGTGGCCAAACTCGGTTCAGCCTGGGCAACCAGCAAGATGGTGCCGTTATGGCACGTTCCCATGATGAACGAGTTGCACCGTAACGATGCCTATTACGAGGGTATCAAAACTGCGGCTAAGCCAGGCAAACTCGTCTTAGAGATCGGTGCGGGATCGGGGTTGCTTTCGATGATGGCAGCAAAGCTTGGCGCCTCAAAAGTCGTTGCGTGCGAGGCTGAACCCCTTGTGGCCAAAACCGCAACAGAAATTGTCAAAGCCAATGGCTTTGCAGAGACCGTGACCATTCTTTCAAAAATATCGTACGACGTTGAAGTTGGCAAAGACTTGCCTGAAAAAGCCGACGTACTAATTCACGAGATCTTTGATAGCGCCATTATTGGTGAACATGTGCTGCCCGCTCTTGAAGATGCGAAGAAACGTCTGCTCAAGCCCGAGGCCTTGATTGTGCCGCACGCAGCGAGCATCATGATTGCTCTAATGGGCGGCGAGGCGGCTGGCAAATACCTGCGGGTTGACAGTAGCAATGGCTTTGACCTGTCGCACTTTAATTCAATTGCCTCGAAGAAGATCCCGTTCTATCGCGAGGATATTGCGCTCGTGCCAATGAGCGAGGCCGTAGATGCGTTTCGTTTTGAT
>CAIZGG010000292.1 GCA_903932425.1 uncultured beta proteobacterium | reverse complement strand
CAGCATTTCAACGTCGTGGGCGCGCATGTCGCGCATCACTTGAAGGATTTCTTCATCGGTTTCGCCTAAGCCAAGCATCAAGCCTGATTTAGTCGGTGTGTTTGGATGGCGCTTTTTAAACTCTTGTAATAGCTTTAATGAGTGGAGGTAGTCTGACCCGGGGCGCGCCTGCTTGTACAACCGAGGCACGGTTTCAAGATTGTGATTCATCACGTCAGGCGGGCCGCCATCCAAAATTTCAAGCGCGCGGTCAAGCCGCCCCCTGAAATCAGGCACCAGCACTTCGATTCGGGTGGCGGGTGATAACTCACGCACTTTTTGGATACATTCAACAAAATGCGCCGCACCGCCATCGCGCAAGTCGTCGCGATCGACTGACGTGATTACCACGTAGGTCAGCTTAAGCGCCGCAATCGTGCGCGCCAGATTGACAGGCTCATCCACATCGAGCGGGTCAGGTCGGCCATGGCCGACATCACAAAACGGGCAACGACGGGTGCACTTGTCACCCATGATCATGAAGGTGGCCGTGCCCTTACCAAAGCACTCGCCGATGTTGGGGCACGAAGCTTCTTCGCAAACAGTATGCAGGTTGTGTTCGCGCAAAATCCGCTTGATGTCATAAAACCGCGAGCCAGCAGGCGCCGCTTTGACGCGAATCCATTCAGGTTTTTTGAGGCGTTCAGCCGCAACCACCTTGATGGGGATGCGTGAAACTTTGTCTTGTGCCTTTTGTTTCTGAGTTGCGTCGTACGTCACGGCGGTTTCCTAAGCGTTAGGTATGTAGTTTAACTGCTCGACGGCGTTTTCTAGAAGATGACCACGTCGCCCTAATATTCGCCTATCTGCAGGCCACAGCGCTTAATAATTTGCTGAGCCAAGGCGTGCGCAACCTCATCCCAAGGGGCGTGAACCCCGCAGCTTGCCATGCTGACGGTCTGTAAACCGGCATAGCCACAGGGGTTAATGCCATCGAAGGGGGCCAGATCCAAGTCAAGATTCAGGGCCAACCCGTGATACGTGCAGCCCTGCTTCACCTTGATCCCAAGGGCTGCGATCTTAGCCAAGTCGTGTTTGCCTGGCACATACACGCCTGGGGCGCCTGGCTTGCGGCAGGCTTGGTCAATCCCGTAAAGCGCCAGGGTAGCGATGAGTGATTCTTCAAGCTCGAACACCAGCTGTTTAATGTATCGCCCAGACCGTTTTAAATCAGCCAACACATAGGCCGTGATCTGACCAGGGCCGTGATAAGTAATTTGGCCACCGCGATCTGTTTTGATCACCGGGATGTTGCCGGGATTCAGCAAGTGTTCGGGCTTGCCGGCCTGACCTTGGGTATACACCGGCAAGTGCTCAACTAGCCAAATTTCATCGGGTGTTGTGGGTGTGCGATTGTTGGTGAACTCTTGCATGGCGAGCCACACCGACTGATAGTCGGATGGGCGAGGCCAAAGACGGATCACAGGATGACCGCTTGCCGATGACGTCGCAACGCGTGGCAAGGGGCGGAAACCGAGACCATTAAGGCCTTTGGTGCAGGGCGCGACACACCTTGCATTGGCAGCACTACAACACCACCGATACCGCTGGGTGGGCGTGTAAGGCGCGATACAACCCATCAAGCTGCGGGCGCGACGTTGCGCGTACCGTAAACGTTAAGCCCAGATAATTACCAGCCTTGCTGGGCCGGCGTTCGATCGTTGCCGGATTAAAGCTTGGATCGAACTCAAGCACGATCGCCGTAAGTGCCTCAACCAAATCTGGTACAGCCTTACCCATCACCTTGATCGGAAAATCCGAAGGATATTCAATCAGCGATTCTTCTTCAGACTGCGATGTGTTCATGGATCAGGCCAATGCGGCAATACGCGCATCGTAAGCAGCGCGCAGTCGTTGATACACACCGCCGGGCTTACCCTGCCCAACCGGTTTGCCATCGAGTTCAACAATTGGCAATACTTCGCGCGTTGCTGACGACATCATCAGCTCATCCGCGTTTTTGACCTCGTCTTGCGTGACCACACGTAGCTCAAACGGAATCCCCACCTCGGCCGTGAGTTCTTGCAGCAGACCATAACGAATCCCTTCAAGCACCAGATTGTCTTTCAAGGGGGCAATCAGCTTGCCATCTTTAGCGACCCAGATGTTGCACGACGCGCCTTCAGTAAGATTGCCATTACGAAACTGAATGACCTCATCCACGCCGGCATCGACCGCAGCTTGTTTAGCCAGCACGTTACCCAACAACGACACTGATTTGATATCGCAATGCAACCAGCGCTCGTCAGGGATACTGACTGCGCGCAAACCTTTTTCGCGCACAGCCGCGGTGGGGGGCGTCATTGGAGCGACCATGCCAAACACTGTTGGTGCGACAGCAGGCACTGGATAGGCGTGATCGCGCTTTGCAACGCCACGCGTAATTTGCAGATACACCATGCAGGTTTTTTCAGACGAGCGGCTGAGCAAATCTTTAACCAGGGTTTCCCATTGCGCAAGCGTCATGGGTTGTTGAATGTCAATTTTTTTCAGGCTGCGCTCTAGGCGAGCCAGATGCTCTTTCATGCGAAACAGTTTGCCGTGATAGACGGGCACAACTTCATAGATGCCGTCACCAAAAATAAAACCACGATCCAGAACCGAGACTTTGGCTTCAGACAAAGGCCCAAAGGTACCGTTCAAATAAACAATCGGGTCACCTACGACGCCTTGAATCAACATATTCTGAACCATTTCACTATTCCTATTCGTCATTTTTATGCTGCGCGTGCAGCTAAAATTTTTAGTCTACGTTCAAACCGAACGCTTTTTATCTAAACCACAATCGAATCGAATCAGACCAGCGCCCAACCACGCCCGCACGTTCAACCGGGTCAATGACCTCAAGTGGCTCAGTGCGTAGCAATTTATCGTCGAGCATTAGGCTGAGTGTGCCAACTTTTTGGCCCTGCGCCAATGGCGCAAATAAGGGATCTGGACGCTTAGCGACTGGTTTGACATCGCCAGCCTTGCCGCGCGGCACGGTGATCCATAAAGGCTCAGCCACACCGAGTTTGGTGTTCTCAGTTTTACCTTGCCACACGCGCGATTCAACAGCCGCCTGTGCCTTGTCAAAAATCTTGATCGTTTCAAAATTTTGGAAGGTCCAGTTTAAAAGCTTGAGGCTTTCTTCAGCACGCGTTGCCATACTGTCTGAACCAACCAGCACCGTAATGACGCGACGATCACCACGCTTAGCAGTTGCCACCAGGCAATAGCCAGCACCTTCGGTATGGCCTGTTTTCATGCCATCCACCGAAGGGTCGGCCCACAACAAGCGATTGCGATTAGGCTGCTTAATTTTGTTGTAGGTAAATTCGCGCATTGAATAATATGGAAAATATTCAGGGTGATCGTTTATAATGCGACGCGCCAAGGTCGCCAGATCACGAACCGTGCTCACGTGTTGTGGATCAGGTAAACCGCCCGCGTTCATGAAATTCGTATTGGTCATTCCAAGGCGCTGAGCCTCTTCGTTCATGAGCGTCACAAAGGAGGACTCGGTGCCCGAGACAGCCTCGGCCAACGCAACCGAAGCGTCATTGCCTGATTGAATGATCACACCCTTAATCAATTCATCGATCGTGACGGGTTTGCGCGGCTCGATAAACATGCGTGAGCCACGCGTTTTCCAGGCCGCTTGGGAGACGTTCGCTTGTTGGTCAAGCGTTAAACGCTTTTCTTTAAGTGCCGTAAACGCCAGATAGGCCGTCATGATTTTGGTCAATGAAGCGGGTTCAATTTTTTGATCGGCGTTTGATGACGACACAACCTGACCACTTGTCACATCGACCGTGATCCAGGCTTTTGCAGCGATTGCCGGCGCTGGTACGCTTGATAATTCACCGACTTGTATTGGCGATAACGATGGGGGAGTCGTTGCGGATATCGCCGCAGCAGAGGGCGCAGCGGGCTTTGACTCAGGCTTGGCGGTAGCCTTTGGATCGCTCTTTGGCTTGGCCTTTGGATCAGGTTTGGTATCAGGTTTGACATCAGGCTTAGCGTCGACCTTAGGGTCAACTTTGGCGTCAGTTGCCTGGCTAGCCTGACCTGCTTTGGGCGTTGCGCTTGTTGCAGCCTGAGCCTGCGCCACACCTGGGGCATAAAGCGCTGCGGCACCCAACAAAATCACCGCAGCGACAGAAACAAAACGTGCGATCGGTTGCACAACAAAAGTCACTGAATTGATCATCAAGAAGCCGCCACCTTATAAAGAACTCATTATAGGCAATCCACTATGGTCTGTGGCATTTCTGAACATCTTGAAACACTTTTACAGCGCTTGCAAACGGGTTTGCACCAACTGGCGCAAAATCAAAAGTTTGCCGTGAAAAAAATGCCCCGCCTCGGGTATGACGACCACTGGCATTCCAAGAGGTCGCGCCCAATCCATCACCTCAGACAAAGGCACGACTTCATCGGCCTCACCATGAATCACCAAGGCATCTTCAGGAGCCTTGACTTCGCTATGGCGAAACCGCAACGCTGCCGAGCCCGTGAGCACCACAATATTTGGTAGATTTTTACCGAGCTGATCCCACTTGGCGTAGAGCTGCACCGCAATCGACGTGCCAAACGAAAAGCCCCCCAACACCCAAGGCAAAGCAGCGATCTCGGGGTACCGCACCCGAAACTGCTCAATCAAGGCAGCCATATCTAGCAGTTCGCCCTTGCCATGATCAAAGACGCCGCCCGAGCTACCAATGCCACGAAAATTTGGACGAATTGCCAGCAGACCATGCTGAACACAGGCGCGCGCAAGAGTTGTCACGACTTTGTTGTCGCGGGTACCGCCCTGCGAGGGATTGGGGTGCAATATCAGCGCCCAGCCACTGGGGGTGCCTTCAGGCCAATCCAGCGCACAATCAATCACTCCGGCCAAGCCGTCAAAAGTCGTTGTTTCAGTATAAGCAGGCATTATTAATGATCAAATTTCTGTTAGTTATCGGTCAAAATCAAGCAACAGGTTCAGGAAGCGGGTTCAAGCAACAGGATCAAGCACCGGACTCAAACACCACGTGATCGCATTGAGGCAGTTCGAGTCGGCTCGTGTCAAGTCGCGCGCGTCCAAAGCGTATGCAAGTTTTTAAAGCTTGAGCTGCACAGTCAACCATTGTGCCACTTGTTCGGCCGCCTGTTCTGTGGCGTCTCTCAATGCTTGCGCTCCGCCCAGCGCGTCTTGCGTGCGCGCTGGCACCTTAATATCCACCAACTTTTGATCGATCACTTTAGTGCCCCGGATCAAAATCGCCTGCAACGTCAATTGCCCAACGCTTGAGCTTCCATCCACGCTAAAAGTTTGCTCAAAGCGCTGCAGATTTAACCTGACTTGTGGCAAATCACCCACTGCATTTTGTTGCAGCACTGGCCCTTGCAAAGACAGACGATCAACAATACGCTGGGTCACAAGCCGTGCTGGTGGTGCCACCCACTGATACGTGGTGTAGGCCTGCGGCTGGCCCGCATCACCTACCCGCCAAATCACGGCAGCCTCGGTCAGCAACGACGAGGCCGAGGCCGCTGGCACTGCAATCGGAGGGTGTTGCACCGCTGAGACTGCACTGGCCTTCAAAGCGCCATAACCCGCGCCTAAATCAAGCTGTACCGGCGCCGAGCCACTGCGGCTAGCGCCACAGCCAGAAAGCAGCACAAGCAGCGCCAAGAGTGCCACCACAGCCAATCGATAACGCTGCCAAAAAGGCAGGTCTGATTCCAGGGCCAAACGACTGACAACGCCATTTGTCGTAAGACTCTCAGGGCGAGCAATGGCGCGTGTCGCGAACGAGTTCGTGAACTGTGTCGACACTACGCGACATACAGAAAAAACGGGTTGCATCAGAGCAAATCCTTAATCTAGTCAGAGTCTTTAGCGCAGTGTCGCGCCAAAGCCAGCAAAACCAGGCTCGCCTGGGCCAGGCACCGCGCGTGGCGGTCCAAAAATCAGCGACTGCGGCGCCTGTCCAAGCTGGCGTGCCGTCACAGAAAACGAACGCGCGGCATCGGTCATGCTCGTCGACAGCATGCTGACCTCGGGCAGGGTCGACGCACGCAACTGTGCAGCGATCTCTTGAATGCTTTGTAAACTTAGCGCAGCCTGCTGCATCGGCCCGTAGGGTGCGTTAAGCAGCCTGATCGTTTCTTGCGATGACACCGCCAACTTACCGATCTCACCAACGGCGGCGTCAACCCGCTTGGTGGTCTCGACTAAGCGATCGATCATCTCGGGGATTTTTTTTAAGCCTGGATCCATCAGACTGACCGACTGCTTAATTTGATCAGAGACAAGCGCCACGTTCTGTAAGCTTTTTTGTAAGGCCGCAATATTTTCATCGCTCGCGATTTTTTCGATTTGCGCCAAGATACGATCAATGGCTGGCAAGGCTGCGGTTGTCTGCACTGCCAATCTTTCAAGAAAACTTGGGCGGATCGGAATGAATTTCAGATCATCCGTTGATGAGACGAGCAATTTGCTAGATTTACCATCGTCACGTAATTCGATATTTGAAATCCCAGTCACCCCAGCCGTCACGATCTCGGCCCAACTTGACTCAGTCAATGGCGTTTTAGGATCCACGCCAATCAAAATACGCACCTGTCCTGGCTTATCTGGCACAAAACGCAAGGAATTCACGCGCCCAACCGGCACGCCTTGATAACGCACAGCCGACTGTACCGACAACCCCGTCACCGGCGAGGTGGCGACAAGCTCATAGGGCATCAAAGGAATATTTTTTTTGCTGACCCAAACTGCACCTACGGCACCTGCCACAAGCAAGAGCAAGGTAAACAAGCCCGCTATTAAGGCGTGACTACGATTTTCCATGATCTACTCCCTTGGCCTCTTGGCCCCCAAGCGCCCGCGCGCCGCGTTCACCATGAAAAAATGCCTCGATAAAAGGATGTTTCGTTTCCATCACTTGTTCAAGAGACCCTTCAACTAAAACTTTCTTTTCAGCCAAGACTGCCACTCGCGTGGCCAGCGCACCAATCGTATCCAAATCGTGCGTCACCATCACGACAGTAAACCCTAGTTCACGATGCAAGACGCGAATTAAATCGACAAACTCATCCGAGCGCTGCGGATCAAGGCCCGCCGTGGGCTCATCCAAAAATAACAACTCAGGATCTAGCGCCAGGGCTCTGGCCAACGCCACGCGCTTAATCATGCCACCTGACAACTCAGAAGGCATCAAGGCCGCGTCGCGAGGGGTGAGCCCCATCCAACTCAAGCGCATGAGCACCACCTCGCGAATGAGGTCTTCGGGCAGATGGTGCACTTCACGTAAAGGTAACGCGATGTTGTCAAACACCGGAAGCGCCGAAAACAACGCCCCTGCCTGAAACAGCATACCCCAGCGATGCGTCAACGCAATACGCTCTGGGCCAACATAATCGTGTACAGGCCGATCGAACACCTTGACTACCCCACTACGCGGTCGATCAAGACCCAAAATCTGGCGCAGCAAAGTCGTTTTTCCTGACCCCGAGCCACCGACTAGCGCCAAAATTTCTTTCGGAAAAATTTTTAAGTCTAGGTGTTCATGCACGACATGTGAGCCAAACGCCGTGGTCAGGTCTTGCACATCGATTAGAGGCTTTGCACTTGCCATCACAGATTCATCTCATTAAAAAGAATCGCGTACAAGGCATCGATCAGCATCACTCCGGTGATGGCGGTGACCACCGAAGCGGTGGTGCCGCGTCCCAGGCTTTCAGTGTTGGGCTCGATCTGCAAACCAAAATGACATGCAGCCAACCCAATCCACCCACCAAAGGTCACCCCTTTAACCACACTAATCCAATAATTAGTCAATCCAATCGCATCGGGCAAACGATCAAAGAACCAGACCGTCGACAGGCCTAATTGCCATTTGGCCGCAAGCATGCCGCCTAACAATGCGATCGCATCGGTCCAAAGCACGAGTAAAGGCATGATGATGGCCAAAGCAATCACTCGTGGCATGATCAAGCGCTGAGCATGTGAAATTCCCATCACCTGCATCGCATCAAGCTCTTGCGTCACACGCATTACACCAATTTGAGCCGTAATGGATGAGCCCGACCGCCCCGCAACCAAAATAGCTGCCAGTACCGGGCCAAGCTCTCGAACGGTCGCAACGCCTAGCAACTTGACAATAAACTGGCCCGCGCCAAAGATGGCAAGTTGCTGAGCCGACAAATAAGACAGCACCACGCCGATTAAAAACCCCACTAAGGCGGTGATCCCCAGCGCCTGAGCTCCTGCGCGAAAGATCTGCGCAGAGATCTCACGCCAAGGACCACGCGACGGATGCGCAAACAGCAGGCCAAGTTGAATGACCAGGCCGCCGAGCAGCAGCAACAGCTCGCGCCCATGATGAACGGCAACGTAACACCCTTGGCCTAGGGCGCGGATCCAACCAAACCACTCTGTTGGCTGCTTGGCAGGCGCCTGTTCAACCGGGTGCTGAGCCAAGACCTCAAACAAGGCTTGCTGACTAGGAGTCAGCACCGTTTGAGCCGGGATACTTTGTCCCCAGGCCTGCCACAGCAATTGCGCGCCCACGGCATCTAACTTTTGCACGCCAGACAAATCCCAGCTAGCGCTGCTTTTTACTTGCACCAAAGCTTTGCGACGCGCCGCGACCTCGCCTCGGGTTGAGAGTCGTTGCACATTCCAGTCGCCCGTTAGTCTGCAGACCGCGCCGTCACTGACGACAGGCTCAAGCGCTGCAGAGTTCGCTGACAAAGGTGCTGACAAGGATTGGGTCCAAAAAATTGATGACTACTCGCGCAGGCAGCGCTGTTGGCCAACCTACCCTGACTGCCATCTTAGACCATCAACCTGATCTAAGCACACACAATTGGTAAGATGCTCAGCATGACAGAGCTGACTCACCAAAAAGATCACGCACACTTTCTAACGCCGTCGGCGTTTATCGCGCGTTTGGCGCTCGCGTTGCCTGATTTTGGATCAATTCAATGGGTGCAAGCAACCGGGTCCTCTAATGATGACTTAAGTCAACGCGTCAAACTGAATTCACATCAAGCCATGCCTTGGCTGTTGGGGGCTCACACTCAACATTCTGCTCGCGGCCGTGCAGCGCGCCCTTGGCAAAATCAGGCGGGCGATACGCTAATGTTCTCCTGTGCCTTTGAGCCACAGATACCGCTTGCGCGATTACCGGGTTTATCGCCGGCCCTGGGCGTGGCGGCCTGTTTAGCCCTCAGGCAACTATTTACACCACTACTCGGGCAAGAAATCTGCCAGAAACTTGCCCTCAAATGGCCTAATGACTTGCAGTGGGGCTCAGGCAAACTTGCCGGGATCTTGGTCGAGACCGCTCAGCGGCCCGGCTCACGTCAGCCGTGTCTGGTGGTTGGGATTGGTCTAAATTTGCGCGGCGCACAGGCGCTGTCGGCGCAGCTTTCGCGCAGCATTGCGGATGTATCTGAGATTCTGGCAAGCGCAGTCTGCGCACCGAACGCCTCGATTCCGGGTGCGGCGCCAGCCCTTTGTCCGAGTCGCATTGTCAGCACCCTTGCCCTGGCCTGGCAAAAGGCCTTAGACGTCTACGCTGCCGCGGGTTATGCTGCTTTTCAGGATTTGTTTCATGCAGTCGACGTGCTCGCCTCAGAGCCAGTCGAAGTGGTGGATCAGGGGCATGTCTTGCAAACTGGGATCGCGCAGGGCACGGATTCAGTCGGACGGCTGCTTGTACAAACCGATACCGCAGTAGTGCCCGTTTTGGTGGGCGATGTCTCAGTGCGACGTCAACCAAACGCGGGGCCTGCCGCAACACTTAAGGGTGCGCCATGATCGTATTGCTTGACGTTGGAAACAGTCGAATCAAACTCGGCTGGCACCACCCGACTATGGGACGCGAGGCCGCCGTACACGCCATGGCGTTGAGCCCGCTCACGCAACTGCCTGATGCACTACGCAAGTGGCTCAGTACGCTTCCGGTGCAACCCCGCGAAGCGCGCGGCGTGAATGTCGCCGGGCACGTCGTGGCCCAAATGATCGAGCAAGCACTTGCCGAGGCCGGCTGTCCAATTCAATGGGTGCTACCCACGCCCGAATACCTTGGCGTACGCAATACCTATGACAAGCCAACGCAACTAGGCGCCGATCGTTGGGCTGCGCTACTAGGTTTAGCGGGTCATTTTCAAGACACGCAGGCGCCGCTCGTGTTGGCGACCTTTGGCACCGCTACAACGATCGACACCCTCAGCCCAGACAAAGTATTTAAGGGCGGCCTCATTTTGCCAGGCCCCGCGCTGATGCGTCAGTCTTTGGCACAAGGCACGGCCAACTTACCCTTGGCCAGTGGCGCGACAACCGAATACCCCACCCACACGCTGCAGGCGATCGCCACAGGCGTTGTCGCAGCCCAGGCAGGTGCGGTTTGGCGGCAATGCGACATCACTCAAAAATGCTTTGGGATCGCACCCACTCTTTGCGTAAGCGGTGGTGGCTGGCCCGAGGTCGAAGCTGAAGTGCGGCGTATGCATGCCGGCTTAAAAATAGAATTTATCGCCAACCCCGTGCTCGATGGACTCGCGCGCATGGTTTAGTCAGCAGTGCCAACATTAAACTAGCCCTACCAAATGACTCCCCATTAGAGGGAACACCAATAACTATTTTTTTACACGTGGATCGAGACATGTCATCACAACATACACAAGAACGCACGCGCCTCACCGTCAGCCAAGCGCGCGAACTGGCCGAAGCGGTGGTTCGCAAAATGGATTATTCAGCTGAAGATTCTGCCGTCATCGCCGAACACGTCATTGACGCGGCCCTGTGTGGCTATGAGTACTCGGGTCTGCCCAAGCTACTGGATGCGATCGAAAGTAAGCGCAACTTACGGCCTAGAACCCCCATGAAGGTCATCAAAGAAACACCTGTGTCTATTGTGTTTGATGGTGGCAATAACATCGGCATGCTGGCAATTCAACGCTTGGGTGAGGCGGTTCAAGCTAAAGCGTTGGTCAGTGGATTTGCGATTGGCGGCGTACAAAATAGCTGGATGAGCGGGCGCGGTGCGCACTACGTTGAAAAGCTCGTCAACAATGACCTGGTTGTCATCCACACTGTCAGTTCACAAAGCTATGTCGCACCACTCGGCGGTATCGAATCGATTTTGGGTACAAACCCAATCACCCTTGGTTTGCCTACGGCAAACGGCCCGGTGATTTTCGATATGGGTACCTCGGCCATTATGTACACCGACCTCACCTTGCGCGAGCGTCGCGGTGAAACCTTGCCAGAGGGTGTTGCCATCGATGCTCAAGGTAACCCTACTCAAGACCCAACCGCTGCGCGTGCCGGCGCTTTGCTACCTTTCGCAGGACACAAAGGTTTTGGTCTGGCGCTGATGATGCACGCGATGGGCTTGCTCACGGGTGCGGGCACCACGGCTGATAAAAACAACGGTCACTTGATCATCGCGTTCAAGCCTGATCTGATGCACTCAACCGAACAGTACAAAGAGGACGTCAGCGCGCTCATTACCCGTATCAAAACCTCAAAGCGCGCACCCGGCGTTGACGAGATTCGTATCCCTTCAGAGCGGTCTTTCAAAGAGCGCGCGCGCAACTTAAAAGAAGGCCTCGAGTTTGATACCGCAGTGTTTAAGCGCTTGCGCGAGTTTGCTGGGGTTTAGCGCGCGCCAAGCAAACCGTGAGTCAACACGTCACTGCTGGCATGGCAACAGTGACGTGTTACAGATGGTCAGAGGCGCATCATTGCAGCTCTGTCCATCAATCATTTACGCTAGTTTAATTTGGTCGATGCCCAAGCCGTCAACAACAGCTTACCGCTCACGGCGGTCCAGACGCCCAAGTAACGGTTGTAGAGGTTTTTCTCTACTCCTTCAACCACCACGGTCATGTTGACTTTGCCCTCAACCAACACGACGTTGCCAACGGCACGTGCAGTCACCTCTTCGCGATCTAGTCGCGTGTACTTTGAACGCCCGGTCGAAACGCTGTCCACGTATGTAGCTTTGGTATCACGACGGCCGCTTGCGTGGGTATAAGTCAGACCTTCGTCGACAATGGCTGCAAGCCCAGCGCCGTCGGCTGCCAATAACACTTCGCAGCGACGCGTATCAAGTTTGAGCGCCTCTTGCTCAAGAGCGTTCGCGGCCTGCTGATCATTTGAAGACATTTTATTTTCCTGTTATGTAAATGAAAAAAATTAAAAAAGAGACGTTGTTTACTGCTATTGAAATCTGCTATTGAAATCTGCCATCAAAATCTGCCATTGAAATCTGCCATCGAAGTCTGCAATGCAAATCACTCGCCACAATGAGCGCCGGCTTACTGCTGTGGAATCTTTGCATTCTTGATCACGTCACGCCAACGCGCAATATCATTCGCTAAAAATTTAGCTTGTCCTTGCGGATCAGTGCCAATAATTGTGATCCCGATTTGATCGTACTGCTCAATAATTTTTGGATCTTTAAGCGCTAGTTGAATTTCTTTAGCAATCAACTCAGTCGCCTCTTTTGGCGTACCCGCCGGCGCAAAAAGCCCATTCCAAGAACCTGCCAAAAAACCCTTGAGCCCAAGCTCCTGCAGGGTGGGTATGTTAGGCAAAATCGCTAGTCGCTCTTCGCTGGTTGCCGCGAGCGCGTTTAAGCGCCCTTCCCGAATATAAGAAATCCCCTGCGTCGAAATCAATACGACACAATTGGTATGACCACCCAATAAATCGACAACCATCGGAGCATCTGACTGATACGGCACGGGCATGAGTGGCACTTCAGCTGCAAACTTAAGCGACTCAGTTGCCATATGGTTACCGCTACCGGGCACAATACCGCAACGTAAAGCATCTGGATTTTTTTTGCCGTACGCCACAAAGTCTTGAAACGTTTTAACCGGCAGCGAGGGATGCGTGACCAACACCATTGGTACCGTACCAATCAATGACACGGGCTCAAACCCGTTGACCGCGTCATAGGGCATTTCTTTTCTAAGACTTGGGTTAATCGCATGCGGTGAGCCCGCCATGAGCAGCGTATAGCCATCTGGTGGCGCTTTTGAAACAAACTGAGTCCCAACAATGCTGCTGCCACCGTTTTTATTTTCGACCTGAACGCTCACTCCGAGTTGCTCGGTCAGCTTCTTTGCCATTGAGCGGGCAATAATATCCGTTGTGCCACCGGGCCCAAACGGCACAATAATACGGATTGGCTTGCTTGGATATGGCTGTGCCTGAGCGGCCACCTCGCCACCAATCCAGGCAGCAAACAATAACGCGCATATTATTTTTATGCGTTTTTTCATCTTGTCTCCTTTCCTGCATTCGTCATCTCAAACATACCCAAATTGCCAGAAGCTTGGGGCAGTGCGATGACTATATTTTTATAAGCAACGCCGAACCTGCTATGCTAGTTTTTCGTGTAGAGAGCACAGTTCAGTTTGCGTTCTATACGGTACATCTATTTTCTAGACTTGACCACACATCCTCCGAGCCTATGCGAACTTTTTTTATTTTGTTGGTATTAGTCAATCTAGGCGTCTTCGCGCTTGGGCAGGGCTGGTTTGGCCAACCGCGTAGTGAAGCAGGGCGAACCCCTTTCAGTAAGGTGCAAACGCCACTTAATGCTGAGTCGGCAAAGTTTGGGCCCGGGCGGCTTCAAATTCAGTAATTTGTTGCAAGATCCGGGCTGTTGCGCCGGTATGCTGCCCCACCCACTCGCGCGCTAAGCGGCTCTTGTCTTGTAAACCTTGCTGATCTTGCAGCCAATACACCGCCATCGACACGGCTCGCTGCGCTGCATCAAGCGGCTCGGATGCCTGAATTTGTGCTGCGGCACCAATCGCAACCGCGTGCGTCACAGCGTCTGCAAAGTTGTAGGTGTGGGGGCCAACAATGACTGGTGTACCTAGTGCACACGCCTCAATCAGATTTTGCCCGCCAACGGGTACAAAACTACCGGCCACAATGGCGACATCACTGGCTGCGTAAAAGAACGGCATTTCGCCTAACGTGTCGCACAAAACCACTTTTATACCGGCCAGCATTTGCGCTGCCTGAGAATTGTGACGCAACTCTGACCAGCGCACCGTCGCAATCCCTGCACGCTCAAGCAATGCCCCCGCCTCATCAAAGCGTTGTGGATGCCTGGGGATCAACAAAAATAAGGCCGTTGAGTCTTGCTGTGCAAGCGCTTGAACAAACAAGGCATCTTCACCCTCGCGCGTGCTTGCAATCGCAATCACAGGGCGACTGAGGTGCTCGCGCCAGGCGCGCCCGGCATCAACCGCAACAACCGGCAAGGCCACATCAAATTTAAGATTGCCGACCACGTGAATGTTCAGCGCGCCAACTTCATACAAGCGCGTGGCGTCGTCTTCTGTTTGCGCCAACGTAAGGTCAATGCCTGCGTAAGCATCACGCATCAGGGTCAAAAACACTTT
>CAIZGG010000291.1 GCA_903932425.1 uncultured beta proteobacterium | reverse complement strand
TGATCCAACAAAACGGTATCACCTACAACGTCTATGGTGATCAGCAGGGCCAAACGCGGCCGTGGTCGCTTAACGCACTGCCGATGCTGATCACTCCGGCTGACTGGCGAGGCATCTCAACGAGTTTGCAACAACGTGCCAAGTTATTGAATACGATTTTGCAGGATGTTTATGGTGAGCAGCGACTGATTCGTGGTGGCTACTTGCCAGGTGCACTGATCTTGGGCAATCCAGGTTACTTACGTGCAATGCAAGGAGTCAAGCCCCTAGGCGGGGTCTATCTGCATGTGCTTGCTTTTGATATCGCACGCGGGCCTGATGGGCGATGGTGGGTGATTGGCCAGCGCACCCAAACGCCTTCAGGGTTAGGCTATGTACTTGAAAATCGCTTGACGGTTTCGCGTGTGTTTCCTGAGGCGTATCGTGAGATGCGGGTGCAGCACGTCGCATCAAGCTATAAGCGATTGCTTGAATCCATGACAAGCGCGGCGGCTTCGATCGCAGAGGGTGCCCCGCGCTTTGCGCTGTTGACGCCGGGCCCCTACAGTGAAACGTATTTTGAGCACGCTTACCTGGCGCGTTATCTTGGTTTGCCTCTAGTTGAGGGGGCGGATTTGGCCGTGCGTGACGATAAGCTCTACTTAAAGACCATGCATGGCCTGCAGCGCATACACGGTTTGTTGCGTCGTTTGGATGATGATTTTTGTGATCCGCTTGAACTACGTGCCGACTCAAGCTTAGGTGTGCCGGGTTTATTGCAGGCGATACGCGCAGGAAGTGTGGTGATGGCCAATGCACTTGGCACCAGCTTTTTAGAGTCGCCTGCTGTGCAGGGTTTTTTGCCTGCGATCTCAGAATATTTGCTGAACGAGCCCTTAAAGATGCCCTCGTTGAACACCTGGTGGTGTGGCGAAATTGCGGCCTGGCAAGATATCGCACCTGATTTACATACGCAGGTCATCAAGCCCACCTACGCGACCAACGCGGCGACAAATTTTCAGCCGTCGATCGCGAGCTTGCTGAATCCAAAAGAGCTAGAAGCTTGGCGTAAGCGGATTGGTTTGCAGCCTGATATTTATACAACGCAAAGTTATTTGCCTTTTTCGCAGGCGCCGACCTGGCAAGGCGATGAGATTTCGCCGCGCACCGCGATGTTGCGTGTGTATGCCATCGCCTCGGGTGACGGCCAATGGCAGCTGTTGCCGGGTGGCATGACACGTATTGCAACGGTTGATCCGCACATTGTTTCAATTCAAAGTGGCGGCAGTACCCTTGATACTTGGGTGATGACGGATCAACAGGTTGATACGTATTCGATGCTACCCAACCGTACCCGTTTGCCGCGCTGGACCGCGACCGAGCAACTGGTGTCGAGCCGATCTGCCGAGAGCTTGTTTTGGCTGGGGCGTTATACCGAGCGTTGCGAATTAATGGTGCGGTTGGCCAAAGAAGCGTTGGTCTTAGTCAGTACAAACCAACAAGACAGTTTGCCCGCTTTGAATGATGCGATTGCGGCGCTGGGTAGGCTGCATGGTTTGATACCAGAAGGTACGCCGAGTCTGACAAAATCTGCCTCAGTCTTTGGACGGACCTTGATCGCGCAGTTGATACAGAAAGATACGCATGGCTTGCTCGACAACCTCGAGCTACTTGAGTATTCATTGAAGGCGGTACGCGATCGCTTGCCAGCCGAGCACGCTGAAATCGCTCAAACCATGAAGCACATGTTGACGCACAATACGGTGCAGCCTGCGGCGGCGGGTTCATTCAATGTCGCCAAGCCACGTACGAAGCGTGTCGGTCGACCGGCTGTTCGTAACCCGATTGATACCATTGAGGTGCTGGATGTCATTGGCATACAGCTGGTTGCCTTGGTGGGTTTTCAGTCTGACCGTATGACCCGCGACCTGGGCTGGCATATGTTGGCGGTTGGGCGCTTGATTGAGCGGCTCGTAAACTTAAGCGGTATCTTGGTTGCTTTTTTTACCCACGCTGCGGTGTACACGCCCAGAGGTTTTGAAACACTTTTAGTATTGTTTGATAGTTCGATTACCTACCGCACGCGTTATCAACGCCAGCAAGACATCCCGGCCTTGATGGATTTGCTGGTGACCGACGAGACCAACCCTCGTTCAATCAACTGCATCTTGCAGGCGCTCAAGGCTGAAATTAAGCATTTGCCAAATGGTGACGTGTTGCTTGAAGGGTTGCCAGAATTTGATCCACACGAAGACTCGGTGTTGGTACAAGTTGAGATGGTACGTACCCTTGGTTTATTTGCTGCAAGTGTGTCTGACGAAATTAGTCGGCGGTTTTTCGCGCTGGCTGTTGATAGGCATTTTGCATCATGATAAATATCGAAGTCGAGCACGACTCGCACTACACCTATCAGACTGAGGTTGAACTCGCGCATCACTTAGCGTACTTGCGACCGCGTAAAACCGACTGGCAAAAAGTTTTATTTACAGAGTTAGAAATCTCGCCCAAGCCAGATTGCCAAACCGAAAACCAAGATGCCTTTGGCAATCATCGAACATTTTTCACCTTGTCGACGCCCCATGCTGCGTTGCTGGTGCGCTCACGCTCAGTGGTGACGCTGACAGATCGGTATGCAAGCTTCGATGCCAGCCTGTCAGTTGCCTGGGAAGAGGTGCGCGACGCGCTTGCGTATGCGCTTGATCGCCCCTATGTTGCGGCAAGTGAGTTTTCATTTTTAAGTCCGTATGTACCGCGGTTGGCTGAGCTGCGGGCTTACGCAGAGCGCTCGTTTGTACCGGGGCGCAATCTCGCCGAAGCAAGCATTGAGCTGTCGTCGCGCATTCACGAAGACTTCACCTACTCGCCGACAGCGACCGAGGTGCACACCCCCATTCTTGAGGCCTTTAACAAGCGTGCTGGTGTGTGTCAGGATTTTTCACATATTCTTATCGGTTGTTTACGCGCGATGGGTTTAAGTGCTCAGTATGTCAGTGGCTATTTGCTCACCAAGCCGCTGCCGGGTACCGTTAAATTACGCGGAGCTGATGCCTCGCATGCTTGGGTGGCGGTGTATTGTCCTCAAGCGCCGGGTCAGTGGCTTGAACTTGATCCGACCAACAATGTTTTGGCGGGCCAGAGCCATGTACGTTTGGCGATCGGTCGTGACTTTGGCGACGTGTCGCCGTTGCGCGGGGTGATTCGCGGCGGTGGTGATCACAAGTTGTCGGTTGGCGTCACTGTACAAACGATTGATACTCCACTCGGGGATCAATCGCTCTCTTTGACAGAGCAGAAACAGAGTCAAACGCAGAGTCAGAGCCAAAGCACCGCGACTCAGACTCAGAGTCAGCTCTAAACCTCAATCCCAGTACTTAGCGATAGGACGCTAAAGCTTGAGGGGCGAGCGAGCTGAATTTAACGCAAAGCCGCCACGTTAATCATCGGCTCGCCACGCTTCCAGTAGCCTAAATTTTCAATAAATTTTTGCGCCATGCGCTGCAAGATAGCGTCTGAAAACCCGGCGGTATGTGGCGTTGCAATCACGTTAGGCATATCCCATAACGGCGAGTCGACATGCAAGGGCTCTTGCGCAAAGACATCAAGGTAGGCGCCAGCGAGGCGACCATTTTGCAAGGCATCGATCATGGCAAGCTCGTCGATCACGGTACCGCGAGAAATATTCACAATGTGCGCGCCGGGCTTCATGAGGGCAAGGGCGTCTTTGCTGACTAAGTTAGTGGTTTGTTTGGTGAGGGGGCACGCAAGCACTAGCCAATCGGTTTCTGGTAACACGTTACTAAAATCGTCAAAACTAACAACGCGAGTGTTCTCGATTGAAGACATTGCTGATTGGCGCACTACGATGATTTTTAAGCCGAGTGCGGTGAGCCAGGCCCCAAGCTTTTGTCCGATAGGACCCCAACCAACGATTGTCGCAGTCTGACCTTCGAGGTCAGGCGGTAAGCCCACTTTCATGAAGGGTGCCCAGACGTGGGCGCGTTGTGCGGCGGCAAGTTGTGGAAAGCGTCGCGAGAGTGAAAGCAAGCCCGTTAAGGCGGTTTGTGCAACAAGGCTTGCGCTCGCACCTGACGACGACGTGACGGTCACCCCGCGCGCCATTAAATCTAAAAATATTTGTCGATCAACGCCGGCAGAGTGTATGTGCACCCACTGCAGCGTTTTGGATTTGAGTAGAGCGTCGTAAACATATTGCGTGCTGGCTTCGATTTGATGCTTGGTTGAGCCCGCGGTAATGTCGCGCGACACAAAGCAGAAATCGATGTCTTGCGTGCCGGCGTGAATGTCGGCTGCGCTGACCAGCTGATACCCTTCAGCCCCAAGAATGTCGTTCATTTGGGGCGCGAGTTCTTGCGCCGTTTTGTCAGACAGGAGGATGCGCGCTGGATGATTCAATACAATTTTTGTCATGCCAGTTTCCTTAACGCGGCGTCGCACCTGAATCAATCACGACTTTTTTCCACTTGGCGTGCTCATCGCGGATAAAGTCTTGAAAGTAGGCGGCGGTACCCCCGACAGGGTCAGCACCTTCTTGAACAAAGCGGTGCTCAAGTGGGATCATCGCGAGGTTCACTTCTTTGTTCAACTTGTCAATAATGGCTTGTGGCGTGCCTTTAGGCGCCAGCATGCCAAACCATGAACCCGCCGAGAACCCTGGGAAGCCATTTTCAGCAACCGTAGGTACGCCGGGTAACGAGCGCGAAGGCTTTGGGCTACTGACGGCGATGGCGCGCAGCTTGCCACCCTTGATTTGACCGATGACGGATGGGATCGTTGCAAACATAAAGTCGATACGACCTGCGATCAAATCATTTAAGGCTTCAGCACCTTTGTAGGGGATGTGTTGCGCATCAACCCCAATTGCATCCATCAACATAAAACTTGATAAGTGCGATGAGGTGCCGTTTCCGGTTGACGAATAATTCAGAGTCCCTTTCTTTTTAGCCTTTGCATAGGCTAAAAATTCAGCGAACGTGTTGACAGGTAAGTTGGGGCTGACGACTAAAACATTTGGTACGTCCGCGATTAAGACCACCGGAACCAAATCCACCAACGGGTTATAGCGCAGGTCTTTGTAAAGCGTTGGGTTGATAGCGATCGGGCCAACTGAAGCCACCGTCAGGGTGTATCCATCGGCCGGTGCGCGTGCGGCAAGTTCATTACCGATATTGCCGCCCGAGCCCGGTTTATTTTCAACAACAAAGGGTTGCTTAAATTTTTCGGCAAGATGTTGACCAACACCGCGCGCGATGATGTCGGTCGTGCCGCCCGCCGTGAAGGACACAATGATTTTGACGGGTTTGGTTGGATACTCTTGAGCGTCTTGCGCGTGGGCCGATAAGACGCAGCCGAGAACCGAACTCAAAAAAAACGAAGCAATAAATTTAATCACGATAAGAGATGTCCGTACGATCTAGTTTGCGAAGCAGCGCGGGCCACTCCATGACGCCATAGGGGCGGCGAGTACCGGGTTGGTAGTTATTCCAGGTTTCGTCAAGCACCTTCTGCGAGACTTTTGATAAGGGGCTGTTACATGACATTGCACCGAGTTGTGCGTGGCATGACAGCTCGAGGCGGTGCATCCAGTTAAAGGCCTCGCCAACAGTGCGTCCAACGGTCAACGCGCCGTGATTACGCAGAATCATGGCTTCGCCCATTCCTAAATCTCTGCAAAGCGATTCTTGTTCGCGCTCGTCTAACACGACACCTTCGTAGTCGTGATAAGTGATCTTTAAAAAGCGCATCGCGGTCTGGGTGAGTGGTAATAAGCCGCACTCAAGCGAAGACACGGCCATCGAGGCCCAGCTGTGGGTGTGAATGACACAGCCAACATCAGCGCGAGCATGATGGATCGCGCTGTGGATCACCGAGCCTGCTTTATTCAAGCCATATTTGAGATCACCAAAATCGGGGCTTGTGAGGATGTTGCCATGATGATCAACCTTAAGCAGGCTCGAGGCGGTAATTTCTTCGTACATCATGCCGTAGGCATTGATCAAAAACGTACCTTCTTCGCCTGGGACGCGGGCTGAAATGTGGTTGGCGGCCATATCGGCCATGCCATAGATCGCGACCAGTCGGTAACACGCTGCCAAGTCGACACGTGCCTGCCACTCTGCGTCAGAGACCTTGCCCTTCAGTGATGGGAGCTGTAAAACGCCTACTTTTGACATGATGGTTTGCCTCAGAAGAAATGTTATTTTTTAGTGGGTAAACGCCGCATTTGAATACGGCCTATGCGACGCAATTAAATAAAGCCTGTGCGATGACGATACCAAAAGGCGTCAAAATCTGCGAGTGATTCTCGCAAAGCACGTTATGCTTGAACCTTAAAGATACTTTTGACGTGATTTTTGCCCCGAGCGGCGAGGCGTCCTGGAGAACGACATGAAAAGTTTGGCTGCGATTGTGGTGTTGTTTTTGGTGGGTTGCCAAGGCAGCCCCGTGTACTACCATCGCGACCCAGCCCGCCAGATCGTCGTCTTAGACAAGCGCGAGATCAGCATCATCCCCTTGGGTGAAAACCGCTGGGAAGCCTACGGTGGTAAAGAGGGCGGGATGAAACCAGACCTCGCGGTGCAAAAAGCACGTCAGATCGCTGGTATTGAAAAAGTTACCGGCTGCCGGGTGGTCAACGCCGACTTCGTACCTGGTCATGAGGTTGACGGTATGCTCTTACACGCAACGGTTAGCTGCGCCAAATAATTCGTTAGCCTAAGCCGCCGCTCGCCCCAACAATGCGGCCCATCTGAAGGTCAGAGTCGGTTTGGCCCGCAGCACCAGCCAAACCACTTGCAACCCCCATCCTGTCAGCGTCAGAGCGGTTCTGGCTGACTTTCCATTTTGCTTGTACGCGGATGATCGTGAGTTCGATGGCGACAATCGCCTCCAGCATGGTCGAAAGGTAATCCGCGGGTGCATCGCTGACGCGCCACGAACTATCGCGACTGCGTTCCATCTTTGCGGTTAAATCCGTTACCACCTGGCGCTTGATGTCAGGATCATGCGAAACCGTGAGCCAGCCGTACACGTGGGCGACGGCGTAGTTATAGGTGGGCACCACTTTGTGGGTTTCAAGTTTGGACGGATACCAATTAGGCGTGATGTAGGCGCTTGGGCCTTGAAATACCACAAGTGATTCGGCCTCAGGGTTGGTCGTTTGCCAAACGGGATTACCTTTAGCTACATGACCAATTAACTTACTGCCCGGGCTCAAGTCGCCCTCAAGAATAAATGGAATATGGTTAGCTTCAAGTGCCTCACCATCGCGCGTCACGAGCGTGCCCAACGGAAAGTGTTTGATCAGTTCGCCGACGATAGTCAGGTCATTTTGTTCAAAGTGTTTCGGGTTGTACATGGTGGGTTTACTTATCCATAAGTGTGTCATTGATCCCGCGAGGGGTTCGCGCTAAAGTCAGTGTACACAGATTGAAACGAGATAAATGATGAAACCGAATAAATTGCCGCTTGGCCTGTTTGCAGCAACCCGCGCGATTGCAGAGGGTAGCTTGTCGCCCAAAGAGTATTTGCAACAATGTATCGCGCGCGCCGATGAGCGCGAACCTAAGCTGCACGCCTTTGTTGCCCGCTCACCTACACAAGATTTATTAGACTCGGTCAGCGGTGGTGAATGGGCCGGCATCCCTGTTGGCGTAAAAGACTTAATCGCGACCTGCGCGCTGACAACGACAAACGGCTCGCCGATCTACGCCGATCAGATGCTTGATTACGATGCGCCAATCGTTGCGAACATTCGCCAACTCGGTGCCGCCGTCTTTGGTAAAACGGTGACAACAGAATTTGCGTGGCGACAGCCCGGCCCAACGGTGAACCCGTTTAACGCCGCACATACGCCAGGCGGTTCATCTAGCGGCTCGGCGGCGGCTGTGGCGGCTGGCATTGTGCCCCTGGCCCTGGGGACGCAAACCGTTGGCTCGGTGATCCGGCCAGCCGCTTTTTGTGGCGTGGTGGGATTCAAGGCTAGTTTTGGCGCAGTGCCGCGTGCTGACGTGTACCCCTTAGCTGGGTCGCTTGATCATGTGGGCTTTATCGCCAGATCGGTCAACGACGTTGCGTACGCTTTTAATTTGTTACGTAATCGAGCGGCGATTGAACCAGATAGCATCGTGCTGCCGGCAGTACCAATGAAGGCTGACACGGGCCTTGAGCCCCAAGCTGCGCCACGTCTTGCATGGCTGCGCACACCTTACGATGACCGTGTCACCGTCGAGCAACAACAAGCAATGGAACATGCTGTCACGCAACTGCGCGCCCAAGGTGCTGTCGTTGAAGAGTTTGCGCTACCCGATGAATATTGGACAGGAATCGACGGGATGTTTTGCCTGCTTGAGTGTGAAGGTGGCGCGATCCATCAAGAGCATGTACAACGTTTTCCAGAGCGTTCAAGCGTGCATTTGAAAGAGCTCGTTGAAAAGGGTCGTGCACGCTCTGCGCTTGAGTACCTGGGCGCACGCGCCTTGCAGCAGCGTTTGCGCGTCGATGCCGCCGTTCAGTTCAAGGGCTTTGATGCGGTGTTGACAATTCCGGCCACAGGCGAAGCGCCCGAGGGTTTGGCTTTTACAGGCGACCCCGTGTTTTGTGCGCTCTGGAGCTTCTTGGGTTTGCCCGCGCTGACCGTACCTATTGCGCGCTCAGCCAAAGGTTTGCCGCTTGGTCTTCAACTGATTGCCCCGTATAAACAAGATGCACACTTGCTGCGTACAGGGCGTTGGGTTGAGTTGTCGCTGCCAGCGGCTTAGCCGCCGCTCACCGCGTCTCCGTAGGGCGACATGATTTCAGTGCAGCCCATGTTTAAGTTTCCATCGCGCATGACACCCGCGGGGCAGGCAAAGGCATAGGGGTAGGCGGTGCGGCGCGCGGGTACCACGGGGAGTACCTTGCCTAAGGCTTGCATCACCTCGGGTGACAAGTCTTTGTCGGCCACGATACGCGGTGCACCACTGACGTCTAGCCGTGGCTGATGAAACGCCTCTTCAAGCGTTAAGCCATGATCCATCATGAAAGACGTCAACTGCATCACGGTACCCAGAATTTTGCGTCCGCCTGAGGCACCAATCGCAAAGCGTCGACCTTTGACATCCTCACCAATCACCGGCGAATAATTAGCCAGGCAACGCTTGTTGGGCGCGAGCGAGTTGGGTTTGCCGGGCTCTGGGTCAAACCACATGATGCCGTTGTTCAGCAGTAAGCCCGTTGAGGGCGACACGACACGCGAACCAAAAATTGACAGCAAGGTTTGTGTCACCGAGCACATGTTGCCATGGCGATCGACTACGCTGAAATGAGTGGTACACCCTGGCGCTTTGGGTGATTCGTGATCTCCCATATTTTCAAAGCGCAATTTAAAAGCGGCATCAAGCGCACGCGCGAAACCGGCATAGGTCGATGCATCGGGTGCGCCTGCGCCTGGTGTGAATTCTTGGCTGAGCAGTTCAAGCGCTTTGCCAAAAGTCGGACCGCCGGTGAGACCAGGCGTCGCAAAGACGCGGCCGCCGCGATAGTTCAGAGTCAGGGGCTCGACCATCTCAGCGCTGTAATGTGCAAGGTCTTCAACGCTTAAGCACCCCCCTTTTGCGCGCACGTCACGCGCGAGTGCCTGCGCAATATCACCTTTGTAAAAAGCTTGGGCACCGCCCTCTGCGATTTGCCTGAGTGTTTGAGCAAACGCTTTTTGATTTAAGCGGCGTTGGTTGACCGAGGTCCAATCGCCTGCAATGGGCCAATGACCATCATCTAAAAACATAGCGGCGGTGTCGGGGTCTTTTGCCAAGACGCGCGCGCTCGCTGCGGTGACGAGGGTCGTATACCAATCCACCAATAACCCTGCCTCAGCCAGATTAGCCGCAGGGGTGACGAGCTCGCGCCACGGCATGCGACCAAAGTGCTCGTGTGCCAAACCCATCCCAGAGACAACGCCGGGTACAGCGACAGCTGTGGCACCCATTACGTTGCGATCGTCCACGACGGAGGGCCAGGGAAATAAGTCAGAAGATTTGCCGGCACCACTCAGCGGATAATCAGCAGGATTGAGTTCGCGAGGCGAACGACAACCAAAATTAATCACGTGCGCTTTGGCTTCGTTTGCGCGCCACAAGACCATCGCGCCTCCGGCAGCGGGGCCACTCATCCAGGGCTCGACTACGCCGAGCGCAAACGAGGTCGCGATGGCGGCATCGACCGCATCGCCACCCGCTTCAAGCACAGCAGCACCGACCTCAGCAGCACGCCGATGCTGTGCTGCAACGACACCTGCTTTGGTGGCGATGACAACCTTGCTGGTGGTTTGCGAGTTTGAAAAATTATCGTCCATCTGAGCCTCTGCTTTTTATATTTATCACGCGCCAAGAGCAGCGCGTTATTGTGTAACGTTGCGCCAAGTGTGGCGCACTTCGTCAAACCAATTAACCGTGCTTCTTTGCGTAGCGCACGACATCAGCGTGTGTGGCGAACCACACGCCTGGCAGGCTGCGCATGTAACGCACTAACTCTTCAAGAATCCAGATGCGCGAGCGATAACCAATGATGTGGGGATGCATGGTTAATTGAAATAGTCCACCTTCTTTGTACGCAGCATCAAATTCGCGCTTGAAAATATCAAATACATCTGAGGGTGGCGTATAGGGGCGCAAGCCTGCAAAACGATTCATGCCAAAGTACACCGCATCATCGCGAATCCACTCAACCGGCAATTCAACCACACCAGTATTTTGACCATCCAGCAACAACTCATAGCAGTCGACATCGGCCATCAGCGATGAGTCATAGAGCAAACCCATGTCGCGCGTGAGCGCAAGCGTGTTCGGGCTGAAATCCCACGAGGGTGTGCGCATGCCGACCGGGCGTACACCGGTGATTTTTTCTAAGACATCAGAGCTGCGTTGCATCAGGTCTTTTTCAGCGGCGTAGGGCAACACAGAGTTACGTTCATGAATCCAGCCGTGAATGCCAATCTCGTGGCCCTCGGCGATCACACGTTTTTGTTCGTCGGGATACAGCAGTGCGGTGACCGCCGGCACATAAAAACTGGCGGGCACTTCATGGTGTTTTAAGATGTTCAGGATGCGAGGCACACCTTGCCGATTGCCGTATTGTCCTTGCGATAACTTACCGATCGACTCGCCACCTTCGCGGAGTTCGTTCGTTTCGTGATCAGAGTCAAATGACAAGGCGACCGCACAACGCGCGCCTTCAGGCCAAAGGCGTGGGCGCAGTGTGCGCCCGGCACGCACATGATTCACGATGCTTTGCCAGTGGGCATCCGGCCATTGCCAGGGTTCGAGCGAGGGTGTGTTCATTGTTTTGTCTCAGAGGCGCTTTAAGCGGGGGTCGTCATTTTTTTGCGTCTTGATCAACGGTGGCCGGTGTCGTTGTCACTGTGACCACGGCCGGGGCGACGTTGCGTGCGATCTGTTGAGCCGCTGCGGCTTCTTTGGCCACAAACAGAGCGAACTCTGCCGAAGGCATGCCGACGCCCTCTAAGCCAAGCGTGTCAAATTGCGCGATGACATCGGGCTGAGCAACGGCTTTAACCACCTCGGCCTGTAATCTGTTCACAACTGCTGCAGGGGCATTGGCGGGCAGCCATAAGCCAAACCAGTTCACGACGTTAAAGTCCTTTAGCCCTAGCTCTTGCAAGGTAGGTGTGTCGGGCATGCCTTTCCAGCGCTTGGCACCCGTCACTGCCAGCGCGCGCAGTCGCCCACTTTGAAGATGCTGCTGCGCGATTTGCGTGCCAACAAAAAAGATGTCGATACGACTTGCGATCAAGTCGTTGGTGGCTTCGGCGACGCCTTTATAGGGCACGGGCAAAATATCTGTGTCGGTCATGGTTTTCATGACCTCAGCAGGGATATGACTGGCGGTCCCTAAACCGGCGTGGCCGTAGGTGAGTTTGCCTGGATTTTTCTTGGCCAGAGCAATGAGTTCTTTGAATGTTTTAACCGGCGAGTCGGCAGGTACAACCAAGACTTGCCCAAAATTTTGAGCCGCTAAGGTCACGTGGTTAAAGTCTTTGACCGAGTCGTACGTGACGTTCTCGTTAAAGGGCGGGATGTTCGTGTGTGAGGCTGTTGTGAACAGCCAGGTGTAGCCGTCAGCAGGAAGCTTGGCAACGTAAGCTGTGCCGACTAAGCCTCCCGCGCCCAAGCGATTTTCGACGATGACGGTTTGCCCAAGTGATACAGAAAGCTTAGGCGCCAAAATACGCATCAACAAATCAGGTGGGCCGCCCGGCGGCGAGGGTACGATCACGCGAATGGGTTTGGTAGGATAGTTTGACGCCGCCACGCCATCGGTCGTTTGCGCCAGCGACGCGAACGTGGGTACAAGACAGGCGCTAGCGACGATCAGCAACCGCCGCATGCTGCGCATGACGCGCAGCGGCGTGGCGTTCAATATTTGAAAGCTAGACATGGGATCCTTGGGGTGAGTTACCCGATCTGCACGGTTGTGTGCGTTGTTGACGAACGAACAATCGCCTCAAGCACGGCGGCATTGCGAACGGCATCGCCATCGGGGGTCACAAGCGGTTGTTTATTTTTGATGCAGGCGGCAAAGTGCTCAAGCTCGGCGCGCTCGGTGCTCGTGACCGGAAAGCTCGTCGTGACAGGCTTCTGCTTGTTCATCACGTTACTGCGATCGATCATGCAAGTGGTCAGGTCCCAGGTATGCAAGTGACTGACGTCACCAACCTCAACCCAACCATTTGAACCAAATACTTGCATGCGCCAGGTTTCTGCAGTCGCAATCACAGTGCCCAAATAGCCGGTTGAACCGCCCTCGAAATGCAGCATCATCGAGGTGGTGTCGTCTGACCCAAAGTCTTGTGCGAGGCGATAGCTTTGTGCGGTCACGCGATCGATCGGGCCTGCCAGGTACATCATGGCATCAATCACGTGTACCCCGCGACCCGTCATGCCACCCGCAGGGGATTCGTCAGAAGCGTGACGCCAATGGCCTTTAGGAAACCGGTAGGCGCTTGGCCCGCAAAAATTGCCTTCGATATGCAGCACGGTACCTAAACGACCGTCGTCGATCATGCGGCGAATTTCTTGCAGCGCCGGTTGATAGCGCCAGTTATAGCCTACGCCCAAAATGATGCTGTGGTCAGCGGCCGCCTGCGCGGCGCGTTGAGTGCTGGCACGATCTAAACCAAGCGGTTTTTCGCAAAAGACATGCTTGCCGGCTTTGGCGGCGGCCACAATTTGCTCGGTGTGCATCGAGTGCGGGGTGGCTAAGACAACTGCGTCAATCGACGGATCCGCCAGTACGGCCTCAAAGCTGTCGAGCAGGCGAAGCTTGTGCTTGGCAGCGAACTCGGTGGCCTTTGCCGGCGTGCGGGTGGCGCCCGCAACAAATTGAATTGACTGACTTAAACCTTGAACACTGGTCACCAAATTTTGGCCCCAGACGCCCATACCGATAATTGCCGCGTGAATCATAATGCGTTGTATCCCAAGCGAAGTAAACAGGTGCACGCGGGTAGTGCGCGCAAAATCCTGTGAGGTGATTGATTATCAGAGAAAGGACGACAGATGACAACCGCCGTTAAATATGTTTTGATCATTTGCGCGGCAATCCTAGCCGTTTAACGAGTGGTGAAGAGAAGTGGTGAAGAGCGCAGACGGCAAAGCTGTCCGATTAGTCTTCGCTCTGTGGGTTTAACCTAAAAAGCTCGGCATACTGCTTGAAATCAAAAAAAGGATCTTTAATGATGCATTTCAGTGCCAGCGTTGTGTTCCGTATCGGTTTGACCGCACTCTTACTCTTTTCGGCAACCTTTGCTCAGGCTCAGACTCAGACTTGGCCGACAAGGTCTTTGCGCTTGGTGATCCCTTTTGCACCGGGTGGTGGCACGGATATCTTGGCACGTGTGATTGCGCCAAAACTCTCTGAAGTGCTGGGCCAACAGGTTGTGGTTGAAAACAAGCCGGGCGCTTCGAGCATTATCGGCTCGCAAATCGTTGCGCAAGCCGCACCCGATGGCTACACCCTGATGATGGTTGATTCATCGATTTATGTGAACCCCGGGTTGCGTACAGAGCTGCCCTACAACACCATGAAAGACTTTACCCCCATCGTGCATATGGCCGTGGCACCAGTGATTTTGGTGGTTCATCCTTCGGTGCCGGCGCAGACGCTTGCAGAGTTGATTGCCTTGGGCAAAGCCAAGCCCGAAAGCCTGTTGTATGGCTCGGGCGGCAACGGCTCTTCACCGCATATGGCGGGTGAACTCTTTAATATCGCCTCGGGCGTGGCGGTCACCCATGTTCCTTACAAGGGAACGGGTGAGGCATTGTCGGCGGTGTTAGCGGGCCAAGTGCCACTGACGTATTCTGGAATTAGTTCGGTACGGCAAGCCGTTGAGGCAGGGCGCTTGCGTGCACTCGCACTCACAGGGGCTCAGCGTAATGCCGCCTTACCTAACGTGCCGACCTTTGCCGAAAGTGGCCTACCCACTGTTGATTGCAGTAGTCATTGGGGTATGCTGGGCCCAGCAGGGATGTCACCAGAGGTGGTTGCAAAACTGAATGCCGCAGTGAATCAAGTGTTGGCCGATGCGGCAATCAAAGAGCGCATCACCGCACTTGGGTATGACGTGGCGGGCGGTGCCCCAGCGGCCTATACAAAGTTGCTTGAAACCGAAATTGAAAAATGGCGCAAAGTGATTAAAACTGCGGGGATTAAGCCTAGTTAAAGCGGACGCGCGCTTGCGCGTCTCGCTAGCCTTTGTTTATTTTTGAGGGTAAAGCCTTAAACTTCCCGACACAAATACCATCTGGCAATAATCACACAACAACAAAAAATAATCCAACATTTAATTAGGATGTGCTATGCAACATTACCTTAATCGTGACGGCTTGAAGTTAGCCTATTACGTTGATGACTTCACAAAACCCTGGGTGAAGCCACAGACCGTTTTTTTACTGCACGCTGCGATGGGCAATGCGCAGCGCTGGTTTAGCTGGGTGCCAGAGCTTGCAAAACACTACCGTGTGATCCGCATGGATTTACGTGGGCACGGGCAGTCAACCATTCCACATTCGGATCAGGCCTTTTCGTTACAGCACTTGGTTGACGATGCCGCGGCGCTGTTGGATCACCTTGGTTGTGAACAGGCGCACATCGTGGGTAACTCGGCTGGTGGTTACGTGGCGCAACAACTGGCGCTGCAGTACCCTGCTCGTGTCAAAACCCTTGCGTTATATGGGGCGACTCCTGGTCTAAAAAATAGCCATGCGCCCACCTGGATTCCGAAGATTCAGCAAATCGGTTTAAAAAAGTTTTTATCAGACACGATTCACGAACGCTTTGATGAAACCGCTGATCCAGCGTTAGTGGCTTGGTTTATCGAGCAAGCCGGTTCAAATGACCCCGCCTTCATCGCGCGCTTCGTGTTGCACATGTGCACGCACGACTTCATGGAAGAACTCGTAGGCATCAAGTGCCCAACCTTGATCGTGGCGGCTGGCAAAGAGTCGATCGGACATGCCGACGCCTATGAGCAAATGCATCAGCGCATCAAGGGTTCTGAGGTCGCCTATGTGGATACCGCTGGGCATAATATCTGCGACGGCTACGCTGAGCATTGTGCCCAGATACTCATGTCGTTTTTAAGTCGCCACGCTTAAGGCCTGATGACCTGCGCAGGGCTTGCTCAACTCACGTTAGCGGCCCAGTTGAGTACGACCGAAGTAAAGCCAGCAATGCGTGTGGTCGGGAAAAAATGCCCCCCATCTTCAAGCAGATGTAACGTTGAGCCTGGCATCAGCGCGGCCAGCTCTTCTTGTAAAAAGGCGGGCACAATTAAATCATCGCGCGCACCAATATTTAAGACCGGCACTTTAATGCGCGCCACTTCGGCGCTTCGGTCAAACGCCATGATGGCATCGATGCGTTCTGCCACGATGTCTTGCGCGGCTACGCTTAGCGGTGCCGCTGCACGCGCTGCATCCAGTGCACCCCAGTTGGCATTGAGCCAGCTTGGCTCATGCGAATAAAACGTGGCTGACACGGCATACGCCATCGGGTCGCTGCGTAACAGGCCTTTACGCAGTTTAAAAAGCTCTTGCATGTAGCGATTAGGTTTGGTCCAAGTGCCGGTTAACACACAGGCCTTGACGTGCTGGGGCGAGCGCAACGCGATGGCTTGTGTGATGCACCCGCCTGTAGAGTGCCCCAAAATGATTGCGGACTGAATCCCAAGATGATCCAGTACCCCGATGCAGTCGTCGGCGAGCTGGTCAATGGTGACCGCTGCAGTACCACGTGTACTTGCACCGATGCCGCGCTGATCAAGTCGAATCACCCGGTGCGCAGCGGTAAGCGCTGGCAAGCACGGATTCCAGTAAGCGGCGGCACCACCCAGTCCGCTAATCAGCAATAGCGGGGTACCGGCGCCTTGCTCAAAGATTTGTAAACAGGCGCCGTCAGGCAGAGTGATAGAGTGGGACTGACTAGTAGATGACATAGGGCCTCGCCTGATTAGTGCCGATTGGCTAAAGGCCCTAGTGTGCCTATTTTTTCTTGAAAAAGAAATTCAGAATTTTTGCAGTAATACTTTTTGATTCTTCGGCGACGCGTGCAGCCTGGCCGTCCGAGTTTCCAAACACCTCGTTCTGCGCGACGCGTTGAGCCAAAATATCTGAAAACTGTTTGACCAGTTTGGGATTTGAGTCGAGTAGGGGTGCGATCTCTTCTTTGGTAATTTGAACGAGCACGGTGTCGGCTTTGGCGAACACGTCGGCGGCGCGAGGTGCCCCCGTGAGTAGAGACATTTCGCCAACAAAGTCACCAGGCCACAGGGTGGCGACGACCTTCATTTCACCACTTTGATCGGCTAATTTCACCTCGAGGCAGCCCTCAGAAATGATGTACATCCAGTCTTCTTCAGCGCCTTTTTGAATGACGTGATGATCGGCGTAATAGTGCAAGACGTTGACTGACTGGCCAATCGTGACGATTTGTTCGTGACTGAGCAATTTCAGAATGCCCAGGCCGTAACAATCTAACAGGCGTGACTGTGTATCGGTGTGGTTTTCTGAGGGGTGCTGCGTTTCAAAGCGATTGAGGTTGATACCAGCCGCTTTAAAGAAGCGTGTCAGGCACAACAAAATCGCGCCGTTGGTCTCAAAGGGTGCCGTATCAATTTCGGCTTTGTACCAAATTAAATAGGTGATGACGCCTTCTTCGATTTTTGAAACGAAGCATGAAAATTTAGGCAGAAATTCGTGATTGCTATGCACAACATGTTTAAGCGCCAAATCCATAATCCGCAGTACGCGGTCGGGGTTGTTACGGGCGCTGACTTGAATTTCAAGTTGACGCGGCGCACCAACACCGGGTTTTTGCTTTGACAGATTGATGAAATGCATCTCAGTGAATTCGTGGTTATACACACGAATCAACTGCCCATGGTCGTTTTTCAACAATACCATTCGATAGTCTAGCTCGACCACCTGAAGGTACTCGGTGGCGCCGTCCTCTTTGAGTTCAATCCAGTCGTCGACTGAAACGATATGGTCTGCCTGTAACGTGATGCCACAGATCACCTGATGCCCAACGTCTTTCAAAATATAAAGAATACCTACGCTTAAGGCACCAATCGAAGCCAGCAGATAGGTAAAGTGATGATCGTAAAGGCCGACATAAGCGCACAGGCCGGTCGCCACAAAAACGGCGACAGTCATTACCTGCACCAAAATCGCCGGAACATGACGCTCGCTAGAGCGTCCGTTAAAGCGCACGATCGCTTGGCGCAATAGTTGGTCGATGGCAAAGGCAATCAAAACGAACTGCGCAATCGCCAGTATCGACTTCAATTCAAACAGTTTGTGCTTGTTGAGATCGACAGGGTTCCAGCCAAAGAAGTCGCCGGTGTGCAGCTTCAACCAAACCAGCACTGCAAGATTCAACGCAAGCAGTAGCAAAAAGAGTGGGCGCGACAGCACAAAAATGGATTGGTTATTCGTTTTCATAAGGTATGAGTGATTCAAGGTATCCAAACGTTGACAGAGTTTTTAGTCACAATCAACCTCAAACGGGCCTTTGTGCAGGGTGATCTGACGTTTCTGTGTATCCATGCGCTTTCGCGAGTGACCTTGCACGAATTGGCCATCGGTTACGCTTACGGTTGCTGCGCCCAGTTTGGAGTGGCACAGCAGTGAGGTGGAACAGGAGAGGACAACAATGATCAAACATCAAATGTGTGCGCAACGTTTTTTTGAGGACTTTGCGCTTGGCGAGCGTTTCAATCTGCCGTCACGCACCATGACGGACGCGTTATTTGCAGCCTTCTCGTTAGCGAGCGGTGACAACCATCCTGTGCATTACGATCTTGAATACTGTCGGGCACATGGCATGCCACACATGCTGGCGCACGGGTTTCAGGTGGTGATCCAGACTGCCGCTGGTGCAGGCTTGTTTCCGCACATGGTGGAAGAATCGTTAAAGGCTTTTATCGAACAAAGCAGCAAGTTCTTGCAACCTGTTTTTGTCGGCGATACCTTGTACTCAAGTCTGACAGTCGCTGAATTAGTTGCAAATCGTACGACAGGCGTCTTGACCATGCATTCTGAAATCCGCAATCAAAACGATGTCATTGTCATGCAGGGCATGCAAAAGTATTTACTACGTAAACGTAGCCATGAGTGATGATAATCAGATCGTGATCCCGCCTTCGTTCATTGCGTTGTTCGTTGAGCCGGGGCGCACCCGACCCAGCGCAAGCAAAGAGGTGATTTACGAGCGCTATGATTTTTGCGAGGATATGGCCAGCATGCTGACCGAGCAGGCAACCGCCAAAGTCTGGGAGCTTGGCATCACCGAGGCGGATGTGCTTGAACGCATTTATCAAGGGCTCACGGTTGCTGATGTTGGCGTCAATGTGCCAGAAGCGCAGTGGGTGGTGACGCGCCTGGCAGAGCTACTTGGCTGGCAAACTGATTGGGCGGGCGGCGCCGCTTGATTTAGGCGCCCAGCCTAGCACTTGATCTATGTTGCTTCGGGCGTTCAGCCCAGCGCCTAGACTTAACCTATCTTATTTTCAATCCACCGCCAGGGCTACGGGGTGTTGTGTAGGGGTTTGGTGCGAGGTAGGGGTTTTGTCCGCTCGTTGAAACGTCGGTGCTCACTGGTGGTGGAGTGGGTGCCAGACCGCGCTCGGGGCTCAGACCTCCTGCCGAGTTCGCTTTCTCGGGCGACAGACCTTGATGAATTGTCGGTTCGGTGGTGCCGGCTGGGGTGGTTGTCGGGGTAGCGCTGTCCGTGGCTGGCTCAGCGGCTGGCTTAGCGGATGAGTCAGGCGTAGCAGTCGTAGAGTCGGGTTGCGTTGTTTGCTCTGCGGAAGGAGCAGGCATTGAATCCAAAATTGAGTTTGAGGTCGTGTATGGCAGGCCCGGTGTAAAGGCACCAGGGTTAAACCTGAGACCGCTTTGCGCACGCGCATTGGTTGCCAATAGAACGGCCGTCGCCGCGAGTGCCAGTACTGCTGAAAGGGTGATGCGAAACATCTGTGCCACGACCGACTCCGCTTGAACTGAACGCAAATTCTACTCTTGTGCGGGGTGTTACCACCATCACCGCTCACCAACTCTAAATTGGTCTGGATGCTTTATCATCTTTGCAATGACTAAAAAACAACGGAGAGCGACGAAATGGCACTGATTAATTACATCACCCAAATTCAATTTGACTTTGGTGTTGTGGCATTGCTGCAGTCAGAATGCGACCGGGTGGGTATTCAGCGCCCAATGATCGTGACCGACGCTGGTGTGCGTGCGGTTGGCATTATTGATAAGGTCTTGGCACAGCTAAAAAACGCTGACGCCGTTGCTGTGTACGACCAGACGCCTCCCAACCCCACAGAGGCCGCAACGCGTGACGCGTTGAAGATGTACCGCGAAGGTAAATTTGACGGCTTGATCGCGGTGGGTGGCGGTTCGGCGATGGATCTGGCGAAAGCCGTTGCGGTGCTTGCGACCCACTCTGGCGATTTAAAGCATTTTGCTGCCATTGAAGGTGGGGTGGCGCGTATTACAGCCGCCACGGCGCCTGTGATTGCGATTCCAACGACGTCTGGCACTGGCAGCGAAGTGGGCCGAGGCGCGATGCTGATCCTCGATGACGGACGCAAGGTGGGTATTTTGTCGCCGTATGTGGTGCCCAGATCAGCAATTTGTGACCCTGAACTGACACTCGATCTACCCCCGTTGCTTACCGCCGCGACAGGAATGGATGCGATTACGCATTGCTGTGAGGCGTTTATGTCGTCAGCGTTAAATTTTCCGGCAGAAGGGATTGCCTTAGACGGGTTGTGGCGTGGTTGGGCGCATATCGAGCGTGCGACCAAGCAGCCACATGATCGCGAAGCCCGTTTTCATATGATGAGCGCCTCAACGCAGGGTGCAATGTCATTTCAAAAAGGGTTGGGCGCTGTGCATAGCCTGAGCCACTCGCTAGGTGGTATGAACCCTCGTCTGCACCACGGCACCCTGAATGCGATGTTTTTGCCCGCTGTGATTACGTTTAATCAAAGCGAGGCGTCCATGCAAAAGGGCAAAAAGCTTGAGCGTCTAGCGCAGGCGATGGGCCTAAGCCAGGGGGCTGAGGTTGCCCCCGCAATCAAGGCAATGAATCAGCGCCTTGGCCTGCCTTCGGGTCTTGCCGCAATGGGCGTGACCGAAGACATGTTTGGCAAAATTATCGAGGGTGCAATGGCAGACCACTGCCATAAGACGAATCCACGCATCGCCACCGCAGAGGATTACGCCTCGTTATTACGACAGTCGATGTAACTGGCATTTAGAGTCACGGCGCCACCCTCACCGTCGAGGGTAGGCGACCTAACGTAGCTGCTATTTACGCCGCAGGAGTTTCTTTTGCGTAGCGCTCTAAACCCTCAATGATTTCTTTGTGCGCGTCGTCGACGCCGTACCAGCCTTCGACCTTGACCCATTTGCCTTGCTCAAGGTCTTTATAGTGCTCAAAAAAGTGCTGAATGGCATTCAGACGCATGGGGTTGATGTCTGAGGCTTGCTTCCAGTGACTGTAAATCGGCAAGATCTTGTCTTCCGGGACTGCCAATAATTTGGCGTCATCACCCGCCTCATCTTTCATTTTAAGCACGCCCAACGCACGGCAGCGCACCACCACGCCTGGGATTACTGGAAAGGGAGTAATCACTAACACATCAACGGGGTCACCATCGCCTGCGATGGTTTTGGGGATGTAACCGTAATTGCATGGGTAGTGCATGGCAGTACCCATGAAGCGGTCAACAAAGATCGCGCCTGACTCTTTATCGACTTCATATTTAATTGGATCGGCGTTCATCGAGATCTCGATGATGACGTTAAAAGACTCGGGAAGTTTCTTTCCGGGGCTGACTTTGTCAAGACTCATGAGTATTTTTGCTACGGGTTGATTGGTGAATACCCTAATGTTAACAAAGAAACAAAGTACCCCGATGCCTTAAGTTTTGTTACATACTAGTAGGGCTAGTTCTTCCAGTGTCACAGACAGCCGACGGCTGCGTATAAAAACGATTCAAGACAACACACTTTAGGAGTTTTCGAGCATGAGCAACATACAGTTGGGTCTCTACTTTGCCCTAGGCTGCGGGGTTCTCGCAGTTCTATACGGCTTTGTAGTCAGGTCCTGGATTCTTAATCAGAGTACCGGTAACGCCAAGATGATGGAAATCGCGGATGCGATTCAGCAAGGCGCAAGCGCCTATCTGTCGCGTCAATATAAAACCATCGGCCTCGTGGGCGTGGTGCTAACGATTTTGATCGCGCTTTTTCTCGACTACACGACGGCGGTAGGCTTCGTGGTGGGCGCGGTGTTATCAGGCGCTTGCGGCTTTATCGGGATGAATGTTTCGGTGCGCGCAAACGTACGCACTGCGCAGGCTGCAACCGTGGGGATGAATGAAGCTCTCAACGTTGCGTTTAAGGGCGGTGCCATCACAGGGATGTTGGTGGTCGGTCTGGGCTTGCTGGGCGTTGGTCTGTTCTATATGTACTTGAGGTCGGTCGGTAAAGCGGGTGATTTGTCGGCAACCCTGCATCCCCTCATCGGTTTAGCCTTTGGCTCATCTTTGATTTCAATCTTTGCGCGCCTTGGCGGCGGCATTTTCACCAAAGGCGCTGACGTTGGTGCCGACTTGGTTGGTAAGGTTGAGGCGGGCATCCCTGAAGATGATCCACGTAATCCAGCAGTGATCGCCGACAACGTTGGCGTTAACGTGGGTGATTGCGCCGGTATGGCAGCTGATTTGTTTGAAACCTACGCAGTCACACTGATCGCGACGATGGTGCTGGGTGCGCTGATGGTTAAAGTGGCAACGGCTGAAGCGGTGATTTATCCGTTGGTACTTGGCGGGATCTCGATCATTGCATCGATTATTGGCTGCTCGTTTGTGAAAGCAACCCCTGGCATGAAAAACGTCATGCCAGCCTTGTACAAGGGTTTGATCATTGCAGGCGTGATCTCTTTGGTTGCTTTTTACTTTGCAACAAACTGGATGATGCCAGACAACGCATTGGCAGATTTTGGCTTTAAAACAGGCGGCAAAATGCGCTTATTTGGCGCGACTGTTGTGGGCTTAGCGCTCACGGCCTTGCTGGTTTGGATTACTGAGTATTACACCGGAACTGATTACGCTCCGGTTAAACACATTGCCCAGGCTTCAAGCCAGGGCCATGGTACGAACATCATCGCCGGCTTAGGCGTATCGATGAAGTCGACGGCTTACCCTGTATTGTTCGTCTGCGCCGCAATCTATGCAGCGTACTGGCTGGGCGGCATTTACGGAATCGCGATTGCTGCAACGTCGATGTTGTCAATGGCAGGTATTGTTGTGGCACTTGATGCGTATGGCCCAATCACTGACAACGCCGGTGGTATTGCTGAAATGGCTGGTATGCCACAGTCTGTACGTGACATTACCGACCCGCTTGACGCAGTAGGTAACACCACGAAAGCTGTGACCAAAGGCTATGCAATTGGTTCGGCCGGTTTAGCTGCCTTGGTATTGTTTGCCGACTACACGCATGAGCTTGAGTCAAAAGGGTTGAAGGTGAGTTTCGACCTGTCTGACCACATGGTGATTATTGGTTTGTTTATTGGCGGCTTGATCCCTTACCTGTTTGGTGCGATGGCGATGGAAGCTGTGGGCCGTTGCGCGGGTGCAGTGGTTGAAGAAGTGCGCCGTCAGTTCCGCGACATCAAAGGCATCATGGATGGCACGGGTAAGCCGGAATACGACAAAGCCGTTGATATGCTGACGACCGCTGCCATTAAAGAGATGATCATCCCATCGCTCTTACCTGTGGTGGTGCCCGTTGCCGTAGGTTTGTTGTTAGGACCTAAGGCACTTGGCGGCCTGTTGATGGGTACGATTGTGACGGGCCTGTTTGTTGCGATCTCGATGTGTACTGGCGGCGGTGCATGGGATAACGCCAAGAAGTACATCGAAGAAGGTCATTTCGGTGGCAAAGGCTCAGAGGCGCATAAAGCCGCTGTGACGGGCGATACTGTTGGCGATCCGTACAAAGATACGGCAGGCCCGGCAGTGAACCCGCTGATCAAGATCATCAACATTGTGGCCTTGCTGATTGTGCCGCTGATGGTTCGCTTGGCTTAATATTTGCCGACAAGGCTCTGCACGCAAGCGTGCAGAGCGGTAAAAAAACCGTTCATGCCTTGCGCCTGAGCGGTTTTTTTATCTAGCGTGATTGAGCCCCAGGATTCAGCAGTTGCCTAAACTGTTTTTACCAGGACGCTTTTAAAGTGGTGGATCTCTCGCAAGTTATTTGCGGGCGAGGTAAGATTTTTAAGTAAATGGTTCAGGTAAAAGCTCGCCAATCCGTTTACGATCGAACTAGAACATCAGTTAACCAACGTTTTACGGTGCGCTCTTGAAAATTTATGTCGCAGGCTACCAGCACGAAACCAACACCTTCGCGCCAACCAAGGCCGATTGGGCTGCGTTTAATCGAGGCGAATCATTTCCAGCCTTTATTGAAGGTCAACCGATGCTCGACAGCTTGCGTGGCGTCAACATCCCCATCGGCGGGTTTATCGAAGCGGCCCGACTCGAAGGGTGGCAATTGTTGCCTGGGTCTTGGTCTGGTGCCATACCGTCGGCACACGTCACGCGCGATGCTTTCGAGCGCATCAGCTATTCAATACTTGCGGGCGTCCGCAAGGGTGGTTTTGATGCCATCTATCTCGATTTGCATGGTGCGGCTGTTGCCGAGCACGTCGATGACACCGAGGGTGAATTGATCGCACGCATACGCGCGCTTATTGGGCCAAACCTACCGATTGTCGCAAGCTTAGACCTGCACGCGAACGTGACACACCGGATGCTTGCCGAGGCGGACGCTTTGGCCGCTTACCGTACCTACCCGCACGTGGATATGGCCATCACAGGAGCGCTTGCGGCGACGCTGTTGAAGCGGCGACTCAGGCGCGGCAGCAGAGAGCCGTTGGTCTATCGTCGCCTCCCTTATCTAATCGCCCTGAATGCTCAGAGCACGTGGCTTGAGCCCGCCAAGTCGCACTACGACGCGATTTTCGATCTCGACCGCGAGTTTGATACTTGTTTGAATTTTTGTATGGGGTTTCCGGCCGCAGATATTGCAGAGTGCGCGCCGATGGTTTGGGGCTATGGTGAGCGGGCCGAGACGGCCGTTCAAAGACTTCATGAATTGGTGAGCGAGCCGACCCAATGGAAGATTGATGTATTGCCGGCCCGTGATGCGGTCGAACGCGCCTGCGTGTTGGCCGAATCGAATGAAAAACCGGTGGTCATTGCAGATACACAAGACAATCCGGGTGCGGGCGGGGACAGTAACACCACGGGGTTGTTGCGAGCGCTGCTTGAGAAAGGTGCGGGTAAGCGTCTGCCCGGTAAAGTGGCGCTCGGTTTGTTGTTTGATCCGGCGGCCGCAAAGATGGCACATGAAGCCGGCTTGGGTGCCTTTATCACAACCGCTTTAGGTAAGGCCGTACCCACCTTTACGGGTCAACTGAGCGATGCGCCGGTTCAGGGTACATTTAAAGTTAAAGCGCTATCGGATGGCAAAGCCACGCTCAAGGGGCCGATGATGACTGGGTCGCGCATCACGCTTGGTGCTTGCGCCTTGCTTGAAATCGAGGGCGTGTTAGTCGCGGTCGCTAGCGGAAAAAAACAATTACTGGATCGCGAGCTGTTTCGAATGTTGGGCGTACATCCCGAAACCATGAAAGTACTAGTCGTGAAAAGTTCAAATCATTTTCGGGCTGATTTCACACCGATTACCTCGCAGATCTTGGTGGCCAAAGCGGCAGGGCCGATGGCGGCTGACCCGGCAGACTTACCTTGGACGGCACTTGCAAAAACGACACGAACTACGCCGTAGGCGCTCGCGTGGTTGCCTAGCACACACCGAATCGTTTTTTCCCTGCTTCAAGGTAGGGTCACGGGCGTGCAGCCATCCACAGGCTGCAATGAGGGTGGAGCCCCGCTCGGGTTGATAGAAATAGTTCCGGACTCTAGCGGTAACCTGACGGCAGCATAATTCAGCAATCCGAGGGGAGGGTATAGTCGTAAAGCTTTTGCGGCACACGTGTTAATTAACACCGAAAACCGCTGCAAAGTCTCTATCGGGATATCTTCAACCTTAATCTCGTTAGAGAGAATCTGACTCGCCTTCCAAGCCATCAAGCGTGCCATATTTTCGACTGGCGAAAACAGACCAAGCAGGGCGTTCGCATCGCGAATCGCGCTTTCGTTCGCTGAGAATGCAGGCAACCGAGATTGCAAGCTAGCGTCGGTTGTCAGTTTGCGATGCGTAAAGCTGACAAAGGTGTCTGGCCCTAAATAGAGCCATTGCGCACCAAGCTCTTTGACCCGTCCAACTTTTTGAGCGAGGGTTGAAGCGTCAGGTTTACCCTCCGAGGTTAAACCAACGGGTTCGGCGATAAGCTCAATTCCTAGTTTTTTTGTTTCAACTTTCAGATCTTCCACCATATTGCGCGCGTTGACTTCGGTGGGGTTGTAGACAACCCCTAATGTCTTAATCGCTCGATATTCGTTTATCGCAAGCAATTGAACGGATAACGGGGCAAGATGTGAGGTGCCCGTAATATTGCGGGCAGGTTTATGAAGATTTTTTACTAAGTTTGCGCGCAACGGATCAGCAACGACTCCGAAAACAATCGGTATATCTTTGATGACCGGCGTCTCGTACGTGCCAGCGAGTGCAATGGTGGTCGGCGTTCCCCAGGCGTAGATCAGGTCAGGCTTTTCTTTGAGAACCCTTTCTTTCAGTTCGGACATCGACGCGTCATTGGCCGGCTCTGACACGATGAGAGTAAAGCGCACCGCACCGATGCGACGCACCAATTCCTCCTCAAAAATATTTTCCATCCTTGTTTCGCCACGTGGCGTGACAATGATCACATGTGGTGCGGCATGGGCCACCCCAAAAAACATTGTGATCAACCACAGCCAACATAGCTTCATGTGTCGCTCGCTTGACGCTTTGAAAATTTAAGCCGGTATCGTTCAGGGTTGAAGGCGCCTTCTAAAAAATCGATTGAAACGCCCTCGTAGCCGCGCGCTAATAAGTCGAATTGCGTTTGAAAATCCTGCCAATCCACCAACGACGTATCCGACCACAACACTTGCGAATCGTTCTCTGTATCGAGCATCAGGCTCTGAAACCAGCGGTCAGGTGCAATTTGTCCGACCCAACGAATGGTCATCCCCGCGCCGAGCATATTACGCATAGAGTACGAGTTGCCACAAGCAGTCATGCCTATAAATAAAGAACGCCCATATTTTTTTGCCAACGCCATACGCCAGCGTAATAAGGACGCCTGCAGCTGTAATCCACGGTAGTGCTTGTCGACCATGCAAGACGCTAACTCCGCAGATCGCTGCAAAGCTGGCTCGCTCAACCCAATCAATTGGGATACGTTGGTGGCACTTTGTCCTACTGAAAGCAAAACGCTGGCAAAGGCAATGAGTCGATCATGATCAAACACGCCAAGCGTGACCCCAGGTAACTGCAAATGTTTTTCGCACCATTTCAGTTCGTACGTCAGCGCATCCTCTTTGCTCGGGATAAGAACACGAAATTGCGGTGCAATATCTTTGAAAACCTCCTGGCGTAAAGCAAGGACTTGATCGCGATCAGACCAGTCAAGAAGGCGATGAGAGAACCTCAAGGCTTCACTAAAAAAATTGAGCGGTGGAAGATCCAACAGCATCAGGCTAGCGTCCCATGCGGCTGTCGCCTTTCTTTGAAGACGATAAAGGTCAACAGTGAGAGCAGGGTACAAACTCCCAGGATTACAGCCAGCCATAGCATCACATCTTTTAGTCCAAAGCGCTCGATTAAAACAGCGGCAAAGACTGGTCCTAGCGCGGCACCCAAACGATCGAAGAGCCGGTACATACCGAGTGAAAGGTCGGAGTTGGCCTCTGCTGGGGCTGCTCGGGCCATCATCTGTATGGCGAGATTTCCCTGTGAACCGGCCATCAACGACTGCCCCACCCCCAATAAAACGCAGGCTGTGACCAAGCCCCAGATGCCGTTTAAAGCATAGGCTGCGAGGCAGGCCAAGATCATGACCAGTGCTCCAACAATCACAAAAGCTTTAGATGCGCGCCAGTGATTGGCTAGCTTCTCAGCGGACGCGGCTAAAAGAAAGAGACCAAAAAAATAGAGAAGAATCAGGCGACCTGTCACGGCAGCTGATTCGTCCATTTGCGAAATAGTCAAGGGTACGACGATTAAAAGTAGTGCCGTCGTGACCATTCGAGCAGGAATGGTTGAAAAAGCAAGCAGGCTAAGCAGATCGCCTCTCAGCATATTTTTGAGCGTTGCCCTCAGCGAGGTGGCTCGGTGATGCTTTTTCGCTGCTTGATTGGCTGGCGAAGACATGAACCCAATCGCTAAAAACCCGCAGGTTGCGGCAACCATAAATGCGGTCGTGTACCCAAAGTTACTCGCTAACAAGCCCCCAATCACAGGCCCGCAAATACCTGCAGCCACTAGAGCGGTCAGGTATGAGGTCATGCCACCGCTGCCACTTCTAATCATTAGGGCAAGACTACAAATCAGCGTCGAACCAAAGCAGAAGCCGGTCAAGGCCTGTAAGCCGACTAAGATATACCAGTTATCCGTGGCAGCGCTACCCAGAATCCCAAGGCCGACCGTAGAAGCAGCGATTGTGAGCCATCTTCTTGCGCCTAGCCTTTGCAAGACTGCGACGCCAAGTGGCTGGGAGATACCCCAAAAAATTAAAAAAACCGTGAGTGGGATACCCGAAAGCAATTGGGAAGACAGATTATCTGGGCTGACTAGCTCTGCTGCGTAAACAGCAAAAAAAGGTCGACATACTTCTGACGACATCGCGATTAAAAAGACAGCGATCCGAAAATGAGCGATGTCAACAGGACTCGGTAAGTCTTTGGGTTCTGCGATGAGCCCAAAACGCTGGGCTAAACTTGTCAGATCGGCCTGAATAGCCAAGGTTGAACTTGTAAGCCGGTTCGAAGACTGGCTGATCATATGCCTCAGCGAATGAAAGCGTTGGGCAATTTGATCCAGACGAAGGTCTAAGTTGCGGCTGAGCTCACCCATGGAGTCCTGAGTGGTCATCCGTGCGCGAAACTCGAAGCTCGGGAGGGCTAGACGTTTCAGATGCGCCCTAAATCTCCCAACATCGCGCACCGCAGTTAATTGTGAGCCAAACCACAAGAACTCTAAGACGAAGACAACCGCTGTGAGCGTTGCAAAGATCACGTCAGCCGCAAGAGAATTGATGTGCTGATCAATGTAGTTTCGAGGGTAACCAATAAATAGAGTGGCTGTGGGATCATTTCCCGGTTTGTCAGCGATTGGTATACGCACAGCCTGAAAAGATTGCCCCAAATTAGATGTCACCTGAATTGCGGATTCATCCTGCCTGACCCCATGGGCGAAATTCTCTTTCAGTTGAACGAGCTGTTTCATTTGAGTGAGTTCAAGCTCTGTGGAAGCGCTGCGAGCTGTGAACGCTAGAATTTTCGCGTGATTATTGACTAAAGCAAAAAACGAGATTGCTCGATGCTCGGCCAACTCTGATTCGAATACTTCACTGACCCCAACTAAGTCATCTAGTGAAATTCCTGCAGCAAACGCGCGTTCCATCTTGAGGCGGATGTCCGTGCCAATGGCTGTTGAGTTCTCGCCGAGCGTGGTGACGAGAATTCGTGCGCCAGAATCCCGAGCGAGCGTGGCTAGAAGAACGAGCGCTGCGACGGTCAAGGCGACACTTAAGCCGCACCCGAGCCAGAATTTCCACTTTGGAAACCTCATGGCTTAGACCCTCTCAGATTGTGCTCTAAGGTTTGAAGCTCCTGTTCTACGGACGAAATTTCTTTTATGACCGTTGCAAGTGAGACGCCTGGGATAGGGCTGTCAGTGAGCGTTGAGAGCTCGGCACCTGAGGAGGATTGATAAGCTTTGACGTGCCGCTCCCAGGGGTACCAGATCATTGCAACGAACAAGGAAAAGATCAGGGTTCCGGCAAGTATCAGCCACATACAGGTTGTTAACAAACGGTCTAAGGTCTGTTCAAACGCGACGTGAGCGCTTTGGGTTGAGTAGACCACCCAGATGATTGCCCCGGTTAACCCCATGGCGTCGCGTGACTGCATCAAGACGTGTTGCTCGCCTTTTTCTTTCCACGTTTTGACATATTGGTCAGTGGACTTTGTTTGGTCATGGGCCAACGCTTTGCGCAAGCGCGGCGATGATAAATCGCTAGTTTTTTTATTCAGAGCACTCGTTAAGAGCGGCTTGCCTTGATCATCAAAGACCCTGATTTTCAATAATTGTTTGTCATTGGATAACAGCAATTCTAATTTTTTTGTTAAGGCAGTCTGATCTTCGATCGAGATGCCGAAACGAAGCCCGCCCTCAGCGACCTCTACGACTTGCGTAGCAAGCAGCTTGGATCTCTGTTCGATCAAGTCGGTCACCGTTTTCTCGAGACGTAGCGAAATCAGTAACGCTGAAAATATCAGTACGGCGCAAAGACCAAACAGTGGAAAAAGCGTGAGCGGAATGATTCTTCGTCGAAGCGTTGATTGCTCTGTCATAAAGTTCGCCGCGTAGCGTCCAGCTTAATTATTGAGCCTGCGCTGAGAACAGTCGTACCGTATCCTTTGCGCCAGATAAACTGGCGAACGGTTTTAAGAAAGGCTCGCTCACCTCTTGCTCGGATGAGGTCCAGGAGCCTTGCGTGAAACAGGATATGATAATTTGCAGCTGCCGCGAACATTTTTGTCGACGTTTGTGAGCAAATGCGTAAATTTAAGCTCTAGTAGCTGAGGCGTGTAGTCCAGAGTGAGCGATCACTACCTCATCGTTTAGCGAGAAACGCGCGAGTGTTACTGCGCAAACCCAAATGATAAGGCGTCTGAAGCAAGCAATTCAAGATTAAAGCCATGAACGTGACCCCACCGCCTGCCGGTGGACAGAAACATCTTGCCCCCGCCTGGCTCAACCGAGCGATAAGCCATGTTCTATCACTGTGAGTCAACCATTCGGGAAAAACCGTAAGGCAAATCGAAGGCGACCTGATGCAAGTTGATTGGTTACGCCTAAATAAGTGGTTATGAAGCCAAGACCCGCAAAAAAAAAGGCCTCAGAGCATTT
>CAIZGG010000290.1 GCA_903932425.1 uncultured beta proteobacterium | reverse complement strand
TTACTGAACCGCTTTTCGTTTTTGCCATTATGGTGGTAGCCGCGAGCCGTCCGATCATTGAAATGGTCGGTGGCATTGTTCGCACGGTTGCACGTGCGATTCCGGTGCGGCGTCAACTTGCTACCTATTTTGTCGTGTTAACGGTCGTACCGTTGGCAGGTTCGCTGATTACAGAACCCGCAGCAATGACTCTTGCCGCCTTGTTATTGCGCGACGCCTATTTCAAACGCCCCGGGCACAGCGCCTTTAAATATATGACGCTTGGCGTGTTGTTTGTCAATGTCTCGATTGGTGGCGTATTAAGTGCCTATGCCGCACCGCCGGTGCTGATGGTCGCTCAAACCTTCGGCTGGGATTCGACTTACATGCTGACGCACTTTGGTTGGCGTGCGCTGGTTGCTGTGTTGCTGAACGCGTTGGTGCTAACGTTGATTAACCGCGAGGTGCTGATTACTGGCGAGGTTCAAACGCATCGCGGTGTCACACAAGACGCCCCGATACATGTTCCGCTCTTGACGATTTGCATTCACGTCTTGTTTTTAATTGGGATTGTGGTCTTTGCGCATCACCCCGCAATCTTCATGACACTCTTGGTGCTATTCATCGGGTTTTGTCATGCCTACAAACGTTTTCAGTCGCCCCTCTTGCTTAAAGAAGGCTTGCTGGTTGGTTTCTTTTTAGCTGGCTTAGTGTTGTTGGGCGCGCTGCAAAAATGGTGGTTGCAAGATTTATTAGGAAGTCTGTCTCCTGTCGTGCTGTTCTGGGGGGCAGTGGCACTGACGGCTATCACGGATAATGCTGCATTGACTTTTCTAGGGTCTCTCGTGGATGGTACTGAGCAGGCGTGGCGCTATATGCTGGTCGCGGGTGCGGTGACAGGTGGGGGGCTCACGGTGATCGCCAACGCGCCTAACCCAGCAGGGTTTTCAATTTTAAAGTCGACGTTTGACAACGAAACCATTTCACCAGCCCCTTTATTTATTGCGGCGCTTGGACCAACGCTCGTGGCTGCAATCTTATTTTTGTTGTAGTGCTCGGTTTGCGCCGTTCAGTGGATTGAGGGCTTTGCGCGTGTTGGTAAGATTTCGAGGGCTCGGCTCGTGCGCAAACGGTGTTGCACGAGGTCGCTCAAGCCGTAGTTTCACAAAAGGTCGTTTATGCAGGCAATCTTTTCAGGCATCAAGGTGCTAGACCTCACTCGCATCATCGCGGGGCCGCTCAGCACGCAGATTTTTGCTGATATGGGCGCTACGGTTTATAAAATTGAAAAGCCAGGCGAGGGCGATGACTCTCGTCGCATGGGGCCTTTTATGCGTGATGGAGATCCCGAGGCGGCCAGCAATGAGTCGGCAACTTTTCTGGCCTATAACCGAGGCAAGTATTCAGTGACTGTGGATATCGCCTCGCCTGAAGGCGCCGCGCTGGTCCGTGAGCTCGCGCAGCAGTGCGACATCGTGATTGAAAACTACAAAGCCGGCGGGTTAAAAAAATATCACCTTGATTATGATTCGTTACGCGCGTTGAAGCCTGATTTGATCTATTGCTCGATCAGTGGGTTTGGCCAGTCAGGCCCCTACGCTGAACGGCCCGCATATGATTTTATTTTGCAAGGGATGGCGGGGCCCATGAGCACCTGTGGTCAGCCCGATGGCGTGCTAGGTGCCGTACCCATGCGCACCTCCATTCCCATCACGGATATCGCCACAGGCTTGTATGCCAACATTGCGATGATTAGCGCGTTGTATCACCACCGTCAAACTGGCGAAGGTCAATATATTGATATGGCTTTGCTTGATGCCGCGGTGGTGTTCAACGGGCATCTTGCAATCAGCTATTTAATGACAGGCATTCCTCCTAAGCGCGCAGGCAACACGAATCCGATCGCAGCGCCGGCTGATGTGTATCCGTGTAAAGATGGCTATTTGATTATTGCTGCTGGCAACGACGGCCAGTTTAAGGCGCTTTGCGGTGTGCTCGGTGCAAGCGAGTTACCCACCGATCCTCGTTTTGCCACCAATGCAAAACGGATCGCTCAGCGACAACCC
>CAIZGG010000289.1 GCA_903932425.1 uncultured beta proteobacterium | reverse complement strand
CAATACGGCGCTCAGCCTTGAGGTTCAGCAGAAGATGAGTGATGCACCCTATTTTGTTGCTCCTACCAATAAAGGTGCAAAGTTTGGTGGTTCGTTGGCCGCGATTGCTAAGAATATGGAAGACCTCGAGGGCTTTAGAAGTACAGACTGGCTCAAACTAAATCCTCGTCGCGCTGAATACATTGATCGCTTTAACCGTGAAGTGAAGGTGTGATCAGTCACTCAGGGACTTTTTTATTCATAGCTCAATAAACGGATCTATCTGTGCTCTCAAACTCGGTGCAACTAAAGCGCGATAAATGGTTAGTCTTGCCATTGTTGGTATTTTTCGCCCTGTTTGTCGCAGCACCTTTAGCGTTGATGGCTGGGATCAGTTTATTTAGCGACACGGCGATGACACAGGTAGGCGGTGCGCAGTATGCGAAATTTGTCTTGGATAGTTTCAATCGGGGTATCTTGTTCGAAACACTGACGCTTGCCGCAAGCGCGGTGGTCATTTCAATCTTGATTGGCTATCCAGTCGCCTACCTGTACACCCTTTTGTCACGACGTTGGCAAACCGTTTTGCTTTTTGCGATTTTGCTGCCGCTACTGACGAGTTCAGTCGTACGGACCTTTTCGTGGGTAGTGATTTTAGGACGCGAAGGCTTGATTAATCAGTTTTTGCTTTCCTTGGGCTGGATAGCGGTTCCGCTCAAGTTGTTATACACGCCGGGTGCCGTGATGCTTGCTGTGTCGCAGATCGAGATGCCGATGATGATTTTGCCCTTGATCGCCGCGCTGTCTGGTATTGATCCGCAGCTTAAAGATGCTTCGATCGCCCTGGGTGCTGGGCGCTGGCGTACGTTTTTGAAAGTGACTTTTCCCTTGTCGATTCCAGGGCTCTTAGCCGGTTCGATCTTAGTCTTTGCAGCCTCTGCGAGCGCGTTGGTGACTCAAACACTCGTGGGTGGAGGGAGGATGATTTTCATGCCCTTTTATATTTATCAGCAAGCGATCCAATCGCAAAACTATCCCTTTGCGGCAACCGTAGCCGTGATCCTGTTGGTCAGTGTATTGAGCATCGTTGCCTTAGTGAATTTTCTCGGTCGACGCAGTGCGGGGTTTGTGCATGGCTAATCACACTCGAAAGCTGCTTGACCGTATCAGTTTTGCTTGGACACTCGGGTTTGCAGCGAGTTTGGGCGTGCTGATGTTAGTGCTTCCGACGGTGATCGTGATGATCACTTCTTTTACCTCGGGTTATTCACTTAAATTTCCGCCGCCGGGGTATTCAACCCGTTGGTATGAGGCATTATTTCTTGAATCGCCTGAAATCATTGACGCTTTTTTCTTAAGCTTGCACTTAGCCCTTGTTGCAACTGCGATTTCGACAGTGTTGGCGACAGCAGCGGCTTTAGCCTTGGCGCGTAACCGCGCTTTTTGGGCCCGACTCATGGACTCAGTGTTTATGTCACCGCTCATGCTCCCCAGTCTTGCACTCGGTCTCGGGATTTTGATGTTGTTTAATTTAATGGGGCAGGGTCTGTCATTTTCGACTCTGGTAGCGGGTCATGTGGCCATTTGCACGCCCTATGTGTTGCGAACGGCCTCTGCGAGCTATGCACAGCTTGATCCGGTGATGCTTGACTGCTCGTATAGCTTGGGTGCGACGAGTTGGTTTACGTTTAAGCGTATTGAGTTGCCCGCGCTTCTGCCTGGTATTGCAACGGGGGCTTTTATTGCTTTTATGTCTTCCTTAGATAATGTTGCGCTCTCGCTATTTCTGTCTGACGCACGCTCTGAAGTTCTGCCGATCAGACTTTGGCATATTATTGAAGACAGCTTAGAT
>CAIZGG010000288.1 GCA_903932425.1 uncultured beta proteobacterium | reverse complement strand
GCCAATGACGAGGCACAGTTTGCTGAACTGAAAACACTAGGCGAGCTCACCAAGGTGGCCTGGAAGCACGATGTGCAGGTCATGATCGAAGGCCCCGGCCACGTGCCGATGCAAATGATCAAAGAAAATATGGACATGCAGCTCAAGCATTGCGACGAAGCGCCCTTCTATACCCTGGGCCCATTGACCACTGATATTGCTCCGGGCTACGACCACATTACGTCCGGCATTGGGGCTGCCTTGATCGGCTGGTATGGCACAGCCATGCTCTGCTACGTCACACCCAAAGAGCATCTGGGATTGCCCAACAAAAAAGACGTCAAAGACGGCATCATCACCTACAAGATCGCAGCCCATGCAGCGGATCTGGCCAAAGGGCATCCGGGCGCTGCGATTCGTGACAATGCCTTATCGAAGGCGCGTTTCGAGTTTCGTTGGGATGATCAGTTCAATCTGGGTCTCGATCCTGATACGGCCAAAGACTTTCATGACGAGACCTTGCCTAAAGACTCAATGAAAGTGGCGCACTTTTGCTCGATGTGTGGCCCGCACTTTTGCAGCATGAAAATCACGCAAGACGTGCGCGACTATGCGAAAAAGATCGGCGTCGAAAACGACGTAGCGCTTAAAGCTGGCATGCAAGAAAAAGCGATTGAGTTTGTGAAAAAAGGCTCTGAGATTTATCACAAAACTTAATACCCTTACCTACTTCAGCACCAACGCTCAAAAGCAAACGATCAAGCCCTGCGTTAAGCGGGGCTTGATCGTTTAAACCCAATGACAAAATCTCGCCTGCCACTCCTAGACGCTATGAAAGGCCTCGGCTGCCTAGCGATTGTGCTTCATCATCTCGCGGTGTATGGCCCGATGTCTGACGTGGTGCGGGGTGCTTTCCCTGCGATCATTGGTGGTCTTGAAGTCTATGCCCGCTTAGCGGTGCAAATGTTTTTTGTATTAGCGGGTTTTTTAGTAGCAGCTCAGCTTGCGCCCGAGGGGCAGCCCTCTAGCACTGTAGCGACATCAGCCTTCAGTTTGATCCTTAAACGCTATCGTCGCTTAGTCACCCCTTTTGTATTTGCGATAGCCTCTGCAATATTAATCACGGCGATCGTCAGACCTTGGTTTGTGCACGACTCGCTTTCAGCGCCGCCAAGCCTGGCGCAATTATTGGCGCACGCCTTATTGCTACACGACCTCACCGGTGTTGAAGCCTTATCGGCGGGGGTCTGGTATGTCGCGATTGATTTTCAATTATTTATACTGACGGTCTTGCTCACTGCCTTCAGTGCGCGGGTGATGTCTGGTTGGCGCTGGGTGTTTCCGTGTTTGATGATCGCGCTGGCTGCCGCCTCGTTGTGGGTACTAAATCGCCACAATCAATATGAAGACTACGCCCCCTACTTCTTTGGCGCTTATGCCCTAGGAATGTTGGCCTACTGGTCAACGCGTCAAAGCTTAGGTGGGGTCCTGTTATTAACAATCGCGGCACTTGGCTCAGTGGCCTTGTGGTTGCAATATCGCAATCCAATCGTCGTGGCGCTGGCAACGGCAATCATCGTTGCCAGCGCGGGCCAACGCGGCTGGCTGGCCCAATGGCCCCGCCCGGGTCTGTTGACGTGGCTGGGTCAGCGCTCGTATTCAATTTTTTTGATTCACTATGGCTTTGTGATTGGAATGAATGCGCTGTGGGCACGGTTTTTCTCAACGGGCGTCCTCATCAACGCACTGGGCATGCTGATTGCGGTCACCCTCTCGGTTGGGGCCGGCGCGCTTCTGTATCGTTACGTTGAAAGCCAACCCAACGCGCTGGGCCGCAACTGGGTCACTGCAGTCTTAGGTGCCGCTGTCGCGACTGCTCTTTTACTTGAAACGCTTGCGTGGTGACGACCGGCTTCTCGCCAGCGGCGCACTTTGCCTCAACCTAAATTGGGCGCCAAGGTTCTTTTGACGTCTTTTTCTGTGCGGCCCGAACGCTTGACGTAATCGGCCACCTGATCGTCACCAATGATGCCAACGCTAAAGTATTGTGACTGCGGGTGGCTGAAATAAAACCCCGAAACGCTTGCGGCCGGGTGCATAGCGTAACTTTCTGTCAGCATCATGCCGATATCAGCACCGTCAAGCACCTCAAACATTTCACGCTTCACGACATGCTCTGGGCAGGCAGGATAACCTGGCGCAGGACGTATGCCTTGATACGCCTCTTTGATCATTTGCTCGTTGGTCAAGGCTTCGTCAGGCACATAGCCCCAAATGTCTTTGCGAACACGCGCGTGTAGCGCCTCGGCAAAGGCCTCGGCCAGGCGATCGGCCAGTGACTTAAACATGATGGCTGAATAATCGTCATTAGCCCGTTCAAACTCTTGTTCTTTTTTCTCGATGCCCAAACCTGCTGTAACCGCAAACAAACCGATGTAATCCATCACACCAGAAGCGTTAGGCGCGATAAAGTCGGCCAAACACTTGTTATCGACACCCTCGCGTTTCATGCCCTGTTGACGCAAGCCACGCCAAGTAAACAAGACTTTTTCACGGGTCTCGTCGGTATAAATTTCGATGTCGTCATCATTGACAGTATTGGCGGGGTAAAACGCCACCGCTCCGTTGGCCGTTAACCAACGGCCGTCAATCATGCGCTTGAGCATCGCCTGACCATCTGCATAGACTGAGCGCGCCTGCTCGCCCACAACCTTGTCATCCAAGATCGCAGGAAACTGACCAAACAAACTCCAGGTTTGAAAAAATGGAGTCCAGTCGACATAGTTTGCCAACTCGGCCAAATCGAAATTTTTAAAGGTACGGCGACCAATAAATTTAGGGCGTGGCGGCGTATAACCCACCCACTCAATCGCCGGTTTTGCGGCACGCGCGTCAACCAAAGACATCAGCGGCGTGGCTTTGCGCGCTGCATGACGCCGGCGCACATCTTCGTACTCAACCGCAAGCTCTTCAAGATAGGTATTGGCTGTTTCAGAGACGAGATTTTGCGCAACCCCTACCGACCGACTGGCGTCGGGCACATAAATGACCGGGCCTTCATAGTGCGGTGCAATTTTGACGGCAGTATGCACGCGACTCGTCGTGGCACCACCGATCATCAACGGGATTTTGCGGCTACGAAAATATTCGTCGCGCTGCATCTCGCTGGCGACATAGGCCATCTCTTCGAGGCTAGGCGTAATCAACCCTGACAAGCCGACGATATCAGCATTTTCAGCTTTGACGCGCGCCAAAATCTCGGCCGCGGGCACCATCACGCCCATATTGACCACTTCAAAGTTATTGCACTGAAGCACCACTGTCACGATGTTTTTGCCAATATCGTGCACATCGCCTTTGACGGTTGCTATCACGATCTTGCCTTTTGCGCGCACATCGCCACCGGCAGCTTCGATGAGCTTTTTTTCAGCCTCGATAAAGGGGATCAAATGCCCGACGGCCTGCTTCATCACGCGAGCAGATTTCACCACCTGCGGCAAAAACATTTTGCCTTCGCCAAACAAATCGCCCACGATGTTCATGCCATCCATGAGCGGCCCTTCGATCACTTCGATGGGGCGTCCGTTGCGGTCGGCAATCTGCTGACGAATTTCTTCAGTGTCTTCAACAATGAACTGCGTCATGCCATGCACCATGGCATGGGCTAAACGCTTTTCGACAGGCTGCTGGCGCCACGCGAGATCTTCTTCGCGTTTGATGCCATTGCCCTTAAAGTTTTCGGCAAACTCAACGAGCCGCTCGGTTGGCGTACGCGTATCGCTTGGGTCTTTTTTACCCAGCGCTTTGGCTTTATTCACGATCGAGCACCACGTCTTCAACCAACTCACGTAGAGTTGGATCAATATTGGCGTAAACGCCGAGTTGACCGGCGTTCACGATGCCCATCGTCATTCCTTCGCGGATGGCGTGATACAAAAACACGGTGTGGATCGCCTCACGGATGGGTTCGTTGCCTCTAAACGAAAAACTGACGTTGGACACCCCGCCAGAGATTCGTGCGTGCGGCAGGTTCTCGCGAATCCATTTAGTCGACTCAATAAAATCGACCGCATAATGATTATGTTCATCGATACCGGTGGCGATGGCAAACACGTTTGGATCAAAAATGATGTCTTCGGGCGGAAAGCCAACTTTTTCGATCAAAAGGTTATAGGCGCGCGTACAAATCGTTTTACGACGCTCAAGCGTATCGGCTTGACCTTGTTCATCAAAAGCCATCACAACCGCAGCGGCACCGTACAGGCGGCACAAGCGCGCCTGCTTCAAGAAGGGCTCTTCGCCCTCTTTGAGTGAGATCGAATTCACGATTGACTTGCCTTGCGCGCACTTTAGGCCCGTTTCAATGACAGACCATTTTGAACTGTCGATCATCACCGGCACCCGCGCGATATCGGGCTCAGAAGCAATCATGTTTAAAAAGCGATGCATGCAAGCCACCGAATCCAACATGGCTTCGTCCATGTTGATATCGATAATTTGCGCACCGTTTTCAACCTGTTGACGCGCAACTGCTACGGCCTCATCGTATTTTTCTTCGCGGATCAGCCGGGCAAAAGCCTTGCTCCCGGTCACGTTGGCACGCTCGCCGACGTTGACGAATAAGGATTCGTCATCGATATTCAAGGCTTCGAGGCCTGACAAACGCGTTTTGACCGCGATATCAGGCACCACACGAATCGGCAGAGAGCTGACTTTTTCAGCGATCGCCTGGATGTGTTCGGGCGTCGTGCCGCAGCAGCCGCCCGCCATGTTCACGAGCCCAGCACGCGCAAACTCTTCGAGCAACGCTGACGTATCAGCGGGCGTTTCGTCAAAGCCGGTATCGCTCATGGGGTTGGGCAGGCCTGCATTGGGATACACGCAAACATAGGTATCGCAAATTTTGGCTAGCTCGGCGATGTAGGGGCGCATCAACGCGGCACCAAGTGCGCAATTCAAGCCAATGGTAATCGGGCGTGCGTGGCGCACAGAGTTCCAGAAGGCCTCGACGGTTTGACCCGATAAGATACGACCTGAAGCGTCAGTCACCGTACCCGATATCATCACCGGCAAACGCTCGCCACGAGCCTCAAAGACTTCTTCAACAGCAAAAATCGCAGCCTTGGCGTTAAGCGTATCGAAAATAGTTTCGATCAAAATCAGATCAACCCCGCCATCAAGCAGGCCGTTCAATTGCTCGGCGTAGGCCACGCGCAATTCGTCAAAGGTTACGTTGCGCGCACCCGGATCGTTGACATCGGGCGAAATCGAAGCTGTTTTAGGCTGAGGCCCAAGTGCGCCCGCAGCAAAGCGTGGGCGCTCGGGCGTACTGTAGGCATCGCAGGCAGCCCGAGCAAGACGGGCCGACTCTAGATTTTGCTCGTAAGCAAGTTCTGATAAATCGTAATCACCTTGCGCAATCGTTGTCGCACCAAAGGTGTTGGTTTCGATCACGTCGCAACCGGCGGCAAGGTACTGCTTATGAATTTCAAGGATGATATCGGGGCGAGTCAAAGAAAGTAACTCGTTATTACCTTTGACATCTTTACGATGATCGGCAAAACGCTTTGAGCGAAAATCAGCCTCAGAGAGTTTGTACTGCTGAATCATTGTGCCCATCGCACCATCAAGAATCATGATGCGCGAACCCAGAGCACGCGCAAAATCGGCTCCACGGGTATAGCTTGCAAGCGGAAAGGGAAGTTTAGGGTAAGGCATCATGACGCTAAAAATCTGGGTGACGATGCAAAGTGAGGCTGCACCGGGTTTAAAGCGCCATAAAAACTAAAAGCACTGAAAACGAAAACAAAATGAGGCGGCAGGTTATGGAGACAACACTACTCAGGCCGAGCCTTCAAACAAACTCTTTGCTAAGCCTCAAGTTTACCAAAAACAGCGTGGTGTAACATTCGCGCAAGAACTGGTGCTTTCGATGCAAAAAGGTGCGCGCTTTCAGGGTTGCGTATCGCATTGGGAAAGTTAAACGGGAAACAGGGAAACATGTCGCAAGACGGTTGTGCCTGTGCTGCCCCCGCAACGGTCAACGCCACGGTTTTAGAAATAAAGCCCAGGCGCCAGCCCGATACCGGCCAGTTCAAGCAAAGATGAAACCCCGTAAGGGTATTAAGTCTTTTTGAACGTTCAAGGTCTGCGGGGACGCAGGCCATTACGAGGCTGTCATGATGCAATGTTCAACCTATCGGCTCTGCGCCGTCGCAGCGTCCTTGGTCGTCACGACCAGCGCGCTCGCCCAAAATGCCCCCTCAACTTCTGCCACAACGGCTACGAGTACCGTTTCTGCCCAAGCCGCCCGCGAGCCCTCAGTTGCCGAACTCAAGCTAGGCCCCACCCCTCAACTTGCCACGGTCGTCGTGACACCAGGTCGCACCGCTGAACCGCTGGGCGAAACGCTTGGCGACAATAGCGTGATCGGTCGCGATGAACTTGACACCCTACCAAATGGCACATTGTCTGACGCTCTGGTTCGTGAGCACGGCATTGAGACGCTCAACTATGGTGGCCCCCTGTCACAAAGCAGCGTCAATATCCGTGGCACCAATAGCAATCAGTCACTGATTTTGATCGATGGGCTGCGCGTCAACAGCGCGACCTCGGGCGACGCGCCTCTCAGTGCGATCCCGCTGAACAGCGTCGAGCGCGTTGAAATCGTGCGTGGCACCGCGAGTAGCCTGTATGGTGCCGACGCGATTGGCGGTGTCGTCAACGTCATCACGCGAGGCGACCAAGACCGCCCTTTTTCAGCCTACGCCAACGCAGGGATTGGCAGCTACGCTACGACACAGTATGACGCAGGCTTTTCGGGTGCTGCAGACGGCTGGGTCTACAGCTTGTTTGGCGGCTATGGGCAAAGCGGTGGCACCAACGCCACTCAACCCACCAATTACTCTTACAACCCCGACAAAGACTCGTACTACCGCAGCAACGTCGGTGGCACCCTGGGCTATACGTGGAAAGCGGGCCAAACGCTTACATTTCAAAGTTATCAGTCGAGCGTCAACGGCGGCTACGATGCCGGTACGCCTTATTTCAACGACCGCGGCATTCAGACGGTCAGCACCAACATGCTCACGAGCAAAAACCGTGTGTCTGATTTTTGGACCAGTACTTTACGGGCTGGCTTCACCAATGAACGTTATCAGACGGTCAACGCGGGCTCCGACCTTGTCCCGACCAATCCCACGGATGGCAAACAACATTTTGCGACACGCCAGGGGCAGTATTTGTGGCAAAACGACCTCAAGTTTTCAGCTACGCAAAGCGTATCTCTGGGCTATGAACGTCTCGAACAAAGCGTCGACGGTACGCTTTCAAATGGCGACTATCCACAAGCTTCGTATGTGAATTATCAACAAACCACGCGCTACACGAACTCGCTTTTTGGGATCTATCGTGGCACCTGGGGCCCGCAGTCGGTCCAAGCGAGCGTGCGCAGCGACAACAACTCGCAGTACGGCAACTTTATGACGGGGAGCCTGGTGTACGGGCTCTCGCTGACACCCCAATGGCGAGCGACTGTCGGCGCGAATACGGGCTTTCGTGCACCAAACTTTAACGAGCTCTACTGGCCAGTTACCCCTTCTTATGCCGGCAACCCGCTACTGCAGCCAGAGAAATCACGCAACATTGAGATGGGGTTGAAGTACACCACCGAGCAAACCCAATTAAGTTTGGTCGCATATCGCAACGAGATCACGAACCTGATTTTGAATCAGCCGGTGGTTCCCGGTGATATTTACTCGCCCTACGCGCCGGTCAATGTTGGGCAAGCATTGATTCAGGGCGTGAGCCTGTTTGGTTCACATCGGTTCAATGCTGATACACAAGTACGCGGCAGCCTGAACTGGCTTGACCCGCGCAACGCCGAAACGGGTGCGTTATTGCCCCAGCGAGCTCAACAAGTTGCCAAGCTCGCGGTCGATCAGGCTGTTGGGCGCGCCCGCCTGACGGCCGACTGGTACGTCAGCAGCGAACGCAAAGACACGATGTCAGGCGGCACCCTTGGGGGCTATAGTTTGCTGAACTTGCTGGGCAGCTATCCCCTGCCTGAGGGGGCTGAGGTGCAGGTACGCTGGAATAATGTCTTTGGCAAGCAATACACGCTGATACAAGGCTACAACACCCTAGGGTCAAATGTGTTTGTCAACTTAGCGTGGCGGATGTAGCATCAACCATCGAGTCATTTGTTGGGCGAACTGTGTGATGCGCGCTTTTTTTTGTCGGGTTTCATTTCTTGCGTGCTGTCTGTTGGCGTTCGCGGTCAACGCCACTGAGATCGAGGTCATTGATGACAGTGGCCGGGCCGTGCTGCTTAAAGGGCCCGCCCGCCGGGTCATCTCGCTGTCGCCTCACACCACCGAATTAATTTTTGCCGCGGGCGGTGGTGACAAGCTGGTGGCGACAACCGAGGGCAGTAATTTTCCGGCACAAGCGCTTAGCCTGCCAAAGCTCGGTGACCCACGGACCGCAGATCCCGCACGTATTGCGGCTTACAAGCCAGATTTAATTTTTGGCTGGCTGACCTCTGAGCTAGACTCGCTCTCGTCTCTGAATATACCTGTGTTTATCAGCACGCCGACCTCGCTCATAGAAATCGCCGACAGCGTCGAAACCTTCGGAGTACTGCTGGGCACCGCCGGTGTCGCGCATACCAGGGCTGAGGCTCTTCGCCAAAAACTAGAGGCGTTAGCACGGGCCTCTGCGGGCAAACGCGTCGTGCGTGTTTTACTGCAAGCTGGCGCAGAGCCAGAAGGCGCCCTGACCCGTGAGCACCTTTTATCAGACGTCATCACTCTGTGCGGTGGCAGCAACGTGATCGCCGATGAAGGCCTGGGCATGCCAAAAATCGGCTTGGCGCAGTTGGTTACTAAGGCCCCTGAGTTGGTGCTAATCGCACGGACGGGCGCGGCAGCCGCACCGGTCGTAGACAACGTGGGCGTCAATGACTGGCAAGCCGCCGGTCTGCCCGCAGCCAAGCTCGGTCGCGTGTACATGATCGACGCCGAGGCCGTCTTTCGCTCAGGGCCGCGCCTGATCGAGGCGGCAGAGCCGATTTGTGAACTGATCGAGCAAAGTCGAAAATAGTCCAGAGTTTACGCAACGCCTTACGCTGAGCCAGTCACGTTAAACTGTTCAGATCGCGACCGGTTCACCGCAGGTCGCCACGCATTAACTTAATGAAAAAAACATGAAAACAGACTTGTCTGATCCCCTGGTGATTGCCGGTAAAGCCTACCGCTCACGCTTGTTAGTTGGTACCGGAAAATACAAAGACTTTGCGCAAACCCGCGAGGCAATTGATGCTAGCGGTGCGCAAATTATTACCGTTGCGATTCGTCGCACTAATATCGGCCAAACTGCCGGCGAACCAAGCCTGCTCGAATATTTGCCACCCAGCCAATTCACCTTGTTGCCCAACACGGCGGGCTGTTATTCGGCTGACGAGGCGGTGCGTACGCTCAGGTTAGCGCGCGAACTGCTCGATGGACACACCCTAGTCAAACTTGAAGTGCTTGGCGACCCGCACACCTTGTTTCCAAACATGCCCGAGACACTCGCCGCGGCCAAGACCTTGGTGGCTGACGGTTTTCACGTGATGGTGTATTGCACCGACGACCCGATTCAATGCCGCATGCTCGAAGACATCGGCTGCGTCGCGGTCATGCCGCTCGCCTCATTGATTGGCTCGGGCATGGGGATTTTGAACCCTTGGAACCTGCGCCTGATTATCGATCAGTCAAAAGTACCCGTTTTGGTCGATGCCGGTGTCGGCACCGCCTCAGATGCCGCGATTGCCATGGAGCTTGGCTGCGATGGCGTGCTCATGAACACCGCAATCGCTGGCGCGCAACACCCCGTGCTGATGGCGAGCGCCATGAAAAAGGCCGTTGAGGCAGGACGTGAAGCGTTTCTCGCTGGGCGGGTCCCACGTAAGACTTATCAAGCTGCACCAAGCTCGCCTACCACGGGCCTGATTGCGCCGCTTACCCCGACCGCCAAGACATGAGCGACGAAACTACTGCTCGTATCATTCCTAACACCCTGACCATCGCTGGGATGGACCCCTCGGGCGGGGCAGGCATTTTGGCCGACATCAAGGCAATGAGTGCATTAGGCGCCTATGGCTGTGCTGTGGTGGCCGCCCTGACCGCGCAAAACACTCAGGCAGTCACCGATATCTCGCCCATCAACCCATCGTTTGTCCGAGCGCAAATTGACACGCTCTTTGCCGATGTCGATATCCATGCCGTCAAGCTCGGCATGTTGGGGCAGACCGGCATCATCGAAGTGGTCGCAGACCGCCTCGGGCACTTTAAGCCTTCCCACCTGGTGTTAGATCCCGTCATGGTCTCAAAGAGTGGCGACTTGCTGCTCGAGCAAAAGGCCATTGGTGCACTACGTGAGCAAGTACTTCCGCTGGCGACCTTAATCACCCCTAATCTGCCCGAGGCTGGGGTCTTACTTGAGATGCGCGCGGTCGAGACTGTGCGCGAGATGCGCCGGGTCGCCGAACGCTTGCGCAACCTGATGACCCACGGCGGACATCGCTGGGTACTGGTCAAAGGCGGGCATCTGCCTGGTAACGACACGATTGACGTGCTGCACGACGGCGACAAAATGATTGAGCTGCCAGGACACCGAATCCCCACACGCAACACACACGGCACTGGTTGTACGCTCTCGGCCGCCATCACAGCTCTTTTGCCACAACTGCAAGACGTCCCTGAAGTCACCAAGCGCGCTAAAGAATACCTAGTCAAAGCTATTATGCATGCCGATGCGCTCAAGGTTGGGCACGGGCACGGCCCAGTGCACCATTTTCATGCGCTATGGTCAGGAAAACCCTTACAATAAGGGTTTTCCGCAATAAGTGCCCTTGCACCCTAGATCATGAATGCATCGACTTTGCCTGAGTTTGAGCGTGCCCGTTTCAATATGGTTGAACAACAAATTCGACCCGTTGGCGTGTTTGACGCCAATGTCATCGAGGCCTTGTTCAAGGTTCAACGCGAGCTCTTTGTTCCGCCCGCTTTTCGAAACCTGGCGTTCGCAGATATTGAAATCCCGTTACAACTAGGCAGCGTCGACACTCGACAATCGATGCTCAGCCCGAAGCTTGAAGCACGTCTTACCCAGTTTTTACAGCTCAAGCACGACGACTGCGTACTTGAAATCGGTACCGGGTCAGGCCATCAGGCGGCTCTACTTGCGTACTTAGCACGTACCGTAACATCGATCGAAATCGATGCGCGCCTAGCAAGCTTTGCTCAGCAAAATTTGCAAAAGGCGCAGGTCAAGAATGTCACCGTTGAAACCGGTGACGGCAACAATGGGTGGGGCACGGCCGAGTACGATGCAATTTTGGTAAGCGGCGGAGTCGACAAGGTGTCAAATGCGCTTAAATATCAATTGAAAATTGGTGGGCGTATGGTCGTGATCGTTGGTCAGTCACCGTCAATGACTGCATTTCGTATCACACGCACGACCGCTGCAAGCTTTGAAACCACTTCACTGTTTGAGACAGTCATTAAGCCACTCACCGGCGCCTGCGGCTCACGTTTTAAGTTTTAAACCCTTACGAGCCAGTGCAAGCAGCGGTTGATACGGGTTTAGAACGCGCAACAGAGGCTTTACGTTGCAAAAGCCTCTTTAAAGAGATCGGCCCTTAGCGTGCTCTGATTTTTTCAACGAGGTTGGTCGTTGAACGTGCGAACTCAAAGGGTATTGCAACGGCCTTGCCACCCCAAGATTCAACGAGCTTGGTTTCGGGCAAGACTTGCATCTCGTAATCCCCCCCCTTGACGATGATATCGGGCCGAAGTTGCCCGATGATTTCAAGCGGTGTGTCTTCATCGAAGACAACGACGGCGGTCACACATTCGAGTGCTGCCAACAACGCCGCACGATCGGCCACCGTGTTCAACGGGCGATCTGGACCTTTACCCAAACGCTTTGCAGAGGCATCTGAGTTCACGCCCACGATGAGTGTTGCGCCAAGCTGCGCAGCCTCATCAAGGTAGCTGACATGGCCACGATGCAGGATATCAAACACCCCATTAGTAAACACCAATGGCTTAGCCCACTGACCGCTCGCAATCCTTTCAACAGCTTGCTGTGTTGAAAGGAGCTTGGCTTCGAAACGCGCGCTCAAGCGACCGAACCTACAGCCCCCGTGGCCGAACGAATCAGTTCTTTGCGGTAGCGGTTCAGGTCTTGCACGGTTTTAAACGAGCTGTCCATTAAAAGCGACATGTTGTGCAAAATACGTGTGCTGACTTTGTGTTCCCAGTCTTTATCAAAAACAATTTGATTGTCTAACCAACGCTCAAGCCACCCAGGCTCGGGCAGTTTTGACTGAACGGTGTCGTTTGGAAACATGTCTTTGTTGACATGCAGATTTGTTGGATGCAGTGCTTGAGGCGTACGATGGGCCGAAGCCATCAACACGCCAATTTTGGCAAACGCCATGCGCGCCTGCGCTCCGATCTCTTGCCCGCGCTGAGTCAAAGCCCGCTTCATATAACGCAAATAAGCACCAGCGTGACGGGCTTCGTCTTGCGCAATCACTTTATAAATTTCTTTGATCACGGGCTCGGTATGCCAGTCTGAGGCGCGACGGTACCAGTGGTTCAAACGCACCTCACCACAGAAATGCAGCATCAGTGTTTCGAGCGGGGGCGCGGGGTCAAACTCAAAGCGCACGCGGTGCAGTTCTTCTTCGGTCGGGACTAAGTCGGGAGCGAATCGACGCAGGTACTCGATCAATACGAGTGAATGCTTTTGCTCTTCAAAAAACCAGACCGACATAAAGGCCGAAAAATCACTATCGTCGCGGTTGTCACGCAAAAACATTTCGGTCGCAGGCAATGCAGCCCATTCAGTGATGGCGTTCATCTTGATCGTCTGTGCTTGCTCATCTGAGAGTTTGCTGCGATCAAAGTCTTGCCACGGAATATCGGTGGCCATGTTCCAGCGCACCGATTCCATTGACTTAAAAAGTTCTGTGTAGAGCATGTTCACTGCCTTTAATGTTTAAATTTCAATCAACGCATCAGCGTCCAGAGTGCAACTGCCAAACTCAGGGCAGCCACGCCCGTCAACACCACTAGCACACGATTACTTTGCTCGCGAGCACGCCGCATCTGCTGCAATTCTTGCAAGACCTGACTCGACACATCGGCGCGACTGAGTTGTGTATGCACCAATCGCGGTAATTCTGGTAACCATTGCGCCCACTGACCGGCCTCTTGCATCAGCTTTTTACGCGTGCCTTTTAAGCCAACCCGCTCGAGCATCCAGCGCTCAAGATAGGGTTTCGCCGTTTTCCATAAGTCTAACTGCGGATCGAGCTGGCGACCTAATCCTTCTACGTTTAAAAGGGTCTTTTGTAACAATACCAATTGAGGCTGTATTTCAACATTAAAGCGCCTTGAAGTCTGAAATAGCCGTAATAACACTTGGCCGAGTGAGATTTCAGCCAAGGGCCGATCAAAATAGGGCTCGCAGACTGCGCGAACAGCACCCTCTAGTTCTTCTTCACGCGTCGTGGCGGGCACCCACCCTGACTCAATGTGCAAACGCGCCACACGGCGGTAATCGCGCTGAAAAAATGCCAAAAAATTTTGCGCCAAATAGTTTTTATCAAACTCAGACAACGAACCAACAATGCCAAAATCGAGCGCGATATATCGACCTAGCGTTTCAGGCTTATCGGAAACATAAATGTTGCCCGGGTGCATGTCTGCATGAAAAAAACCATCATCAAAGACCTGCGTAAAAAATATTTCAACACCGGTTCGCGCCAGTGTAGGGATATCAACGCCCGCTTGCTTCAGGCGCTCAATTTGACTAACCGGAATGCCGTACATTCGTTCCATCGTGAAGACGGTCGAGGCGCAATAATCCCACATCACCTCGGGCACCCAAAGCAGCTCACCACGCTTGCTCTCGGGGCCAAAGTTACGACGCAGCTGGCTACAATTTGAGGCCTCGCGCAGAAGATCAAGCTCGTCATGCAAATGTTTATCAAATTCGGCGACGACCTCGCGAGGCTTTAAGCGCCGCCCATCTGGTACCAAGAGCTGCACCAGACTTGCCAGCACGCGCATCAACGAGAGATCTTTATCGATGACTTCGAGCATACCCGGGCGCAAGACCTTAACCGCCACGTGGCGCCCATCATGAAGCACTGCGAAATGCACCTGGGCGATAGACGCAGATGCCACTGGGTCGGTTTCGAACTGCGCGAACAGCGTCGACGTGGGTGCTCCGAGCGCCGCCTGAATCATGGCGGCGGCTTTGTCTGACGCAAACGGGGCCACCTGATCCTGAAGCAAGGCAAGCTCATCGGCGACATCCATCGGGATCAAATCGCGACGCGTCGATAAGACTTGCCCAAATTTCACAAAAATAGGACCGAGTGCCTCAAGCGCCAAGCGCAGCCGCAAACCACGCGGCATGGTTGGGCGCGAACCTAGACGCACGAGCCAAAGTAAGCGGTAGGCCAACGGATGATCGATACCCGACAGCACGAGTTCGTCTAACCGATAACGAAGTGCAACCACAATGATGCGCAACAAGCGGGGCAAAGACATCATGTTGTCGCGCCTTGGCTTGGCGTCAGGCGGGAAATTCGAGCTTGCAGTGCCGCAAAGCGGCGTTCAAGTTGGTCTAGGCGACCTACGGCAAGCTCACCCTCTTGCGCCAGCCCGACTAAGGCCGAGGACCCAACCAGGGCATTGGTTTCTTCAGAAAAATATTCGGCGAGATTTTCGGCCACACTTTGGGCCAGCGATTGCGCCCCCGTTAAGGCGCTGTGCAGGCCCTGAGTGAGACGGCGCGCGGGGATGTCACCGAGCCAATGTGCCAGCGCATCTTCTGGATCTGGGCGCAAATCACGTGCAAGATCAGAGACAACTTGTGCAAGCGCGGCCTGCCCAGTGACATGTACAGACTGCGCAAGGTCTGGGCGTGCGCCAGGCGCAAGCAGCGAAGACCATGACAATTTTTCTGCGAGCAGTTCAAGTACGACATCGGGCACAACCGCTGGGTCAGCGACCGTGAGGGTGCCATCGTGCCCGATGCTAAAGGCGACCTGAAAGCCACCGAGGCGGATTCTCAGCGTTTGCCCGGCATGAGCAGCCAAGCGCTGAGCGGCCCACGGTTGCTGCCGAGTTAACAGATTAAAGGCGTGCGCCCATAACCTAACAGGGTGTAAGGTGAACCGCGCTGGTACAAAGGGTAGGGCTAAGGTCACGTAGGTGCAGGAACAGAAAGGCTGATTGAGGGCGTAGTTTAACGGGTGAACCGAGCGGCAGCCTAAATCGGCACAAAAACGCCCGCTGAGCGGGCGTTTTATTTTTACACAGCGATCAAGGGCAGAATTAACTTGCGTGAGTGACCGGAATTTGTTGAATACCTGCCAATAGCCACCCGCCCTGTTCAGGCTTAAAGAGGTTCCAGACTTCTTCAAAGCGGAACGCCTCTGCGCCGACCTGCTCACGCAACATGCCAGAAAAGCGCACGCTCGCTAAATGACCATCTGTCACCTTTTCGATGCCAAGCATTTCGGCGTTCAGCAACACGACCTCAGTGTGGTTTTCGCCAACACGCCCGGACAGCTGAGCTTGCAACTCTTTCAGTAAGTCGTCGGTCAAAAAGTTACGCATTTGAGCCAGGTCACCGCTATCCCAAACCTTTTGAATCGCTACGAACTGCGCTTTGGCCTCTTGCAGGAAGCGATTGGTATCGAAATCAACGGGGATAAACCAGTTTTTATCAGGCGCCGGGGCATCTGAACCGAACCCTGCTGCTGACATTGAACCTGTGGCTGAGGCAGGCATCGCGACTGGCGCGGCGCTTGGTGTTGCGCTCTCGCGATAGGTCTCATTGGCAGGCGACTGTCCGCCATAGGCGTTGCCTGCACCTTGTGACGCCGGTTGCGGAGTGCTTGTTCCGCGAATCATACGCAGTACAAACATGACACCAAAAATCACCACGGCTGCCAATAAGGCCACCATTAAGAAGTCGCCCATAGCACCCCCCAGACCGAAGTGCGAAAGCATGGCTGCGATACCCAGACCCGCAGCGATGCCGGCCAATGGGCCGAGCCAACGTGAAGCGCCACCAGGCTTGGCAGCAGCAGGTGCCGCGGCTGCTGGGGCAGGCGTTGCGCTCTTTTGGGTTGTTGAGGCCGCCGCTGGAGCAGCAGGCTTTTGGCTAGTGACGTTGCTGGATTGACGGCCAGCGCTCGTGCCGCTACCGGCGCGTGCAGCCTCGGCCTCAAACGTGACCGCAGACAAAGACAGGCCGCCTAAGGTAATCAGTGCTGCCGCAAACAGGCGAGTAACAAATCGGGACATCGTGAGCTCCTGGGCGACTAAGCGCCAAAACGATCAAATAATGTTTGAAAGCTGAAAGTCTTCAAATCTTACTAGAACCTGAATCTTACTAAAAGCTGAACAGGTTGTAAAGCATTGACGAGATAAATAGACAGAAGTTCAATCCGATTGAGCCCAACCAGCATTTTTTGAATAAAGCTAACAATTGCTTTATTTTTGACGCTCAAGTCGTGTGTTAACCAAGTTTGACGCCTTCATGCAAGGCCGTTAGCCCTGCCGACAGATTGAAGTACTGTACGCGCGAAAGACCTGCCTCGCAAAGCATTTCCTTAAGGGTTTCTTGGTCGGGGTGCATCCGAATCGACTCGGCCAAATAGCGGTAGCTGTCAGCATCGCCTGCTACCTTCTTGCCCAGCCAGGGCAAGACCTTAAAAGAGTACCAGTCATAGACGGGAGTCAGAGGCGCTGCAATCTTTGAAAACTCGAGCACCAACAATTTGCCACCCGGCTTTAATACCCGAGTCATCTCGGCCAAAGCACGGTCTTTGTGTGTCATGTTGCGCAAACCAAAGGCCACGGTCACCCGGTCAAAATAGTTTGAGGCAAACGGCAAATGCTCGCCATCGCAGACTGCACAAGGCAACACCACCCCATCGTCCATCAACCGATCGCGCCCAACGCGCAGCATCGAATCGTTGATATCAGTCAGCCAAACTTCGCCCTGCGCGCCCGCCTGCTTAGCGAACGCACGGGCCAAGTCGCCGGTGCCTCCGGCGATATCCAATACCTTCATGCCGGGGCGCACTGCCGCCCGTCCGATGGTGAAAGACTTCCAGACTCGGTGCAACCCAGCCGACATCAAGTCATTCATGACGTCGTAGCGCGCGGCCACTGAGTGAAACACCTGCGCAACCTTCGCCGCTTTCTCGGATTCGGCGACTGTCTGATAACCAAAATGCGTGTTTTCTTCGGCCATAACTGTTACCTCGTTTGTTGCTTGCTATTTTCTCGCCCTAAAAGCCGAGGCTTGGTGCGGCGCTGAGCGCTAAACGCCCATTCGCTCTTTGGTGGATGCTGTCATATACATGACATATTGCCGCCATACTATAGACATATCGCACGCGTAAGCGCGCCTTTCAAACTGGTACCCACACCATGTCGAGCACTATTTTAGTCGTTGAAGACGAACCGGCCATCCAAGAGCTTATCGCCGTCAATTTATCGTTTGCTGGCCACAAGGTCTTACGCGCCTTCGATGTGGCGCAAGCCGAGACCCTGATCCGGGCTGAACTCCCCGATTTAATTCTGCTCGACTGGATGCTGCCCGGCGCGTCGGGCCTCACCCTGGCACGCAAGCTTCGCAGTGATGAACGCACTCGGTTGGTGCCTGTGATTATGCTCACCGCAAAGGGCGCCGAACAGGACAAGGTTGACGGACTTGAGGCGGGTGCTGACGATTACATCACTAAGCCTTTTTCACCTAAAGAGCTAATGGCCCGCATCAAGGCTGTCTTAAGAAGGCGCGCTCCACAGCTCACCGATGATTTAATCGAAGTCGAGGGCCTTAAACTGGACCCGACCTCGCACCGCCTAACCGGCAACGGCCAACAACTCGCGATTGGCCCGACCGAGTTTCGACTCCTACATTTTTTTATGACACACCCCGAGCGCGTCTTTTCTCGAGGTCAGCTGCTGGATCAAGTGTGGGGAGATCACGTTTTTGTTGAAGAGCGCACGGTCGATGTCCACATCCGTCGTTTGCGCAAAGCACTTGAGCCCTCAAAGCACGACGCGCATATCGAAACCGTGCGTGGCAGCGGTTACCGCTTTACGCCACTGATTCCGAAATCTTAAGCTTGATGCGACAATCGAGGGCATGAGCTGGAGACGCACTCTATTTTTTGTTGGCTTTTGGTCAGCGATTGCCCTGGCGATTGAATATCGCTGGCAAAGCTCACTTGGCTGGGTCGCGCTATCGCTGGGCACAGGGCTGTTGCTCGTGCTGCGACGCAGGCGCGCTGGGCAGGTCGCGCGCTGGATCTTGTCACCCGATGAAGCCCCCCCTGCAAACGTGGGCGCCTGGGATGACGTTGTTGCGGCTCTGTATCGGCGTATCCGCGATCAGGTTGCCACAATCCAAGAGCTTGAAGAAACCAGCACCAGCGCCATGGCCGCGGGGCAGGCGCTACCTGTGGGCGTCGTGACACTCACCACAGACCTACAAATCAGATGGTTCAATCTCGCTGCAGAAAAACAATTACATCTGAAACCAGAGCACGATCTCGGACAAAACTTACAAAACATTCTTCGTGCCCCTGCCTTTGCGGCCTACGTGAAAGGCGGAAACTGGTCTGAGCCGCTCACATTGAAAATCAACCACGCAAGCGGTAATTACAATCTGCTGCTGCGCTTGGTGCCTTACGCGCGCGACCGTACCCTGCTTATCACGCGCGACCTCACGCAAATTGAAAAGCTTGAGACGACGCGACGCGATTTTGTTGCCAACGTCTCGCACGAAATGCGCACTCCTCTCACGGTACTCGCCGGCTTTGTTGAAACCCTGCGCGATGCCCCCGAGGGCGCGTTAAGCGAACAACAACGCGAACAGTTTTTTGGACTGATGTCTGAACAGGCGCAGCGGATGCAGGCGCTCGTGACCGACTTGCTGACGCTGTCAGACCTTGAGACCTCTCCAAGTGCCGAATTTACGCCTGTGGGTATCACGCAAATCCTCGAGGTCGCGCGCACACAAATCGAAGCGCTCTCTGCGGGGCGCCATCGCTGGGACTGGAATATCGAAGCAGGCGTGAACCTTGCGGGTAACGCTTCAGAGCTGTCGTCTGCCTTCTCAAATCTGCTGACAAACGCTATTCGTTATACGCCCGATACCGGCACCATCAGCGTGACATGGGAAAGCCTGCCAGACGGCCGCGCCCGTTTTAGCGTAACGGACACAGGTATTGGCATCGCCGCTGAACACCTGCCGCGTTTAAGCGAGCGCTTCTACCGGGTGGATCGGGGTCGCTCGCGCGCACTGGGCGGAACAGGTCTGGGGCTGGCCATCACCAAACATGTTGCCATGCGACACGATGCCGCGCTAGAAGTACAAAGCAAGATCGGGCAAGGCAGCTGTTTTAGCTTAGTATTTGAAGCCGAACGCGTGCAGCGCGCCTCTTAGGCGCAACGGTCTTCTCGAAAGACTAAAAAACGGCTTAAACTGCATCCATTCGCGCACCCGTTGCGTTTATCTTTTGCAGCCTTGTGCACAGCATGATCGCACCGACTTTCAACTTGCGCCATCAGGGCGACCACTGCCTGAGCCTCGACTTTGGTGACACCATTCTTGCCCAGACGGGTTTGGTTTGTTTGGCTGCCGCCGAAAAAATCCGGCAAGCATGCTTGCCAGGCGTTACGGACGTCGTCCCCTCTTACACCAGCGTGGCCGTGCATTACCAGGCAGAGGCTCAAACAGGTTTGCCGAACTTTCAAACGCTGTCCAATCAACTGGCCGCTTTAATTAAAAGCGGACTGGCGCAGGCCGAGCGCACCCCACGAACAATCGACATCCCGGTCTGCTACGGCGGCGAACACGGCCCTGACTTGAGCGACGTTGCGAAGGCAACCGGTCTGACCGAGCAACAAGTCATCCAAATGCATTGTGCGCCCGGCAGTATGGTTTTCATGCTGGGCTTCGCGCCGGGGCACCCTTATATCGGCATCCACGACCCCTTATTCGCGTTGCCACGCCGCGACGTCCCGCGCACCGTGGTTCCAGCGGGTTCGGTCGCCATTGCTAACCGCCAGTCAACGATCTACCCCACACGGCTGCCAGGCGGCTGGCATATTTTGGGCGCCACGCCGCTTAAGTTATTTGATCTGGCTCGCCCACAGCCAACCTTATTATTGCCCGGCGATCAGATCCGTTTTATCCCGATCACGTCAGCTGAGTTTGAGCGAGTGGCAGCACAGCAAAATCAGGTGCAAGAATGAGCGTGATCATTCTGAAACCCGGCATGCTGAGCACCTTTCAAGACCTTGGCCGCTTTGGTCAACAGCACCTAGGGGTTTCGGTTGCGGGCGCGATGGATCTACGCGCCCACCGGCTTGCGAACGTGCTTGTCGGCAATGCTCCCGACACTACCACACTTGAGATCACACTGACGGGCCCGACACTTCGCTTTACCAAACCCTGCTGCCTTGCGCTTTGCGGTGCCGACCTGAGTGCGACCTTAAACGGACAACCGCTTGCTCTGAATCGTCCTCTGGTTGTGCGCGCCAAAGACGAGCTCAGCTTTGGAGCTCGCCAACACGGCACACGTAGTTATCTGGCGGTTCATGGCGGCTTTGCACTGACGCCGGTGCTCGGTAGCACCAGTACCTATCTGCGCAGCGCAATGGGGGGATGGCAGGGCCGCGCGTTGAAACGCGACGACGAAATTCCGCTCTTGCGGCCGCTAAAAAACAAAGGGCTTGAAGAGCTTGCCATGGACTTGTGGGCGCTCAAAATCTACCTGCCGGGTGCCCTTGCAGAATCACGCCAGCCTCACGTGCGCATCATTAAGGGGCAACAGTGGGAAGAATTCACCCCTGAAAGCTGCGCAGCCTTGCTCACCGAGCCCTACCGCATCAGCCCTGACTCTGAGCGTATGGGATATCGGCTTCAAGGCGCACCTCTTTTGATGTCGACCCCGCGACAGATGATCTCTGAGGGCACAACCTTTGGCACAATCCAAGTGCCGGCCGGCGGCCAGCCCATCATCTTGATGGCCGATCGTCAAACGACCGGCGGTTACCCCAAAATGGCCTATGTAGCGAGCATCGACTTGCCCCGCCTTGCGCAAATGGGACCAGGCGACACGGTGAGCTTCAAAGCGATCAGCCTTGAGCAGGCGCAAACCCTTGAGGTTGCCCGTGCGCAGGCGTTTGCGACCCTTGCACACACACTACAACCTGCGCAAACCTTATTGCTTAATCACTGAGGACATCATGACACTAAAAATTGACCTGAACTGCGATATGGGCGAAAGCTTTGGCGTTTGGAAACTAGGCAACGACGAGGCAATCTTGCCCTTCGTCTCGTCGGCCAACATCGCCTGTGGTTTTCATGGCGGGGATCCGGCCACGATGCGTAAGACCGTGGCCGCTGCACTCAAGCAGGGGGTGGCTCTGGGCGCCCATCCGGGCCTGCCAGATCTTCAAGGCTTTGGGCGTCGCAATATGGCCATCACCGATCAAGAGGCCTACGACATGATGGTGGTACAGATTGGTGCCCTGGCTGGCGTCGCAGCCTCACAAGGGGCCCGTCTGCGTCACGTCAAAGCGCATGGCCAGCTCTACAACATGGCGGTCAAAGACGAAGGGCTCGCACGTGCATTGGCACAAGCAACCTACGATGTGGATCGTGAACTTGTGTTTTTTGTCTTAGCTGGCAGTGCCATGGTACCAATCGCCCAGTCGATTGGTCTGCGAGTCGCACAAGAGGTCTTTGGCGATCGCACCTACTCACCCGACGGCACGCTCAGCCCACGTAACAAACCAGGCGCCATGATCGAAGACGTGCAAGTATCGATCAAACATGTTTTACAAATGGTGCAAACAGGCACCCTGACCGCCAACGACGGCACTGTCGTGAAGGTGCAAGCTGATACGCTTTGTATTCACGGCGACCAACCTGGGGCCGTCATGTTTGCCAAAGCAATCCGCGAGGCGCTGCTGAATGCGGGGATTGAAGTCGCAGCTTGAGCGGGGATTAAAGCACGCTTGAGGCAAGCCTTGATCCAGGCTTGCGTCTAAGCGCGATGCTGGCTTGAGGCAAGGCTCAGGGCCTAACCGCTGAGAGGACAAGCGCGTAACAAACGCTCGGCAATATACAGGTCTTGTAACGCAATGCCTGAACTATCGAAAATGGTAATGGCCTCATCATCCTGGCGGCCAAGTGCCTGGCCACCAAGAACGGTACCGATTTGCGTCAAGCTGACGGCGCCCGACTGAATCAATGCAGCTGCGTGCTGAAATTCACCAATCACTACTGACTGCGCCGCCAAGTCACAAAAGAGGTGAGCACGTTCATACAGCCCAGTTGGCAGCTCTTGCTTACCGACGCCATCTGCGCCCATGCACGAAATATGGGTGCCTGGTCTAATCCAATCTGCTTCGAACAGTGGCGTTTTTGCGGGCGTTGCCGTCACGATAATGTCGGCACGCGCACACGCGTCTTGCGCGGAAGTACGTTCAACGGTTAGTCCATGCGCCGCCAGCCGCTGGGCAAAGCGCTCTGCACGGATCGGATCAGCATTGACCACGAGGACTTTCTCGATGTGGCGAATGCGGGCGATTGCCATGCAGTCGTAGCCGGCCTGATTGCCCGCGCCAAAAGCGGCAAGTGTTTTAGCATTTTTACGTGCCAGCTGGTTTGTTGCCACTGCGTCAGCCGCGGCTGTGCGGTAGGCGTTCACGACACCCGACTCAATCACGGCACGCACACCGCCCGTCTCTTGATTGAACAGAACCGTGACTGAGTTATGCGTTGGCAAGCCCTTGGCAGTGTTGCCGGGCCAGATAAAGCCCATCTTCAAGCCAGCCAGAGTCTGTGTGGCACCCGACTTCACCGAAAAGCGATTGCCTGGGTCTGAGCCGTGAGCAATCAAGGCCGGAAACACCACCGAACCTTGTACACCGGCCGCCTTGAAGGCCTCGCTGATCGCCTCAAAGGCCATTTCATGTGTAACGACGGCAGACGATTGGGCTTCAGGAATGTATTGCATGAACGTTCAAACCTTATGCTTCAGAGTGTTTTGACTTAACGCCGAAGTCGACGCGCTTTCAGCACCAACAGCGCGAGAATTGAGCGTCCTCTTAATGGCAACAGCGCGCTACCTTAGCGTCATTCAATACCGCTCGCTACACCAGTACGCGCTCGATACCGCCATCATTTGCTTTTTTAACGTACTCTTCGAGCCAGTTTTCACCCAGAATCAGACGCGCCATTTCAACCACAATGTAGTCTGCTTTAGCTGCAGTATCTTGTTCAAAGCGCGACAAACCCTGCATGCACGAGGGGCACGAAGTCAACATCTTGATGTCGCCCTCAAAGCCATCGGCGCGCAATTCTTGCGTGTTTTTAGCGAGCTCTTCTTCTTTGCGAAACCGTACCTGCGTTGAAATATCGGGTCGAGTCACTGCAAGCGTGCCAGACTCACCGCAACAGCGTTCGGTTTTGATCGCCGAATCACCCACCAGCGACCGCACGGTTTTCATTGGATCTTGCAGCTTCATGGGCGTGTGGCAAGGGTCGTGATACATATACCGCGTGCCTTGCACACCCTCAAGCTTGATACCTTTTTCGAGCAGGTATTCGTGAATATCGATCAACCGACAGCCCGGAAATATTTTTTCAAACTCATAGCCTGACAGCTGGTCGTAGCAAGTACCACAACTGACCACAACGGTTTTGATATCAAGGTAATTCAATGTGTTGGCCACGCGATGAAATAACACGCGGTTATCCGTAATGATTTTTTCGGCTTTATCGTTCATGCCGTTACCGCGCTGCGGGTAACCGCAGCACAAATAACCTGGAGGCAACACCGTCTGCACGCCAGCATGCCAAAGCATGGCCTGCGTGGCCAACCCAACCTGCGAAAACAGGCGCTCAGAGCCACAGCCCGGAAAATAAAATACCGCCTCTGTTTCGGCCGACGTTTCGCGCGGCCGGATGATCGGCACGTAATCAGAATCTTCGATATCTAACAACTTGCGCGCCGTTTGCTTTGGCAAGTTACCAGGCATTTTTTTATTAATAAAATGCACAACCTGTTCGCGCACAGCAGGCTTACCCACTGTTGCAGGGGGTTGAGCAGTTTGCTTACGTGCAAACTTTGAAAACAAGTCATGTACAAAGCGCTGCACCTTGTACCCCACACCCACCATGGCAAGTCGTGTCGCGTTGATCGTTGCGGGATCTTTGGCGTTTAAAAAGAACATCGCGGCAGAGGTGCCGGCATTGAACGATTTATGACCCATGCGCCGCAACAAAGCACGCATATTCATCGACACATCGCCAAAGTCAATATCGACCGGGCAAGGGTTGTAACACTTATGGCAGACAGTACAGTGATCCGCAACGTCTTCGAACTCTTCCCAGTGTTTTAAGCTGATTCCGCGGCGGGTTTGCTCTTCGTACAAGAAAGCTTCAATCAACAGCGAGGTTGCCAAAATTTTGTTGCGAGGTGAGTACAGCAAATTGGCACGGGGCACATGAGTGGCGCATACCGGCTTACATTTACCGCAACGCAAACAATCTTTAATCGAAGAACTGATCGCACCAATGTCGCTTTGCTGCATGATGATGGATTCGTGCCCCATCAAACCAAAGCTTGGCGTCCAGGCGTTACGCAGGTCTGCCCCAGGCATGAGTTTGCCCGCGTTAAAGTGATTATCTGGATCAATCTTGCGTTTGTAATCCTGAAAGGGCGCCAGCTCGCTTTCGGATAAAAACTCGTACTTTGTCAGGCCAATGCCGTGTTCACCAGAGATCACACCGTCGAGGTCGCGCGCGATTTGCATAATACGCACCACCACAGCGTTGGCTTCGCCAAGCATCTCGTAATCGTCAGAGTTCACGGGGATATTTGTATGCACGTTGCCATCGCCCGCGTGCATATGCAGCGCAACAAACACGCGGCTTTTCAAGATGCGCGCATGGACTGCCTGCAACTCGGCCATGACGGGGGCGAAATCTACGCCGCTAAACAAGCCTGCCAGTTCGGCCTTGACTTCGTTTTTCCAGGATATCCGAAGGCTGCGATCTTGCGCCACATCAAACAGACGTGCCGTGGGTTGATGATTCAGACGTTCGCGCACCGAATCGGCCAACGCCCCCAAGCCGTAAAGTTCGAAAGACTCGAGCGCTTGCCGTAGCGACAAATCAAGATTGTCATGCACCCATTTCCAGCGCCGACGTACACGTTCAAGCACTTCACGTGCCTGTACTTTGCGCTCGTTGAGCGCCTCTTCGATCGACACGCCTTCTTCGGTGCTGCGGTCAAGCTTTGCGACCGGCAACACACCAGCGCAAACCGCTTCAAGGGCGTCAAGCAACTTAAGCTTGTTGCTGATCGAAAGCTCGATATTGATGCGCTCGATATGATCGGTGTACTCGCCCATCCGATCAAGCGGAATCACCACGTCTTCATTAATTTTGAACGCGTTGGTATGACGCGCAATGGCGGCCGTGCGCGCACGGTCAAGCCAAAACTTTTTGCGGGCCTCGGCGCTGACGGCAATAAAGCCTTCGCCATGGCGTGTATTCGCGAGCCGAACGACTTCGCTGGTTGCCGCAGCAACCGCCGACTCATCGTCACCCACGATATCGCCAAACAACACCATCTTTGGCAATACACCGCGCTTACTTTTGGTTGAATAGCCCACCGCGCGCAAGTAGCGCTCATCTAGGTGCTCAAGCCCGGCTAACAACGCACCGCGCGTGCGCCCCGTTTCGTCAAGGTAGTTTTTAATTTCGACAATCGAAGGGATCGAATCACGCGCCTGACCAAAAAACTCGAGGCAGACAGTGCGCGTGTGGCGAGGCATACGGTGCAAGACCCAACGCGCGGCAGTGATGAGGCCATCACAACCTTCTTTTTGTACGCCAGGCAGTCCCGATAAAAACTTATCGGTCACATCTTTACCCAAGCCGACTTTGCGCAAGCCAGCGCCATCGACATCAAGAATTTCAGTGCGTAAAGGACGTTCGCCCGCCGGGGCCGTACCATCTGACCATGTCAGCTCAAAACGAACACGCCCAGCCTCGTGGATTTTGCCAAGATTATGCTCAAGACGCGTCACGTCAAGCCAGTTGCCCTCTGGGTCAACCATCCGCCACCAGGCGAGATTATCTAACGCAGTACCCCAAAGTACGGCTTTTTTGCCACCCGCGTTCATGGCGACATTGCCGCCCACGCACGAGGCGTCGGCCGAGGTGGGATCGACCGCAAAAACAAATCCTGCTAGTTCGGCGGCTTCGGAAACCCGCTTAGTGACAACGCCGGCACCCGCACGCACAGTCGCCACGGGGTCTGCGACCCCAGGCAAAGATATAAGCTCAACTGCGCCAAGGGTATCGAGCTTTTCAGTATTGATGACCGCCGAGCGCCAGGTCAGAGGGATCGCGCCGCCGGTGTAACCAGTACCGCCCCCCCTGGGCACGATGGTCAAACCCAGTTCAATACAGCCGCGCACTAAACCGGCAATTTCCTCTTCAGTATCGGGCGTGAGCACAACAAACGGGTATTCAACGCGCCAGTCAGTCGCGTCTGTTACGTGCGACACGCGCGATAACCCGTCAAACTTGATGTTGTCGCGAGCGGTAAGTCGGCCTAAGGTTTTTTGCACTTGACGGCGCAAGCGACCAATTTGCTCAAATTCTTGCTCAAACGCCTTGACCGCCACGCGCGCGCGATCGAGTAAGTTAGCCACCTTTTCATCACGACCGGCATCGTCACCCACGCGCCGCTTGTCAATCTCAGTCAAGCGGTGTTGCAAGGCTTCGATCAGCAACTTGCGGCGCTTGGGGTTATCGAGCAAGTCGTCTTGCAAATAGGGGTTGCGGCGCACCACCCAGATATCACCCAACACCTCGTAGAGCATCCGGGCCGAGCGGCCAGTGCGGCGCTCGCCACGCAGGTCGAACAGCAACGCCCAAGCATCATCACCCAACAAACGACAGACCACTTCTCGATCTGAAAAAGAGGTGTAGT